>JAUNCU010000261.1 GCA_030526455.1 Bacteroidales bacterium | reverse complement strand
GCGAAGCAATTCGCGAGCGCGGCTTGGAGATAGAGGAATCACAAAGGAATGAGCCTCGGAGAGGGTCGGTCATGGTAGTAGCCCGAGTTTTCGACCAGCCTCTCTTTCTACACAGATTTTATTTATAAATGAAATTCACGCAACTATTACACAAAACTTATTTATAAATAAATTTTACGCATTTTCCATACAAATTTTATTTATAAATGAAATTTTTACATTACTTTTGTGGCGGAATAAACAAATAGCCGACAACTATGGAGATAGTACGACGACAAAACTATATCGATAAAATCGAAAAATCCTTTGGCAAAAACTTAATTGTGGTGCTCACAGGCCAACGCCGCGTGGGCAAGAGTTTCCTACTGCGGCAAATTCGCGATGAAAAATCGAGCCACAGTAGCAACAACGTGGTTTTCATCGACAAGGAATTGCGGAAATTCGACTTTATCAAAACCTACCAAGACCTCAACGCCTATGTGGGCGAGCGCTTGGTGAGCGACAAACTCAACTACGTGCTTATCGACGAAGTGCAAGACATCGCCGAATTTGAACGGAGCGTGAGAAGTTTTGGCGCAGAGCCGAACGTGGAAGTGGTGGTCACTGGTTCCAACGCCAAAATGCTGAGTAGCGACTTGAGCACATTGATAGGCGGCCGATATAAAAACATCTACATCCAGCCGCTGAACTATGGCGAATTTCTTGAGTTTCACCACCTCGACGACAGCGACGATTCTTTGGCCAAATGCCTGGAATACGGAGGCATGCCAGGTCTGAAAAAGATGGGATTGACCAAGCAAGATGCCCGAGAACACCTGAAGGATATCTACAACACCGTGCTGCTGAAAGACGTAGTGCTTCGCAACCAAATCAGGAATGTGGTATTTCTCGAAAACTTGGTGAAATATCTAGCCGACAACACCGGCAAACTCATCTCCACAAGCAACATTTCCAAGTACATGAACGCTACAGGAGAGAAAGTGTCGTCCACGATCATCAACGCCTACCTTGCCCACCTGTGCGAAGCATTCATGATTAGGCGGGTGAACCGATTCGACATTCACGGCAAGAGGCTTTTTGAAACCAACGAAAAATTCTATTTTGAGGACCACGGCATTCGCAATGCCCTGGTGGGCGGAACGCGCGAGGGCGACATCGAGAAGGTGATTGAAAATGTGATTTATCAGCACCTGGTGAGAATGGGCTATGAAGTGAATGTGGGGCAACTGCGTGCGGGCGAAATCGACTTCGTGTGCACTTCGCCCGAAGGCGGCCGCATATATGTGCAAGCATCCTACATCATCGCCGACGAAGCCACCCGAAAACGAGAATTCGGCAATTTGGCCGCCATACGCGACAACCACCCTAAATATGTGATTTCCATGACACCGCTCGTGAGCAGAAGCACCCACGAAGGCATCACCCACCTCGGCCTGCGCACCTTCCTCACCTGTGGCTTATAACAATCTACTGTAACAACACATTATTTATTCTCAACCATCCTACACAATGAAAACTAAAACTTCGTTACTGGCGGCGCTGGTGCTGATGGGCGTGGGTATCGCCTCGGGGCTGAGGGCGCATGCAGGTGAACATGAGAGCGGCAATGCCGATTCGCTGCGCTTGAGCGAATCGCTGCTGAGGCCCGACTCGCTTCGCCTCTCCGACAGCACCTACCGCATCACACTGCTCTTTGCGGGCGACTTGATGCAGCACGCCGGCCAAATCACCGCCGGAAAGAAGGCCGACGGCACCTACGACTACAGCGAGTGCTTCAAATATATGACAGCCGAGATTGAGCGCGCCGATGTGGCGATTGCCAATTTCGAGACCACGCTGGCGGGACCACCCTACACGGGCTATCCTCAATTCTGCTCGCCCGACCGTTTCCTGCTCGACTGCCGCGACGCGGGATTCGACGTGATGCTCACGGCCAACAACCACGTGTGTGACCGCTACTCGAAGGGCATCAACCGCACCATCGCCGTGATGGACTCGCTGAAGGTGCCCCACCTGGGCTCTTACGCCAATGCACAAGAGCGCCAGAAGCACTATCCTTTCCTGCTGGAAAAGAACGGCTTCCGCATCGTGCTGCTCAACTACACCTACGGCACCAACGGCATCCCCACCCGCGAGCCTTGCGTGGTGAACTACATCGACAAGAAGCAAATGGCTGCCGACATCGCCAAGGCAAAAACGATGAACCCCGACGCCATTATCGCCTGCATGCACTGGGGCGTGGAATACACACTCAAGCCCGTGGCCGAACAGCGTGCGCTCGCCGACTGGCTCTTCAAGCAAGGCGTGACACACATCATAGGCGGACACCCACACGTGGTGGAACCCATGGAGGTGCGAACCGACGCAAGCGGACAAAAGCACGTGCTGGTGTACTCGCTGGGCAACTTCATCTCCAACATGAGCAAGGCCAACACCACCGGCGGCATGACCGTGCGCCTCCAACTCGCCAAGCATCATGGCAAGACCACGCTCGCCGGCACCGACTATTCGCTCTACTTCGTGAGCCGCCCCGACATGAGCAAGCGCGGCCAGTATGTGGTGCTGCCCGTCTCCACCCCCGACGCGCAACTCAGCGCCAAGGAGCGCGCAGTGCGCAACCAATTCGTGAGCGCCGCTCGAGCCATGTTTGCCCGCAGCAACAAAGGCGTAACCGAGCGCCCCATCCCGCTCAAGTAACCCACCACCAGCGTCACTGAAAACACAAGATTAATGCTCTTGTTTTTATTTACAGCGCCCCTTCTGTAACGAAATGAAATTACAGAAGGGGTGTAATATTTTAAAATCGATAGCATTTTT
>JAUNCU010000260.1 GCA_030526455.1 Bacteroidales bacterium | reverse complement strand
AAGGCACTTTTTTCTTGGCCTGTAAGGAATTTATGAGCAGAATCAATGATGCCCTCTTTTTACAAGTTTATTTCTGAAATATAAACAAACTAAACGATATAGAAAAATGAAAAAAACTCTACTTTCCCTCCTCATGGCAGTGGTGGCTGTGGCTGCTTCGGCGGCTGTGGGCGACACCTTCACCGTGGGCGAACTCAACTACAAGGTGACTGGCGACGCCACCGCGTCGACTTATGCCGCCGTGCAAGTGACTGGGCTAAGCAGCGCTGGGGCTTCGGTCACTGCGCTCAACATCCCTTCCACAGTGAAAAACGGCACCGAGATCTACACCGTGCGCACCATCGCAGCCAGCGCTTTTGCGGGCAACACCAAGTTGCAGAGCGTGCGCGTGAAATATGGTATCACCACCATCTATGAATCGGCGTTCAAGGGCTGCACCAGCATCACGAGCGTGCGCCTGTCGAGTTCGGTGAGGGCGATTGGCAGCAATGCTTTCGGCGGCTGTTCGGCACTGAAAACCGTGTATATCGCCAACCCCGACCCCACCAAAATGAGCAACTACAACGCCGCCGCCTTCCCCGGCAACTTCCTGATGGCGCTCTACGTGCCCATGACCGGCACCGACGTGGTGGCTAAATACGCCTCCACCAGCGCATTCAACAAGTTTGCCCAAATCAAGCGCAGTTCGCTGGCCTACGACTGGAGCGCCACCGACGGCACCCGCATGTGTGTGACGGGCGCACCCTCCAAGACCATCATCGGCGAAGTGACCATGGTGGGCTTCAACGTGAGCGGCTCGGCAGTGGTCGACAGCACCTACGCCCCCAAGACAAGCACCTACACCTTCGAGAACTACAAATACAACATGGTGGCCATCGCCGACAGCGCATGCGCCGGCAACACGAATCTCAAAGCCATCAACCTGGCAGACGGCATCGGCTTGAAAATCAAGGCTATTCCCAATTATGCTTTCCAGGGATGCACACGCCTTAAGGTGGCTAACATCTATGCTTCGTCTATCACTTCGATAGGCGCTCACGCATTCGGAGATTGCGCTGCGCTCGACACCTTGAAACTAGGCGCCAATGTCGCCAGCATCGACATCACCAGCGTCGACGGGGCATCGGCAATGGAAGTGTTTGAGGTTAATCCCAACAACAAAACCTATGCTTCAGAATACGGCCTGCTGCTCAATGCCGACAAGACAAAACTCATTAAATGCCCCGCTAATAATTATTTCGGCAAGTATCCTTACACACTAAACACCATTGGCAGTTACGCATTCAGTGGCAACAAGGTGATTAGTTCATTCGTTCCACCTGCCGTGAACTTTGAAGATAATGCCCTAAGTAATATGGAACAACTCAGTAAACTGCGCATCAGAAGTGGTGTAAAACAGTGGGGCAACGACGTGGTGAGAGGCTGTACTTACCTCAGTGAATTGTACTTCAACAAGGAAACGCCTCCAGTGATCAGCAAAACATCATTTGAAGGCACTGCAATGAATCATCTATACGTGCCCAACACCGCGGTGGAAGCCTACCAAAACGCCGTGGGCTGGAAAGAATGGCCCCTCATCACCAAGGGCGCATACGACATTCTCGACAGCGATATTGGCTACTTAAAATACACTATCCACAGCAGAAAAGAAGAAACTATCAACGGCAAAAAGTACAACGGCCGCTTGACTTTGGTGGAGATTCCTAACAAGATTTATTACGGCCCTATCAACATGCGCGGCGAATTGAACGGATTCATCATCACCAAAATTGCGCCTAACGTAAGCGACTTCGACTACGATGCAGTAGATAGAGGCTACACCTTCAACTTAGGGGCAAATATCGACACCATTTGCGATTCAGCATTCAAACAATCGAAAATCTGGAAAATCAACCTCAATAATAGGCTGAAATTTATTGGCGACAGTGCTTTCTACCATTCATTAACGGGATATATAAGTGAAATTCCAAGTTCGTGCACTTACATTGGCGAGAAGGCATTTGTCAACTCTTATCTTGAAGAACTCGTGATTAGAACGCCATCCGAAGGCAGTCGTTACGTGGGCAAATATTTCTATGGCGGCAAAACAAAGTGCTATGTGAGCGCAGAGGAATATCCGGAGTATAAAAAGCATGTGGCTTCATGGAGCACATTGGGTATTAGCGAAGCATGGATTCAAGCGTTTACGAGTCGACTGAACGCATTCTTTGAGGTAGAAAACGGCGACTCTGTAAGCACTTTCTCGGTAGATTACCCCGTGGACTGGAAACAAGCGAAAATCAATGCCTACACAGCCACAGCCTACGACGCCGCCAAGAGAATGGTGACCACGCAAAAGGTGGATGCTACGGCCGATGGCGAAGGCGTGATTATCACAGGTTATGAGCAAAACACACTCTATAAACTGGAGCGCCCCGCTGCCACTCCCGCTGCCGGCACTAATCTGCTTGTGGGCAGCGCGAAGGGAAAGGCTGACGTGATAGCCGATGATGGCGGTTTCTACTTCGATGCCGGCACCAACAGTTTCCTCCGCCCCGCTACTTCTTACACCCTCGCAGCGGGCCATGCCTATCTGAAACTCACGCCCGCCACAGCAGGCAGCACCCAACAGGTGTACATCGACCTGTGGGCACCCAAAACTAAGGTGGGCGACGTGAATGGCGACGGCGAAGTGAATGTGAGCGACGTGACAGCGCTCATCAACAAAATCCTCGGCTCAGCCGACTACGCCGACGAAGTGTGCGACATCAACGCCGACGGCGTGGTAAACGTAAGCGACGTTACGGCGTTGATCAATAAGATTCTGGGGTAAGGGAAGCCTCTCCTAGAAGCCTCT
>JAUNCU010000035.1 GCA_030526455.1 Bacteroidales bacterium | reverse complement strand
CATTCCCATGGAATGCATTTTGAGGGTGCATCGGGTGCAGGCATTTCGCTCCGGCGCCGCTTCATTCCGCTTCGCTCCATTTCGCAGCGCCTCCGCTGCATACCTGCCTACACACATCCAATCCCTAGCGGGATTGCGACGCCTCTACCACTAAATCACCCCACCGTGTTTTTCCTCTGCCCCCCTACAAGTCTACGAGCCGGAACCTCCGGAAATTTCGGAACCTCCGGATTTTTAGCAACAAAAAATAAAGGCGATACCCTTTTGTGATGGGTATCGCCTTGATATTTTGAGAAGTTGTGTAAATTACAAATACTTCTGGAGGGCTGATTTGAGTTGCAGTGGGTCTTGGATTCGTTCTTGGATTTCACCGTTGCGGTCGATGATGAACGAGGTGGGGATGCTGAACACCTGGTATTGCTGGAGGCTCTTGGAGTTTTCGCCGGCGGGATCGTAGACGGCTATCCAGGGGATGTTCTTGGCGGCATCGCGCCATGCGCCCAGGTTCTGGTCGAGACCCACCTGGAAGATGGTGAGGCGGTCCTTATACTGGGTGTAGAGGTCGTTGAGCACCTTGTTGAAGGCTGGCGAGAACGACTGGTCGTACATGGTGAAGTTGAGCAAAATCACGCGACCATTTTGCGCCTCCTTTGCGAGCGAACGCTGAGCGCCGTTGCAGTCCTGGAGGTTGATGTCGAAGAGTTTCACCACCTCGGCTTCCACCTGAGTGCCACCACCGATGCCTGCAGCGGCACGACGGCGCTTCTGAGCCTCAAGGGTCATGTTCACGAGGTATTGCGTGCGTGGGTCGTCCTTGCGGTAAGAATTGAAGGCGTTGGCCACGGCGCCGATAATCTTCATGTCGGCATCGTTCATGGGGTCGAACAGAGGCTGACCGTTGAGATACTTGTTGATGATGAAGTAGGCCACGATACCCGAACCGTATTCGTCGGCGAGAATCTGCTGGGCGAGTTGCTTTTTCCAAGCCTCGATTTTGGCGGCTGGAGTACCTTCCTTGGCGTAGAGGATAGCGTCCTTCTCGATTTTGCAGATTTGCTTAGCGTGGTCGGTACCGTCGATGTTGAAGTCGAGGTCGAAGGTCTTCAGTTTAGAGTCGATGGTGAGGCTCTCAATGCTGTCGACGGTGAAGTAAATGGCCTTGTCGGCGCAGCGCAGACGGTAGATGTTGGGCACCTCGGGTGCGTCGTAACTGATGCTGTAGCCGTCGCCACTGGTGGTGGTAGAGTCGAGGATAAACCAACTGCCATTGTTGGCCACTTCAAGATAGAGGCTAGTGGAATCGGCAGCGCCTTCCACCTTGCCCGACACATTGAATTTGTTGCCACCGGTGCATGCACAAAGCATGGCCAAGGCGGCACACGAAAGGAAAAGAATTTTCTTCATTATAATGCGTTTATGATTGTTAGCGATAAAAAATATTATGCGAAGTTAAGAGAATTAGCCCGAATAAGCAAATGAAACACCCACAAATCGTCTTAAAGCCCGAGCACAAGGCCCACGCTGAGGGTGTTGATTTTGGGTCCGTAGCCCTCCTTGATCACGCGGCAGGGACTGTAGCGCAGGTAGGCGCCCACCTTGCGATAGGCCACGCCGGCAATGAGGTCGAAGGTCACGGGGGCAGTGTGGATGCCCTTGGTGGTGGCTTCTTCCACGGTGCCCTCGGCACTCTCCCACTTGCTCACGATGCTGGAGTGGACATTGAAATTGGTGATTTCGCCCGCAAAGAGGTCCACACGGCTACCGATGCGCTGACGAATGATGACGGGCAATTCGAGGGCAAACACCTTCAGGCGCGATTTGCAGGGCTTGGCGCCAGCGGGATAAGGCTGCACGCTCACGCCGCCATCGCCCACCACGAAGCGCTGGCTGGAGGCCAACTTGTAGTTCTTCCAATCGAGGCCCACACCCACGCTGATGCGCTGTCCGTGGCCAGTGTTGAACTTCGCACCAATCACGTTGAGCCACGAGATTTGGAACGATCGGCCCATCTTCACATCGGCCTCGCTGCTGATGCCGTCCACAAAGCCAAAGGCAATGCCGCCGCTGGTGATATTGAAGCCCACACTATCGGTGAGCAACGGATACCAGTCGACCTGAATATACTCCTGCTCCTGCGCACGAGCGCCAAAAAAAGAAAAAAGCAGGCAAAGAGCAATTAAAACACGTTTCATACCACAAATTTACACAGAATTTTTGTAACACCATAATAATAATGTCGTCACCAGCGAAAAGAAACGCAGAAGAACTGCAGCCGAACAAGATGAACCCAAGAGTAATAGAGCGAAAAATAAAATACTCAACACATGGTTAATTATCAAAAAAATAGTAACTTTGCGCATCTGATCAAACAAACTAGACACCAAAACATTATGGCAACAGCAATAAAAGCGATTCCCACTCTTCACGGTGAAGACGCCATGCGTTTCCGTAAAGAAATTGAACGAGTCGACAAAAAACACGACAATCAGCAAGAGCGTGACTTCAAAAAAGACCCACGCTATGCGACTATGCAAAAGATTCTCACCAAAGCAAAATTCTCTTAACCGCAAGGAGATATCATCTCATCATGAGTTTTTTGGCCGACCAATGCACCTTTGAAGTGCTTACAGAAAAAATACTTGCAGAAAGCAATCCCTTCACATGCGGGGATGACCCCGACATGGATGATTTTTTCCGAAAAGATGCCTTGACCTATGCCCGACGAAGATTAGGAAAAACATATTGCTTCAGGCTTGAAGCCGATAAAAGATGCATCGTGGCATGTTTCACATTATCTAACGACAGCATTCGTATTTGGGACTTGGGGAGTTCGAAAAAGAACGCTATGTGGAAAGAGATTACTAACCGCGAGAAAATGCTGAGTCGGTTTCCTGGAGTGCTCATCGGCCGATTAGCGGTAGCAAAAGAATATATAGGAAAGGGTATCGGATCAGAAATTCTCGACTTTATCAAATTCTGGTTCCTGAGCGAAGAAAACAAAACTGGCTGCAGACTGGCAATTGTGGATGCAAAAAATGAAGCACACGTGCTTAAATTCTACGAAAAGAATGGATTCAAATTTCTTTTTAGGCGAGAAATCGATGAAGACCTGTACACCATGCCAGCAAAGACCGAAGAAGAGCAACACGAGCGGCTCAATCACCCTAGAAAACTGAATACGCGCCTGATGTATTGCGACTTGATTGACTAATCCACCTCTTTTTTTGAGCAAGGCTATACCTCCACTCGTGGAGGCTAGCACAACAGACTCTCTACGAGGCTTATCGCTTTGTGGATACGTTTGCCCCGACTCCTACTGGAAGGAGAGTAGGAAATCGAGGAGGGATTGTCCTTCTTCTAGGTTGAATTTCTTGCGGAGGCGGTAGCGGGCTCCTTCTACGCCGCGCACGCTGAGTTGGGTGAATTTTGCGATGTCCTTTGTGGAGAGGTTGAGGCGTAGCAATGCGCAGAATTTGAGGTCGTTGGACGTGAGCGACGGGTATTTTTCCTTCAGATTTTTGAAGAAATTCTCGTGAATGAGGTTGAAATTGTTCTGGTAGAGTTCCCAGAAGTTGTCGCTGTCGGCATTGGCGCCGAGTTGGCTGAGCATCGACTGCATATCGGCCTGGCTGATGGTGCCCTTGCGTCGCTTTTCGCGCAGCGAAGTGCGGATGCTCTCGATGGCCTGATTGCGCGCCATGGCATCGAGCGCCATCGACGCCACCTCCTTGGTCTTGTCGGTGAGTTGCGCCTCGAGGAGTTGCTTCTGCTGCTGGGCGATGAGTTTTTCCTGCTCCAGCATCTTGAGGTCTTGCTGGAGTTTCTTGTCTTCATACTGGCGCTGCATGTCGCGGGCAGTCTTCTCGGTGCGCCATCTCGCATAGAAATAGACGATGGCGATAATGGCCGCCACATAGCAAGCCCACGCCCACCAGGAGAGGTACCATGGCCGTGGATGGGTGAACGAAAATTCCACAGTGCCCAGCGCAGTGCCCTCATTATTCTTCACGGTGACGGTGAGTTGATAGGAGCCGTAGTTGAGCGAATTATAGGTAATGACCGGATCGTGTGACTCGTTCACAATAGTGTTGCCGCCGCCACGCAGGCTGTAGCAATACTGCAGCGGCTCGAAACTGTAGTTGGGATACGACAGCGTGATGGTGACATTGGTCTCCGACTCGCCGCTGCCATCAAGCGGAAGGCGCCGCATGGAGCCCTGCTTGTCGGCCGTGGTGGCACTGAGCACCTGCAGTTTGTGCTTTGACGAATGCATCCTGACGGCGCTTTTCATATCGTAGCGCCCTATGCCGTTGTTGAGGCCGAAATAGGCGATATGGTCTTTCACATACACCATGTTGGTTTGATCGTTGGCATCAAGGCCAAAGAGCGACGGGGTGATGGTGTGGATGGTGGTAAACTTCTTCCCATTCCACTTGATCATGTAGAAATTGGTGGCCGACGAGAGCCAGTAGGTATCGTCGTCGACGCGCGTAGCGGCGTAGATGTCCTGCTTTTCGAGTGCCTCCAACCCCTTGTAGCGCACGATAGTGTCGTGGATATCGTCGTAGGTGAAGAGTTTCTTATTATAGGAAAACACCACGCGCTCCTTGATTTTGAGCACATGGAAGCGGTCGAACACGCTATCGCCGTCGAGGTATTCAAAGCGCTTATATTTAGCCGTTTTCAGGTCGGCCGACAGATTCACCTTGAAGAGGCCGTGGCTCATGTGAGAGGCCCAGATGTTGCCCAAATGGTCGACCTCAAACTGCGCCACCGGGGCATGGAAACCTTCGATAGTGTGAGAAAACTCCCATCGGCCATCGCGGTCGACGTAGACCTGCACGCCGAAATAACTGGTTTCGAGCAGCACACGCTTGCCGCCAAACTGATTCACCAGCATAGCAGTACTACTCTGGTGGGTGTCGCCAATGCGCTTTCCCTGCATGCCATCCACGAAAAGCGAGCCCTCATTGTTGCCCACAATAATTTGGTTGCCGAAATCGGACACAAACCAGTTTTGTCCTTCGGTGCCCGAAATCATCTGATACTGGCCAGTGGCCTTCGACAGCGTCCACGTGGCTTGGTTGGTAGCAATGAAGAGGCTTCCGGGCACGGCACACAAGCCATATACCATGCCCAGCGTGGGGCTGAGATTGTCGGGCGCGAGCAGCGAAAATGGCGAACCCGTGCTAATGAGGGCGATGCCCGCATCGAGCGCCACCCACACGTTGCCATCGCGGTCGGCTTTCACGTCGAGGATGGAGTTATTGGTGAGGCGGTTGCTCATATTATAATGCCACTTGAGTTTGCCATGCTTGTCGATGCCATACACGCCATCGATAATGGTGCCTATCACGAGCGTGCCGTCATGAGGAATCACCGTGGCACGGTTCACATTGTTTTTCATCATACGCTCATCCACATCGGTTGCGAAGCGGGTGATTTCGCCATTGCGATAGCGGAACACGCCCTTCCACTGCGTGCAGAGAATGATCGACCCATCGCCTCCGGGCAGGGCCGAAACCACGTGGCTGCCGCCCACCTCCTCGCGCTTGAAGAGCGGCTTGAGCGTTTCGCCCACCACCTTGCAAAAGTCGCCGTTGAGAATCTGCGTGTAGATTTCGCCGTTCACTTCAAAGAAATAGAGCGGGCACTTCTTGGCATCGTAATGCGGTTTCACAGTGGTGCCATCGTAGGAAAACCATGCGCTGAACGACTGGAAATAGATGCGCCCGTGGCGGTCTTTCACAATGTTCCAAATTTCCTCGTCGTGAGAAGCATAGTTTTTAGGCCAAAGCGAAGTGTAGACCAGCGTGCCATCGACAGTGGGCGAGAAATAGCCGAAGTCGCGATAGGTGCCCACATACACGCGCTCGGCATCGGCCATCACCGAGCGAATCACGCCACCGCTGGGCAGCGAAGTGTAGGTCCAGGTGAAGCCGTCGTAGCGCAGCAGTCCCTTGCCATTGCCCACAAAGATTTCGCCATTTGGGCCTTGCGAAACATCCCAGTTCTGCAAGGCGGCGCCATAGTCCTTTTTGCCGAAATTGTGGAGCACGGGGAGAAAAGAAGCCGCCCTCAGCGAGGGCGCAAAAAGAGCCAGCGCCATAACGATGGACGCCACATGTACTCGAAATATTTGGTTCTTCTGCATAGAAGGTAATTTTGGACGAAATGTTAAGTACTGCAAAGATAATTTTTTTCGTTCAAACCGCAAAATAAGCCGATAAAAAACTGAGAAACCGCACCCCAAAAAGCGAAAAAGGCACGAAAAATATCGTAGAAACACTACTTTTTCCACTTTTTTATTTTTTACTTAGTGAGTTGATTGAAAACAGTTTAACGATAGGCATCGTAGTAATAACGTAATGTTATAAAACATAAAAGTAGTGGGTAAGTAACCAAAAAATTGCGGGCACACATTTTTATTTATTCCTTTGCAGCGAAAAGTTAACCGCAGCCACCAGAATCAGGCTCGGCTAATTAACCAAAAAGGGTATCAAAATCACAATTGAAACAACTCACCTTAAATATTAACTTTAAAACTTGTGTAATGGAAAAAAGATTCCTCACATTTTTACTTGCGGGTGCGCTTGCCACAGTGGGCATGCAGGCTCGCACAGTGAAAGGAACGGTGGTTGACAAGGTCAATCAGCCCGTTATTGGTGCCTCTGTACATGTGAACGGTACAAACATAGGTACCATGACCGACGTCGATGGCAACTTTACTATTAGTAATGTGCCCGACAATGCAGTGCTCACCCTCTCTTACGTGGGCATGGTAAGCAAAACCGTAAAGGCAGCCGACGGCCAGATGAAAATCGAGATGGCCGACGACGTGCAAAACCTCGAAGAAGTGGTAGTGATCGGTTACGGCGCCGCTAAAGCCAAAGACCTCACCGCTCCTATCGAAGTAGTGAAAGGCGAAAAACTCATCGCCACTCCATCGTCATCACCAATGACCGCCCTCCAGGGTAAGGTGGCCGGCGTGAACATCGTGAACTCTGGTACACCAGGCGACGGCCCAACAGTGACCATCCGCGGTTTGGGCTCATTTGGCAACACCACCCCACTCTACGTGGTGGACGGCATGTTCTACGACAACATCAACTTCCTCAACAATGCCGACATCCAAGACCTCACCATCATGAAGGATGCTTCGGCAGCAGCCATCTACGGTGTGCGCGCCGCTAACGGTGTGGTAATCATCACCACCAAGAAGGGTGCCAAAAACCAGGATGCGAAAGTGAGTTACAATGGCTATGTGGGCTTCCAGAAGGCTACCAACGTGCTGAAGATGTGTAATTCTCACGAATATGCCACCATGCTCACCGAAGCCGACGCCAGCGCTTACAACTACATGTTTGAAAACTCTATCAAGAACTGGGGTGGCGACATGGGCAAACTCACCTTCGGTGCCGACACCGACTGGTATAAGGAACTGCTTCGCAACGCCATGATCACCAACCACTCACTGAGTGTGACCGGCGGTACTCAGAAGGCTGCTTACGCAGTGGGTATGAGTTACTTGGCTCAAGACGGTGTAATGGACGTAGAAAACTACTACCGTCGCCTCAACTTCCGTGCATCGCTCGACTTCGACGCCACCAGTTGGCTGAAACTCGGCTTCAACGGCGTGTTCAGCAACGGCGACCAACGCCTTCCTAACAACGCCGCTTGGCAGCAGGCATTCAACGCCCCAAGCATCTACCCCGTGTATGACAACACTCGCGACTCAAAAGTGTACACCGGCGGCTATGCTTCACCCGAGCAGATTGGCGTGACCAACAACTTCTACAACCCAGTGGCCACCGCTCGCTACTACGACAGCAAGAACAACACCTATCAAGTGCTGAGCAACTTCTACGCTCAATTCCAGATTCTCCCCGATCGCTTGAACTTGCGCACCAGTTACGCCTACGACTACGCCAACACCAAGGGCACATCATTCACCCCAACCTACTGCGTGGGCGCAGTGAACCAGCACAACGACCAGACTTCACTCACCAAGAGCGAAAGCACCTACAACAAGTGGGTATGGGACAACGTGCTCACCTACACTCAAGCCTTCGGTCAGCACCACATCAACGCTATGGCAGGTATCTCAATGCGCAACGAGCGCTACGCTTACCTCTCAGCCACAGCCAAGAACGTGCCAGAAGGTAAGGATGCCTACAAGTATCTCTCACTCGGTAGCAAAGACGGCGTGACCGTAACCGACGATGGTTCACGCTACCGCGGTCTCTCTTACTTCGCTCGCTTAGGCTACAACTACGCCGACCGCTACATGCTCACCGCCACATTCCGTGCCGACGGTTCATCGAAGTACAACGAAAAGTGGGGCTACTTCCCTTCAATCGGTGCTGCTTGGGTATTGAGCAACGAAGAATTCATGGCCGATCAAAACGCATTCGACTACTTGAAACTCCGCGCTAGTTGGGGTAAACTCGGTAATGACAAGATTGCCGCTTCAGCAGGTTTCGCAAGCACCACTGCAAATCGTGGCGTATTTGGCAGCAACGTGCTCGACGGCTACACCTATGAATCTAACTTCTCTTGGCTCGGCTGGGAAGTAGTGAACGAAACCAACGTGGGCTTGAACTTCGCTACCCTTCGCAACCGCCTCACCGGCGACATCGACTGGTACTACCGCAAGACAGAAAACGCTGTAATCTCTCCTACCATTCCAATGCAGAACACCACCATCGCCGGCAACTATGCCGTGATCCTCAACACCGGTGTTGACCTGTCGCTCAACTGGGCCGACAAGATTGGCAAGGACTTCTCTTACAACGTAGGCTTCAACGTGGGTTACCTCCACAACGAAGTGAAGAGCCTCAAAGACGGCCTCAACATCATCAAGGGTGGCAAGACCGTGCAAAAAGTGGGCGAAAAGATGAACTCTTACTATGGCTACAAGGTAGTGGGCATCTATCAAACCGATGCTGAATGCGCTGCCGACCCAGTGGCAGTGGCCAACAAACTCGTGCCCGGCGACTTCAAGTATGAAGACGTGAACGGCGACGGCGTGATCGACGGTGCCGACAAGCAATGCCTCGGCAGTTACGTGCCCGACGTGACCTACGGCTTCAACCTCGGCTTCCAATGGAAGGGCCTCGACTTCAACATCAGTTGCTACGGCCAAGCCGGTGGCGAACTGTGGAACCGCAAACGCGCACTCCGCTATGCAGCCTCTAACTACAACTTCGACCAGGCACAATATGAAAACCGCTGGCACGGTGCTGGCACAAGCAACACCGACCCAAGCGCTGCCGCACTGTTCAAGAGTTGGAACGTGAGCGACAGTAACAACGCTTCTTACTTCGTGGAAAGCAGCGACTACTTCCGCATCCAGAACATCACCCTCGGCTACAGTTTCCGCAACATCAAGATCGGTAACTACACCCTGCCAGGCATCCGCCTCAGCGCTACAGCCGACCGTCCATTCACCACATTCAAGGCCCACAGTTTCACTCCTGAACTCGCCGACGCCGAAGGATGGGATACTCAAACTTATCCATTGACTGCAACCTACACATTCGGCGTGCAGATTGATTTCTAATCAGAAACTAAATAATTACAGAATACAACTATGAAACTCAATAAATTCTTAGCATATCTTATCCCAGCCACCGTTTTCACTCTGGGTATGGCGTCATGTTCTGATTTCATTGATATTGACCCCGAAAATCAGCAAGACGTAGAAGCCGTCGACTACACCAAGACAGCGCAAATGTATGAACCTGTGGTGGGCGCTTACTCTAGCGTGCGCGCCAATGCCGCTCACTGGGCCAACTCTCTGCTCCTCTTCTCTCGCGACGGCGACATGTGGTCGGGACGTACCGACGACCAAGGTGCAGCAGCGGAATTCGGCCGCTTCTACAACTACAACAATGGCTTCTGGGCGCTCAACAACGTGTGGGTGACTTTCTACACCATAGTGCGCAACTGCAACGCCACTCTCGAAGCACTCGACAACTACAAGGCACACATCGCAGCGGGCGACAACCAAAACGCCGCCAACTATTCACAATACTGCGGTGAAGCCCGCACCATCCGCGCTTGGGCTTACTACCAACTGGTGAACAACTTCGGTCCTGTGGTGATTCTCGAAAACAACAACCAGACCGACTTCACCCGCACCAAGGTGGAAGGCGTGCTCAACTACATCCTCAGCGAATGCGAAACTGCAATGGCTGAAATGGAAGGTACCAGCAAGTGCCGCCCCAACCAGATGCCTCACAAGGGTGCTGTGACCTACTACACCGCTGCTATGGTGGCTGCCCAAACCGCCCTCATCCAGCAAAACTGGGCTAAGGCTGAGCAATACTCCGACGCCATCATCAACAGCAAGCTATTCTCGCTCTACCCCGACTTCTACAACCTCTTCAAGATTCCTGGCAAACTCTGCGACGAATCGCTCTTCGAAATCCAGGTGACCGACTTCGGCAACCCAAGCGGCGACTACGTGGGTGTGGACCAATGGTTCAACTTCGCTGGCTGCAGCATGAAGAACGACGCCAGCGGCAAGACCTTCGGCGGCTGGGGCTTCATGAAGTATGAAGACAGTTTCGTGGAATGGGCAAAGAACCGCGGCGAGACCGTGCGCTTCGAAACCTCATTCATCATTCCTGGCGTGCCCACAGCAAGTGGCGACGTGTGCACCGCTGCTGCTAACGCAGGCAACAACTACAACGGCAAGGGCTACCTCCCTTACGATCAGATGACTGCCGGTACCACTTCATGGGGCCGCAACAACAACGTGCGCGTGCTTCGCTATGCCGAAGTGCTCCTCATCAATGCTGAAGCCAAGGTGAGAAACGGCAAGAGCGGCGACGCTCCTTTCAAGGAAGTTCGCACCCGCGCCAAGATGGCTCCTATCACCGGTGTAACCGTTGACCAGATTCTCGACGAACGCCGCATGGAACTCTGCTCGGAATGGTGTGCTCGCTACATCGACCTCGTGCGCACCGGCAAGGCTGCAAGCGTGCTCGGCGCTAAGGGCTGGACAGCAGAAAAGACCTACTGGCCACTTCCTTCTACCCAAATCGAGAACATCCCCGACCTGCAGAAGGATCCTAAGTAAATAGCGATTATGCCTAAGGGCAAAAACCTATAACAGAATTCTCTTTTATCAATGGGGGGCAGATGATATCAAATGCCCATCTGCCCCCCTTTTTTTAATTAACTTACAATCATGACACGAATCGCAAGCAGCATTGCCACAGCAGTAATCTTGATCTTGAGCGCATTTCAGGCGCTGGCGCAAGAGAAGGCTCAGATCAGCATCATGACCTACAACATACGCCTAAGCCTCGACTCCGACGGCGAGCACAAGTGGGCCAACCGCAGCGACATCAACTGCCAGATGCTCGACTATTATGCCCCCGACTTGCTCGGCACACAGGAACTCTGTCCCGACCAACTTGCCGACCTCGATGCCCACATGAGCGACTACGGCCACGTGGGAGCCGGCCGCGACAATGGTAAAGACAAAGGCGAACGCTGCGAAATCTTCTTCAAGAAAACGCGATTCACACTCGTGAAATGGGGCAATTTCGCCCTCTCCCCCACTCCCGAAAAATTCGGCGAGAAAGCGTGGGACGCCTCATATAGCCGCATGGCCACATGGGTAATTCTCACCGACAACACCACAGGCAAGCAATTTGCCTATTTCAACACCCATCTCGACTGCGACGGAAAAGTTGCACGCCGTGAAGGTATAAAACTCATCATTGAAAAAGCAAAAACCCTGGCACCCCATCTGCCACTCATCATAACTGGAGATTTCAACTGCACTGCAGCCGAAGCACCTTTCGACCTGCTCACCGAGGCAGGACTGAAAAACGTGTATCAACTGTCGCCCATCGTCTACGGTCCCGACTTCTCATTCCACGACTTCGGACGCGCAAAGCCCGGCGAATGCCAACTGCTCGACTACATTTTCGTGAGCAAGCATTTCGATGCCAAGCGATGCCGTGTGATCGACGACAAGCCCCAGCAGCGATATCTCTCCGACCATTATCCCGTGATATCACAACTCGAATTATAAGGAGTTGAACAACCTCAGTTTTTTCATTTGCTGGTTTCTTTTATACAATAGTTAGTAGTGTAGGGCGGTGTGGCGCCTGGCGTTTCCCGCCCTTTTTTTTAGCGACTTCATTTTTTTTCACAACATATATTTCCCCTCAATACTTCAATGAAACGAATACTGCTTCTTGGCTTAGCCACCAACGTGCTCACCGCACTTTGCATCCATGCCGCCGCCGACTCTGTGAAAGTGGTGAAAGGACAGGTGAGCGACTACTACATCGCCGTTAACACCCAGTACCACGTTACGGGCGTGGTGTGCGACGACGCTGGTCGCCCGCTGGAGGGTGCCACCGTGATGTGGCTCTACAGCCCTTGCCATGCCACCACCGATGCGCAAGGCCGCTATTCGCTCATCGCCACCGACCACGACAAGAACTTCTGCGTGTACTATCCCGGCAAGGCGATGCACATCCAGGAGCGTAAGCCAGCAGAGCGCGCCGTGAATTTCAAGTTGAAGAAGGCAAGCGGCAAAAGCACCGCACTGCCACGCCGCAAGGCGCAGGCCACCAAGTGGTGGAACCCCGCGCATCAAACGACGCGCACCTATTGCAATCCGCTCAACATCAGTTACAACTACGAGCCCTATAACAACAACACCAAGCAGGGAGGTTCGTTCCGCTCGTCGGCCGACCCCATGGCGCTCACCTATAAGGGCGAAAACCTGCTTTTCTCCACCAACCAAGGCGGTTTCCATTACTCAAAGAACCTGAGCGACTGGGAATTTGCCACCGCATCGTTCCAGCGCTTCCCCACCAACGACGACCAGTGCGCTCCCGCAGCATGGGTGGTGGGCGACACGCTCTACTACACCGGCAGCACCTACGAAGGCCTCCCCATCTGGTATTCCACCAGCCCCAAAAGCGGACGATGGCGCCAGGCTGTGGAACGCAACACGCTGCCCACATGGGACCCCTACGTATTTCTCGACGACGACGGCCGACTCTACGAATACTACGGCTCCAGCAACGAATTCCCGCTGAAAGCCGTGCAAATCAGCCGCGACGACTTCACTCCCATCAGCAAGATTCACGACATCATGATGCTGCAGCCCAAGCAGCACGGATGGGAGCGATTCGGCATGAACAACGACGACGAAGTGACGCTCGCCCCCTTCACCGAAGGCGGCTTCATGACCAAGCATGGCGGTAAATACTACTTCCAATATGGCGCCCCCGGCACCGAATTCCCTGTGTATGCCGACGGCGTGTACGTGAGCGACAGTCCACTCGGTCCGTTCACCTACCAGAAGCACAACCCCATGAGTTACAAGCCAGGCGGCTTCGTGCAAGGCGTGGGCCACGGCGGCACATGGGCCGACCTGAAGGGCAACTACTGGCACGTGGGCACCTGCATGCTCTCGCTCAAGTATAAATTCGAGCGCCGCATAGGCCTCTACCCCACCGCCTTCGACAGCGATGGCGTGATGTATTGCGTCACAGCCTTTGGCGACTACCCCACCTGGAATGGCGACCACGATATCAAAAATCCCGCCGAACGATTCACAGGATGGATGCTGCTTTCCTACGGCAAGGATGTGAAGGTGTCGAGCACCGACAGCACACTCACCGCCTCCAGCCTCACCGACGAAAACATGCGCACCTACTGGAGCGCCAAGAGCGGTGATGCGGGCGAATGGGCACAAATCGACCTGGGCGGCGAGCGCACCGTGCGCGCCATTCAACTCAATTACTACGACCACAAGACCGTGCAGCACAATCGCGCCAACGATATCTACTACCAATACCAAATCTTCGCCAGCACCGACGGCAAGAACTGGGATCTGGTGGTGGACAAGAGCGACAACGACCGCGATGCGCCGCACGACTACATCGAACTACAGGCACCACTCACCACTCGCTTCATTAAGGTGGTGAACCTGCACATGCCTTCGAGCGGCTACTTCTGCCTGAGCCAAATTCGCGTGTTTGGCAACGCCGAGGGCGAAAAGCCAGCCCCTGTGAAGGGCTTTAAGGTGAAGCGCGACAAGGCCGACGCACGCAACGCCATGATCACATGGCAGCCACAAGCCGACGCCTACGGCTACAACGTGTACTACGGCGTAGAGCCCGGCAAACTCTACAACTGCATCACCGTGAATGGCAAGAACGAATACGACTTCCGCGGCCTCGACCTCGGAACCACCTATTATTTTGCCATCGAAGCCCTCAACGAAGTGGGACGCTCGGCGATGTCAAAGATTGTGAAACAATAACCAACAAAACTCAATACACTACAATGAATCGACTTTTCTATGCATTCACATGCCTTGCAATGCTGCTCACTGCGTGCAGTTCCACTGCAAGTCCCAGTCCAGAGCCACCAGTGCCTGGGCCAAACCCATCGGTTAACGATCGTCCCAGCACCTTTGCCAGCGACGACGAATTTCTCGACTACATCCAAAAGGTGCATTTCAACTACATGTGGGAAGGCGCAGAACCCACCTCGGGACTCGCACCCGAGCGCATTCACCTCGACGGCATCTACCCCAGCAACGACAAGCACGTGGTCACCACAGGCGGCAGCGGCTTCGGTGTGGCTGGCCTGCTCGTGGCTATCGAGCGCGGCTTCATAGGCCGTAGCGAGGGTGTGATTCGCCTTCACAAGATTGTGGACTACCTCACCAAGGCCGACCGCTTCCACGGCGTGTGGCCCCACTGGCTCAATGGTCCCACTGGCAAGGTGGTGCCTTTCGGCCAAAAGGACAACGGCGGCGACCTGGTGGAGAGTTGCTTCCTCATGCAGAGCCTGCTTTGCGTGAGAGAATACTTCAAAGATGGCAACGCCGAAGAGAAGAAACTCGCCGAGAAAATCAACACACTCTGGCACGAGATGGACTTCGACTGGTATCGCAACGGCGGCAAGGACGTGATCTACTGGCACTGGTCGCCCAACTACGGCTGGGAGATGAACTTCCCGCTGGAAGGCTACAATGAATGTATTATCGTATATGTGCTCGCTGCAGCATCGCCCACCCACAGTGTGCCTGCTTCATGTTATCACAAGGGATGGGCACGCAGCGGTGCCATCACCACCAAGGCAGCCCCCTACGGACACCCACTGCTGCTGAAGCACAATGGTGCCGAACAGACTGGCGGTCCGCTCTTCTGGGCTCACTACAGTTGGATCGGCCTCAACCCAAAAGGCTTGAAAGACCGCTATGCCGACTACTGGGAAGCCATGCGCAACCACGCGCTGAGCAACTACGACTACTGCGTGGCTAACCCTAAAGGCTACGCCGGCTATGGCGCCGACTGCTGGGGACTCACAGCCAGTTACTCCACCGCAGGCTACTCTGCCCACGCGCCCAACAACGACCTGGGCGTAATCACCCCCACCGCCGCCCTCTCATCGTTCCCCTACACCCCTGCCGAATCTATGGCAGCACTGAAGGGCTTCTGGAAGAAAGGCAACTGGATTTGGGGCAAATATGGCTTCTACGACGCCTTCAGCGAGAAAAACAAGTGGACACTGCCACGCTACCTCGCCATCGACCAGTGCACCATTGCGCCCATGATTGAAAACTACCGCTCGGGGCTGCTCTGGAAATTGTTTATGAACTGCCCTGAAGTGAAAGAGGGACTGAAGAAACTCGACTTCACCGTAGCACCATAATCTATCGCAACCAAAACATCAAAACAAAACATAACAAAAACCATTACAATGAAAAAGTTATTTGCAATCATCATGGCTCTTGCCGCACTGCAGGCAACTGCCAAAACCGACGAAGCAAAGATGAACCGATTCATCGACAACTTGATGTCGAAGATGACCGTTCAGGAAAAAATCGGCCAACTCAACCTTCCCGTATCGGGCGAAATCGTTACCGGACAGGCGAAGAGTAGCGACGTGGCCACAAAGATCAAGAATGGCCAAGTGGGCGGTCTGTTCAACCTCAAAGGTGTGGACAAGATTCGCGAAGTGCAGAAGATTGCCGTGGAGCAAAGCCGCCTTCACATTCCGCTCATCTTCGGTATGGACGTGATTCACGGCTACGAAACCGTGTTCCCCATTCCTTTCGCCCTGTCGATGTCGTGGGACATGGATGCCATCCGCAACTCGGCACGCATCGCAGCAGTGGAATCGACTGCCGACGGTATCAGTTGGACCTTCAGCCCCATGGTTGACATCTGCCGCGATTCTCGCTGGGGACGCATGGCTGAAGGCGCAGGCGAAGACCCCTATCTGGGCAGCCAGATTGCCAAGGCCATGGTGGAAGGCTACCAAGGCAACGACCTCACTGCCAACAACACCATGCTGGCCTGCGTGAAGCACTTTGCCCTCTATGGTGGTGCCGAAGCCGGACGCGACTACAACACCGTGGACATGAGCCACACACGCATGTTCAACGAATATTTCCCTCCCTACAAGGCAGCATCCGACGCTGGCGCGGGTTCGTTCATGACTTCGTTCAACACCGTTGACTACATCCCCGCCACTGGCAACAAGTGGCTCATGACCACCGTGCTGCGCGACATGTGGGGCTTCAAGGGCTTCGTGGTGACCGACTACACCGCCATCAGCGAAATGATTGCCCACGGCATGGGCGATCTGCAGACCGTTTCGGCTCTCGCACTCAACGCCGGTACCGACATGGACATGGTGGCCGACGGCTTCGTGGGCACCATCGAGAAATCGCTCAGCGAAGGCAAGGTGACCATGGCCACTATCGACCAGGCTTGCCGCCGCATTCTGGAAGCGAAATACAAACTCGGTCTCTTCGACGACCCATACCGCTATCTCGACAGCAAGCGCGTGACTAAGGAAATCTACACCGCCGAACACCGCGCCGCTGCACGCAAACTCGCTACCGAAACCTTCGTGCTCCTCGAAAACCGCGACAATCTGCTCCCTCTGAAGAAGCAAGGCAAGATTGCCCTCGTGGGTCCTTTGGCCGACACCCGCACCAATATGCCCGGCACATGGAGTGTGGCTGCCGCTTCCGATAAGTACAAGAGCGTGCGCGAAGCCATGACCGACGCCCTCAAGGGCAAGGCCGAGGTGCTCTACGCCAAGGGCAGCAACATCTGCTACGACGAAACACTCGAACTGAACAGCACCATGTTTGGCCGCGAAATGCGCGACAAGCGCGATGCCAAGGTGATGCGCGACGAGGCTGTGGCCATCGCTAAGCAGGCCGACGTGATTGTGGCTTGCATGGGCGAACCCAGCGAAATGACCGGCGAAAGCAGTTCGCGCACCAACCTCGAAATTCTCGATGCACAAAAAGATCTTCTCGAAGCACTCAAAGCCACAGGCAAACCCATCGTGCTGCTCAACTTCTCAGGCCGCACCACAGTGATGAACTGGGAAAAGGAAAACTTCGGCACCATCCTCAACGTGTGGTTTGGCGGTAGCGAAGCCGGCGACGCCATCTGCGACGTGGTGTTTGGCGACGTGGCTCCAAGCGGACGCCTCAGCGCATCAATGCCTAAGAGCGTGGGCCAAATCCCCATCTACTACAACCACCTCAACACTGGCCGCCCATGCAACAAGTGGTTCCAGAAGTTCACCAGCAACTACCTCGACGTGGACAACGCCCCACTCTACCCCTTCGGCTACGGCAAGTCGTACACCACATTCGCCTACGGCGCTCCAGCCATCAGCAGCACCAGCATGACTGAAGACGGCAGCATCAACGTATCGGTGAAAGTGAGCAACACCGGCAACTACGACGGCGCTGAAGTGGTGCAACTCTACATCCGCGACCTCGTGGGCAGCATCTCGCGCCCAGTAAAGGAACTCAAAGACTTCAAGCGCATCTTCCTCAAGAAGGGCGAAAGCCAAGTGGTGAACTTCACCATCACAGCCGACAAACTCAAGTTCTACAACAACGAACTCCAGTACATTTGCGAACCAGGCGATTTCGAGGTCATGGTAGGACCCAACAGCCAAGAGGTGCAGACACTCACCTTCTCGCTCAAATAACGCCTCACAGCGCCTCTAGCGGCCTCACAAGGCCGATTCAATAACCACAGAGAGATGGATGCTCATCACAGCATTCATCTCTCTTTTTATTTTTTAGCACAAATAAACACGCGAAAATTTGGTATTGCGAAAAGTAATGGATAATTTTGCCCACGCAGGAATGCATTTGAAAACTTTATTATCAATCGTTCTAAACCTTAATTAGTTATGAAAGCAAGATTCTACAAATGCCCTATTTGTGGCAACGTGTTTGCAGTGATTGAAGACTCAGGCGTAGTGCCCGTGTGCTGCGGCAAACCCATGCAGATGCTCGACGCCATGACCCAAGACGGCGCAGCCGAGAAGCATGTGCCAGTAGTCACCCGCCAGCAAGACGGCACCCTCATGATTGAAGTAGGCTCACTGCCCCACCCCATGACACCCGAGCACCACATCTGCTTCATCGCCGTCGAAACCAGCAATTCACTCAAAATCATCCACCTCGATCCCACCCAGCCAGCAGAAGCCGCCCACTGCGACTGCTGCGAAACAGTAATCGCCGTCTACGAATACTGCAACCTCCACGGCCTCTGGACCACCACCATCACCACCGAATAATCGGCTCACTGGAAAATTCTGGGGGATAAACATTATAGACATCGCAAAAACAGATGTGTTGAGAAGCGGAACGTAGAGGCGGGGAGTGTGTCAAAATTCAAACATACGCCCAAAAACATGGTAGGGACGCGATACATCGCGTCCGCATTAGGCGTTGGTAATCAAAATAATATAGCCATCGCCTAGCGCGGACGCGATGTATCGCGTCCCTACCTTATTCTACGTTTTGACACACCCCCTGCCTCTCCCACTAATTTACCCCCTGTGTTATTCCACTGAGTCCAACACTAGGAGACCACCCACCGAGGGTGTTGCAGAACCTCATATCTCTAAAATATCTTAAAGTCTCAACTTTCTTG
>JAUNCU010000259.1 GCA_030526455.1 Bacteroidales bacterium | reverse complement strand
TGCGTGGACCTTACCACCCTCGCCACCACCGACAGCGAACGCAGCGTGGCAGCCTTCACCCAGAAGGTGAACGACTACTGGAACAAGTATCCACAGTACAAAAACGTGGCAGCCATCTGCGTGTACAGCAACTTCGCCGAAGTGGTGCGTGGCGCACTTGAAGTGAGCGACGTGAACATCGCCGTGTGCAGCGCCGCTTTCCCCGCTTCGCAAGCCCACATCGAAACCAAGGTGGCCGAAACCGCCCTCGCCATCCAAGACGGCGCCGACGAAGTGGACATCGTGATCAACATGGGCTACTTCCTCGACGAGGCATACGAAGAATTCTGCGATGAAATCGCCGAAATCAAAGACACCATGGGCGACCACCACCTGAAGGTGATCCTCGAAACCGGTTGCCTCAAGACCGCCGAAAACATCAAGCGCGCAGCCATCCTCTCGATGTACAGCGGCGCCGACTTCATCAAGACCTCTACCGGCAAAATCTACGAAGGCGCCACCCTCGAGGCTGCCTATGTGATGTGCCAGTGCATCAAGGAATATTACGAAAAGCACGGCAAGATGATTGGCTTCAAGGCCGCAGGTGGCATCCGCACCACAGCCGACGCCGTGAAGTACTACACCGTGGTGAAAGAAGTGCTCGGCGAAAAGTGGCTCACCAACGAATACTTCCGTATCGGTGCCAGCAGCCTCGCCAACGCCCTCTTCCAGTCGTTCACCGAAACAGAGGTGTCTCCATTCTAAATCCAGCCACCACGGGCTCAATACAGCCCACGTAAAGCAACAATTCGCGCCCGCCTAGGCATCGCCTAAGAGCGGGCGCGAATTGCTGTTCCAGCCCCACACAGATCTCGCGGATTTTTTTATAACTCACACAGATTCAACAAGATTCAACAGATTTTTTAGCCACGAATTAACACGAATTATCCACGAATTATTTTTTTGTGGGAGTGGCGTCTTGTAGTGCCAAAGGCGGGTTGATACACAAAAATACAATTGGTTGAATTGGTTATAATTGGTAAAATTTGTGTTATAATCACCCACACAGATATTTCCTTTAAGTCAACGAGTCAACGAGTGCCCCACGCAGATCTCACGGAAAATCTCACAGATTGCCGATAAGATAATTCGTATGATTCGTGAGATTCGTGTTCTATAATAATGCTCACACAGAAACAGTTGTTATCTGCCCACAAATTTACCCATTTCTCTCCATAATTGCAAAAGAATACGCTCATGAAACTCGATTTTTTCCGGCAAGTAGGGCTGCGCTACATGTCGTCCATCGAGAGGCCTTTTATTGCTACGTTTTTTCCCTTGAAGAGGTGTCGCTTCATTTCTTCCACTTTTTCTGTGAGGCGGTGTGGGTTGTAGCGTTGGGCGTTTCGTTTCACCTCGTATGCTTCCACGTCGCCATTGAGGGTTTCGGTCACGATGTCGATTTCGAAGTCGTCGGTGTTGCCCTTCCTGTTTTTGCCGCCCGACTTCCACCATCCGCCAATTTTCTGGTACTGGCAACTCTCCATCATCTTCTGTCGGAACCAGCGTTCGAGCGCGATGCCCGAGAACGTGGTGTAGTCGTCGATCATGATTTGCTCCAGCGCTTTCATGTTTTGGATTTCTATGAGCGACGAATAGCGGTAGATGTAGCGAAACCAGAAGCGGAAGAAGTTGTCCTCGATTTCAAATCTCACCGTTTGGCTGCCTGGTTTTGCGCCGATGGGGCGCTTTTTGCGTATGATGGCGTAGTTTTCCTCGAGTATTCGCAATTGTCCACCCAGACTCTTCATGCCCAGCGCCGCCTCAATTTCGCTCTGCGACACGTCGCCTCGGGCAATCTGCCCCAGGATGCTGAAATAGGTGCCATACTGCCTCCCGAATTCCTGGATCAAGATGCTCTTACCCTCGTTCACAAAGAAACTGTCGCCCGATGAGCACACGTAGCGAATCATCTTCTCGGCGTCGGTGCAGCCGTTGTTCATCAGCAATTCGATGTATCGGGCCACGCCGCCAGTGATGGTCCACAGCGCCAGCAGGTCCTCGTTGGTGTAGTCGGGTTTGTGGTCGGCAAGGATTTCCCTGATAGTGGTGGTGGAGAAGGGCATCAGCCTAATGGTGCAGTCGTCGCGTCCGAAGAGCGGCTGCTGCTCGTCTTTGAAAATCTTCTCCATCATGCGGAAGATAGAGCCCGACACGATGAGGCACACCCGCGTTTCCTTCTTGTATCTGTCCCACAGTTCTTGGATGTCGCTGAACACACCGGCGTTCACGATGTCCCAGTCTTGGAATTCGTCGATGAACACGGTGAATTTTCTGCGCTTTCCTATCTCCAGCAGCAGTTGCATGAGGCCTCGCATGGTGTTGATGCCCTCAGGCACAAATTCGCCCAGTGTCGAGCGAACCTCCTCGGCAAAGTTCTCCACCAGCACCGCCTCCGTTTTCCTTCCCACGAAGAAATATAGCCCAGGAGCCTCGGCTTCCCACTCCTGCAGCAGACGGTAAACGAGGCTCGTTTTGCCCACACGACGGCGTCCAGTGAGCACCACAAGGCGCGAGCAATCGTCGTAGACTTGGCGCTGAACGTCGCGCAGCCTAGCCATTTCCTGTTCTCTGTCGTAAAACTTCTTCATTTTTTTATGACGGTAAATTTTATGGCCGTAAAATTACAAACAAAAAAATTACTGTGCAAACTTTTATGTATTGATTTTCAGTAAAAAACCATGGGTGGCCAATGCCGATGAAAAAGAAATTCGCTAAAGGGGACTGTCCCCTCTAGCGAATTTTATTTCAGGGTGAGCCTGTACGAAAACTCGGGCTGCTACCATAACCGACCCTCTCCGAGGCTCTTTCTTTTGT
>JAUNCU010000034.1:15838-19326 GCA_030526455.1 Bacteroidales bacterium | reverse complement strand
GACTTTTAGACTGTTAGACTTTTAGTCTGTCAAAGACCTAGTCATTGATAGCGTCGTAGGTTTCTTGGTCGTCGAAGTCGAGTTTGCGGTGAATACCCATCCAGTCGATGGCGCGATCTTCGGTGAGGCACACCTCCTCCATAATCACGCGAATTTCTCGGCCGGTGGTCTTGTCGAGGATGTACTCAGTGTTGCGACTGTTGAAATCGCCGCGCAGCCAGTGGGTTGGGTCGAGGAAACCGCCATACACTTGCATGATAGCGTAGCCGCGTACGGCATCCACGATGTAGTAGTCGGAGCGACCGCAGTACACGATCTCGGCGTTGGAGCACTCTTCAGTCTCCTTGTAGTGGGCAAATTCGCCGTCCTTGTTCTCAGGGCATTCAGCCTTCTCCTTCTTTGCAGTGGGAGTGAAAATGCTCTTCTTGAGGCTGTCGAGCAGCGGGTTCACCTCTTCCACTTGTGCAGTAGCAGAGTCAGCAACCTGTGCATTACCGTCTTCCGAAGCCTTGCCACAACTCATCACAGCCATGGCTAATCCCAATAAAATCAAAAAGTTTCTCATAAATCAATAGTTTTAGTAGTTATGCTACGGCAAATTTACCAAATAAATAGCGAAATAGCAAGCCTCGCCCCATGTATTTCACCCATCCATCCAGCGCTGTAAGAAAGAAAAATTGTAAAAAGAATCAGACCCTCGCGACGAAAAGTTGTTAAAAGGGTCTGACCCCCGAAATGACTTTTTTTGAGGGTTTGTTGATAGTTATTGCACTGTGCTACAATTAGATATAGCGAAATTTTTTACAAAATCTGCCAAATGAAAATTACGAAAATCGTTAAGGGGGCTGGTCCTCGTGACGAATTTGTGGGCAGACCTCTGTGGCGATTTTTCCATTTTTCTCCATTTTTGAGCCGATGGCGCAATTCGTGGTTTTTCCCATTGATTCCTTCCCCGCCTCCACACGTAGGCCAAGCATCAGTACACAGCCACCCTCAGCCTGGCTTTTTGCGGGGTGGAGTCAGGCTGAGGGTGGGGGAGTGATGTGTTGATGTTTCTGCTAGAGGGGCAGATAGTCAGTTCGGTGTGGAAGTTACTTCAGTATTCGGTATTTGCCGATTATTGGGAGTTCCTTGAATTCGCCCTTCACTGCATTGATGATGCCCATGATGGCGAGCACGAGGAATACAAGGCCGGCCAGTGGAAGAATGACGCTCACTATGCTGGCAATGGTCCATGAGATTCTCCACATCACAGCAAGCACAATTTGCATCGCAATCAAGTAAGCGATGGCGGCGATGCAGAGCAGGAGGCCCTGGTTAGCGTGGAAGCGCGCAAATTTCGATTCCTTAGCAGCGAATATGGGCACCAATACGAGAATGCCGAGATAGGCGAGGATGCCCATCACCTTGTTTTGTTCAGCATCGTTTTGTGGTGATTGTGGTGGTGGCATCATGGGAGCACCGCATTGTGGGCAAACCATGATTCCGTCGGCTACTTGAGCACCGCATTTTGTACAGATTTTCATAGGGTTGGTTTATTTATTACGTTTATAATAAAGGTTTATTAAATGTGAATATGCAAATATAGGTATAAATCATCGTAACGACCAAATTTTTTCCTAATAATTTGTCCAAATCTTCTTTCAGATGGTTGAATATTCGGCAATATGGTGCTCATTGGCTCGTTTTTTCGTAATTTTGCACCGATGTTTTTCGAGGCGTCCCGGCTGCACGGCCATCACAGGGACAGCCCAAGGCATCACTTTCCTGGGCCGCTGGGCAACACCGCCGCTTTGAAGGCGAACTGTTTCGGCGCTCAGCATTTTTTTTGCGCAACGCAACTCACATTATAATAATTACTCATATTAAGCAACTCATTAAAAAATTACTATCGCATATTCAATAGATTGATATGATGAAGAAAAGAATCAAATTACTCTTATGCCTCTGTTTCGCCCTCGGCGCTGCCTCTGTGGTTCAAGCACAGGAAACGCTCACACTCGGACAGTGCATTCAGATGGCGGTGGACAACAACCTCTCGCTCCAGCGCAGCCGCAACGAGATTGTGAAGGGCAAGCACGCCATCAGCGAAAACCAGGCCCGACTGCTGCCACAACTCAATGCCGTGGCGCAAATCAACGACAACTTCGCTCCGCCCGTGTCGGTGACCGACGGACGCGCTTATGGCAAGGACTACAACGTGACCAAGACGCTGCAGTATAACGCCTCCATAGGCGTGCAACTGCAGATGCCCATCTACAACCAGATGGCGCGCACTGCTGTCGAAATCTCTAAGATCGCCAGCCATCTCAACGAACTCTCCTACGAGAAGGCGCGCGAAGACATTATCATGCAGACGGCGCAGACCTACTACATGGCACAAAACACGCTCGAGCAGATTCGACTGGTGAACGACAATATCAAACTCCTGCAAGAACTGCGCAAAATCACCAAGGCGTTCTACGACAATCAGATGAGCCTCGAGGTGGATCTCAAGCGCGTGGACTTTAATATCGAAGACCTCACCGTGGCGCGCGACAATGCGCTCTCCATGCTTCAGCAGCAGTACACCATGCTCAAATTCATCCTCGACTATCCCGCCGAGAAGCAAATCGCCGTCACTGGCGTGAACCCTGGCCAAATCGACGAGGTGAAGGCCAACGGGCTGAGCACTGGCCTCTACGAACTCCAACTCCTCGAGCAGAAGAGGGTGCTGGCGCAGAAGCAGACCAAACTCGCCAAGGATGGTTACCTTCCCACAGTGAGCCTCACGGGCAACATCATGTACACCGCCTACACCGACAAGTTCAAGAACTGGTTCCACTCGGGTGAATCAAACCATTGGTATGGCTCCAACGGTATCGGCATCCAGGTGAGAATGCCGCTCTTCGACGGCTTTGAGAAGCGCTCGAAGGTGAGAAAAGCGCTCGCCGAGGAGGAAAGCGCACGCATCGGCTATGAAGATGCACTCAAGCGCCTCCAAGCCAACTATATGAACGCCGTGAGCGAAGTGGAAAACTGCCAGCGCAACTATAAGAAGCAGTACGACAACTACATCCTCGCCCAAGAGGTGTATGGCGTAACGGCTTATCAATACAAGGAGGGCGTTACCTCCATGACTGCCGTGCTGCAGGACGAGATGCGCATCAGCGAGGCGATGAACAAATACGTTTCCTCGCACTTCAGTTACAAGATGGCGAATCTCTCGCTGCTCAAACTCACCGGCCAACTCGATCAGTTGAAGTGAGAAGAAATAAATTAGAAGTTAGAAATTAAAAATTAAAAATCAGACCGTTAGACTTTTAGTCTGTTAGTCTGTTAGTCTGCTACTGCAGTACTATCTTTTTTGTTTCTGTTGGGGTGTGGAGGATGTAGATGCCTGGGGGTAGGGTGGTGGTGCTGGTGCCGGCGGGGTGGGTGGCGTGGCAGCGGCCGTCGATGGTGTAGATGGTCACGGGTTGGGGGCTGCTGATGGTGAGGGTGGTGCC
>JAUNCU010000034.1:0-15828 GCA_030526455.1 Bacteroidales bacterium | reverse complement strand
GTCTGTTAGTTTGTTAGACTGATAAATAATTATGGAACAAAATAAAGCAACACAAAGCGCTAAGCAAGCGCAAGAAGAAAATGTAAAGGCTGCTGCTCAAGCCGAGCAAAAAGCCGCTCAGACCAAAGCCGCCGAATCTCAGGCTGAAGCCGCTCAACCAGCCGAGCAACCCGCTCCCGCTGTCGACCCTAAGGAAATCAAGAAGCCTCGCGGACGCCGCTTGGTAGTGAGTCTGGTGATGATCGGCCTCATCGCCTATGGGCTCTGGAAACTCTGGGGCATCTTCAACGACTATAACGAAAACGTGACCTGCAACGACGCCCAGGTGGAACAATACATCTCGCCCGTGAACTTGCGTGCATCGGGCTACATCGCCAAGGTGTGCTTCAAGGAACACCAGCAGGTGCACAAGGGCGACACGCTGCTCATTCTCGATGATCGCGAATACCGCATCCGCCTCATGGAGGCTGAGGCTGCCCTGAGCGACGCTATGGCGGGCGGCAACGTGATGAACGCCACCGAACAGAAGGCGCAGTCGTCGGCCACCGTCTACGATGCCTCTACCGACGAAATCGAGGTGCGCCTCGCTAAACTCGCCAAGGACATTGAGCGCTACCGCAATCTTGTGGAAAACAAGGCCGCTACGCCCATCCAACTCGAGCAACTCGAGGTGGAATATGAAGCCACCAAGAAGAAACTCGAATCGGTGAAAAAGCAGCAGGATGTGGCCTACAAGGGCGTGACCGAGGTTACTACCCGCAAGCAGAACGTGGCCGCCGCCATCAAGCGCGCTCAGGCCGCTGTGGAGATGGCTAAACTCAATCTCTCTTACTGCGTGGTGGTGGCTCCCTGCGATGGCAAACTCGGCCGCCGCACCATCGAGGAAGGACAGATGGTGAACGCCGGCACCACCATCACCTACATCATGCCAGGCAACCAGAAGTGGGTGATTGCCAACTTCAAGGAAACCCAGATTGAACAACTGCGTATGGGCCAGAAGGTGAGCATGACTGTCGACGCCGTGAGCGGCAAGACTTTCGAGGGCACCATCACCGCTGTGTCGGGCGCCACTGGGTCGAAGTATTCGCTCGTGCCCACCGACAACTCCGCCGGCAACTTTGTGAAAATCCAGCAGCGCGTGCCTGTGCGCATCGATTTCACCAACCTCAGCAAGGAAGACAACGACCGCCTCGCCGCCGGCATGATGGTGGTGGTGAAGGCTGCAAAAATTCAGAGCGAAGAATCAGATAAGTAATGGCTGCAGAATATCCCAATTATCCGTTCTATAAATGGGTGCCTAAGCCGCTGGGCATCATCTTCATGATCATCCTCTTCGTGCCTATGCTCACGATGAGCGGTGTATATTCCGCCAACAGCGGGGAGATGATGAGCGGACTCGGCATCCAGACGGAGTACATCACTTTCGCTGGCTTCTGCACCTCCATAGGCATGGCGGCCTTCTCGCCATTCTTCTACCAACTGGTGTGCATACGCCGCGAGAAGATGATGCTCCTGGTGGGATTTGGCATCCTCTACGGCCTCAGTTACGTGTGTGCCTCCACCTCGTCGCTCTTCGTGCTCGGCCTCTGTAGCCTCGTGATGGGCTTCGTGCGCCAAACGCTCATGATGGCCCACCTCTTCGTGCTCATCAAGTATGCCTTCGGCATCGAGGCCACGCGCAACATCACCCCCGGCAACGAACCCACCACCGAAGAGGCTTGGGATGCCATGGACACCGAGAAGATGGTGTCGCAGCCCGTCATCTACCTCTTCTTCATGATTATAGGTCAACTCAGCACCTGGCTCACCGCCTGGCTCGCCTACACCTACGAGTGGCAATACGTCTACTACTTCATGATGGCATTCATGCTCGCTGGCATCCTCATCGTGATGTTCACCATGCCTTACCACCAGTATGCCATGCCCAAGTTCCCCATCACCTTCTCCAAACTGGGCAACGTGATGGTGTTCAGCATCATGCTCTGCTCGTTTGCCTACGTGATGGTATTTGGCAAGACGCTCGACTGGTTCGACGACGCCTCCATCCGCCTCTCCACCTTCGTGTGCGTGGTGTTCACCCTGCTGTTCATCTACCTTGAGATGTCGCGCAAGTCGCCCTATTTCATCATGGAGGTGTTCAAAATCCGCGTCATCAACTATGGCATTCTGCTCTTCTTCCTCCTGATGGTGTGCAACTCCAGCGCTATGTTTGTGAACATTTTCACCAACGTGGGCATGAAGATCGACAACTGGCAGAATGCCACCCTGGGCAACTGGGTGATGCTCGGCTACTTCATAGGCACCGTATTTGCCATCATCGCCAGCGCCAAGCACATCCATCTGAAGTGGATGTACGCCCTCGGCTTCGTGCTCATCGGCGCCTACGCCCTCTTCATGTTCTACGAAGTGCAGAACGATGGCCTCTACGAGCGCATGAAATGGCCCATCATTCTCCGCTCCACCGGCATGATGGCCCTCTATGCCCTCATCTCCACCATAGCCAACCAGCGCATGCCTTACCGCTTCCTCTCCACATGGGTGTGCATCATGCTCTCCGTGCGCATGGTCATTGCCCCATGCATCGGTTCGGCACTGTACACCAATGTGTTCCAGCAGCGTCAGCAGTACTATGTGGCACGATTCGCACAGGATTTCGACCGCACCAACATAGAGGCAGCCCGCACCTACGACCAAACCGTGCGCGGCATGCAGTACCAGGGCAAGACCGAAACCGAGGCCCAAAACATGGCAGCCATGAGCCTCAAAGGCAAGGTGCAAGTACAGGCCACCCTCACAGCCATCAAAGAAATGTCGGCCTGGACATTCTACCTATGCATGGCTTGCGCCCTGCTCATGTTCATCCTCCCCTGGAGAAAACGAAACCTCCGCGAACTCACCCCCGAATACCTAATGCGAGGCATCGACCCCAGCAAACTAGGAGTAAAGTAGGGGAGAAGCAAAGAAAAAATAAAAGAGAGATTTCTCTAGAAATGCTAGAAACAACAGCGACACTAGAGAAATCTCTCTCTTATTTTTGCAGCCAGCATATAATTATTCTCCACAATTTTGTAAGGGAGTTTTCGTGGAAAATTGCGAACTTTGCAGTGTAATTATCAACTGTTGTCATCGCATGAAGCAATTTTTTCACCTCATAAACGAGATGTCGCCTTACTTGCTGCTGGGCTTCCTGCTGGCTGGGCTCATGCATGCCTTTATCCCGGGGAAGTTTTATGCCAAGTATCTGTCGAATAGTAATTTCAAGTCGGTGCTGAATGCTGCACTGCTGGGCATTCCGCTGCCGCTGTGTTCGTGTGGCGTGATTCCCACGGCCATGTCGCTGCGCAAGGAAGGCGCGTCGAAGGGTGCCGCGGTGTCGTTTCTCATCGCCACGCCTCAAACTGGCGTCGACTCCATCCTCGCCACCTACGGCCTGATGGGATTGCCCTTTGCCATCGTGCGTCCCATTGCGGCGCTGTTCACGGCCATCTTCGGTGGCTGGGCCGTGAAGGACGATGCCAAGCCCATTGATGCTGCCGAAGAATGCCACGGCGGCGACTGCTGCTGCGACAATACCGACGCCAGCGCCCACACCACTTTCGCGCAGAAACTCGCCGGTGCCTTGCGCTACGGCTACGTGACCATGATGCAAGACATAGGCAAATGGCTGGTGGTGGGCCTCGTGGTGGCGGCGCTCATCACGCTGTGCATCCCCACCGAGTGGTTTGCCGCCTTCCAGGCCAACACTTGGGCGTCGATGCTGCTGGTGCTTGCCATCGCCATTCCCATGTATGTGTGCGCCACGGGCAGCATCCCCATTGCCGTGGCTTTGATGATGAAAGGACTCACCCCCGGCGCCGCACTGGTGCTGCTCATGGCAGGCCCTGCCTGCAACGCTGCCTCCATCCTGGTGGTGCGTAAAGCCTTGGGAACGCGCACGCTAGCCGTGTATTTGCTCTCCATCATCGTTGGCGCTGTGGCATTCGGATCGCTCATCGACTACCTCCACTTCAGCGGGCTGGTAGACTTCCTGGGCAATCTGTCGATGAATGCCGAGGCCGCCCACCAGTCGTCGTGGCTGTCGTGGGCCTGCACCGCACTGCTGCTGGCACTGCTCGCCAACGCCCTGCTGCTGCAAAGGCACAATCACGCTCATTCAAAAACCCAAAATAAAACTCCCAACATGACAACATTCAAAATCGAAGGCATGAACTGCAACCACTGCCGTATGGCAGCCGAAAAAGCCATCCTCGCCGTGGAAGGCGTAACCGCCGCCACCGTCGATCTGCAAAAGAAAGAGGCTCAGGTGGAAGGCACCGCATCGGCCGAAGCCATCTGCAAAGCAGTGGAAGAGGTGGGTTTCACCTGCACAGCCCAGTAAGGCGCGCCGCTAACCCTTCGCTCGGCAATGATTATTCTCCATTTTTCTGCAATAGAAAACATTAGGCTTCTTTTGCTGAAAAATGGAGAATAATTTGTAACTTTGCGAAAAGTGACGTTTTTTACACACAAAACGCAATAGCACTATGGGCAAATTCTTATATCCAGTAGATACCGACCAGTTTGCGGAGATTCGTGAATTGGGCAAATTGTATGTCGACAAAACCGGGCTGATTTACGACCTGGTCAACAAGTTCAAATATGTGTTTCTGGCTCGGCCTCGCCGATTCGGTAAGTCGCTGCTGTGCAACACACTGAAGGCTTATTTCCAAGCGCAGAAAGAACTCTTTGAAGGGCTGGAGATAATGCAACTGGAGAAAGAATGGAAACAGCACCCCGTGCTTCACTTCACCTTGAGCGGTCTGAAGAATGTGACCGTGGCTGAGGCCAAGTCGAAACTGGAAGATCTGATTTACGATTACGAGCAAATATACGGTAGCAACCCTTTAAGGAAAACACCTGGTGCACGGTTCCGCGACTTGATTCACAACGCCTACAAGGCTACTGGCGAGAAGGCTGTCGTGATTCTCGACGAATATGATGCCGCCATCATGCGCCTGCTCTATGAGCCCGAAAAGCGAGATGCCATGCGCGAACTGCTGAAGGAATTCTACCAAGTGCTCAAAGACGAGGGCGCCTATCTGCGATTCGTGTTTATCACCGGCGTGACGAAGTTCTCGCAACTGAGCATCTTCTCGGAGATGAACAACCTGTTTCAAATCTCGATGATCGACGAGTATTCGGGCATATGCGGTATCACTCAGGAGGAACTCAACACCGTGCTTCGTCCCTGCGTGGAGGAATACGCCGAAGCCCTCAATATCACCACCGAAAAGGCTTACGCCTTGCTTAAGAAGAATTATGATGGCTATCATTTCTCGCCCCGCGGTGAAGAGGTGTACGCCCCGTTCAGTTTGCTGCGCGCATTAAACGACCGCAGCACCAAGCACTACTGGTTTGAGACGGGAACCCCCTCGGCGCTGCTGGAGCACCTGAAGCGCTATCCCATCACCAGCGCGCTCGACTACGATGGAGTGGATGTGTTTGAAAATGAGTTTAGTATTCCTTGCGAAGATGCCATCACCGCCATGCCTTTGCTCTACCAAAGCGGCTATCTCACCATCGCGTCGTGCGACACAGAGTTAAACTTATACCGACTGAAAATCCCCAACAACGAGGTGAGGAAAGGCCTGATTGACTGCTTAATGCCCATCATCCTCAACCGCACTCTTTCAGACAATAACGGTTTGCTGATAGCCTTGGCGCGCGCCAGCCTTGCCGGCAATTTGAGCGACGCTCTCACGGCGCTCCGCTCCTATATCGCCAAGATTCCTTACGACATCATCACCAAGGCCGAATGGGAGGAGAAAGGCGGACGCGAGGCGTTCTACAAACTGCTCTTCTACATGGCGTTCTCCTTGCTCAACAGCATCGTCGACACCGAGGTGAAGAGCGTCCTCGGCCGTGCCGATGTGGTAATTAAGACCAAATCCGATGTGTTCGTGCTGGAACTGAAAGTGGACGACACCGCCGAAAACGCCCTCGCCCAAATCGACAGCAAGGGCTACGCCATCGCCTACGAAGCCGACGGCCGAAAGGTGACAAAATGCGGCGTAAGCATCTCGGCCGAAGCACGCAACATCACCCACTGGATAGCCACCGACGCCCACGGCAACATCATCGACGAGCAGAAATTCGCATAGTCACGCGCGCCAGCGTACGCCCACGCAACATCATCGACGAGCAGAAATTCGCATAGTCTCGCGCGCCAGCGTACGCCCACGCAACAGCCTGTCCGAAAACAGAAAATAGGGCAAGTTTATGGCAAAAACGCTAAGTGGCCGCCCAACGAAAACGCTAGGCGACCCGCCTCCGCCGTCGGAGACGGCTTATTATGGTTAACTCCATGCAAGCGAGTGAATTGCGCAGCAATTCGCGAGCGCGGCTTGGAGCCAAGGAGCCACAAAGAAAAGAGCCTCGGAGAGGGTCGGTTATGGTAGCAGCCCGAGTTTTCTGCCAGCCCACGCCAGGTCTTACACCCCAGTAAGCCCCGCGCCCGCTCTCGCTGCCGCCGGTGCCAAAAAAACTTCCCTCTGCTGCAATTTTTGGGCGGGGGTGATGGTGGTGATGTGGGAGAAAATGCTTACCTTTGTGGGATGTAATCACCAACGCGATCGACTGATGGAATTTAAACTTCACTCTGAATATGCACCCACGGGCGACCAGCCCCATGCCATCGACGAATTGTCGGCTGGCGTGATGGACGGTGTGCCCTTCCAGACGCTGCTGGGTGTGACTGGTTCGGGTAAGACCTTTACCATGGCCAATATCATCCAGCGCACTGGAAAGCCCACGCTCATCCTTTCCCACAACAAGACCCTCGCTGCCCAACTCTACAGCGAGTTCAAGAGTTTTTTCCCCGAAAACTCGGTGCACTACTTTGTGTCGTATTACGACTATTACCAGCCTGAAGCCTACATTCCCTCCACCGACAAATACATCGAGAAAGACCTCATGATCAATGAGGAAATCGACCGCCTGCGCCTCAGCACGGTCACCGCGCTGCTCTCGGGCCGACGCGACGTCGTGGTGGTGGCCACGGTGAGTTGCATCTACGGCATGGGCAACCCCGACAACATCAAGGCCAACGCCGTCGACATCGAGGTGGGCCAAAACATAGGCCGCGACGAGTTTCTCCGTCGCCTCGTCGACGCCCTCTATTCTCGCAACGAGATGGAGCCCCAGATGGGCAACTTCCGCGTGAAGGGCGACACCGTCGACGTGTTTCTCGCGGGCGAGGAAATCATCCTGCGCGTGATTTTCTGGGGCAACGAAATCGAGAGCATCGACGAACTCGACAAAACCACCCAACTCCCCACCGGCCGCACGATGCAGAAGTTCAAGATTTTCCCCGCTAACGTGTTTGTGGCCAAGAAGGAAGACTTGGGTGCGCTCCTGGGGCAAATCCACATCGATCTCGGCAACCAGGTCGACGCCTTCTATCGCGAGGCGCGCCCCGTGGAGGCCAAGCGCCTGAAGGAGCGTGTGGAATACGACCTCGAGATGATTCGAGAGGTGGGCTATTGCTCGGGCATCGAGAACTACTCGCGCTACTTCGACGGCCGTCAGCCTGGCCAGCGCCCGTTCTGCCTGCTCGACTGCATGCCATCCGACTTCCTCACCATCATCGACGAGAGCCACGTCACCGTGCCTCAAATCCGCGCCATGTACGGCGGCGACCAAAGCCGAAAAATCAACCTCGTGAACTACGGTTTCCGCCTCGAGGCTGCCGTCGACAACCGTCCGCTCCGCTTCGAGGAATTTGAGGCACTCACCGGCCAAACCATCTACGTGAGCGCCACGCCTGCCGACTACGAGTTGCGCCAGAGCGAGGGCATCGTCACCGAGCAAATCATCCGCCCCACGGGTCTGCTCGACCCCAAGATCTCCGTACGCCCATCGCGCGGACAAATCGACGACCTCCTCGAGGAGGTGCAACTGCGCATCGAGCGCCAGGAGCGCACGCTCGTCACCACGCTCACCAAGCGCATGGCCGAAGAATTGAGCGCCTACATGGGCCGCATAGGCATACGCTGCGCCTACATGCACAGCGACGTGGAGACGATGGACCGCATCCAGATTCTCGACGACCTGCGCGCTGGCGCTCTCGACGTGCTTATAGGCGTGAACCTCCTGCGCGAGGGCCTCGACCTGCCCGAAGTGTCGCTCGTGGCCATCATCGACGCCGACAAGGAGGGATTCCTGCGTAGCCACCGATCGCTCACGCAGACCGCCGGACGCGCCGCCCGCAACCTCAACGGCGAGGTGATCATGTATGCCGACACCATCACCGCATCCATGCAGCGCACCATCGACGAAACCGAGCGCCGCCGTTCGCTCCAACTCAAATACAACGAGGAGCACGGCATCACCCCTCAGGCCATCATCAAGGCGCGCAACGCCATCATAGGCGTCGACACCGAACTCCAGCCCAGCGAGGCCGTTGCGAAGCACGCGCGCAAATACGAAAACAACGTGGTCGACTTCACCCCGCTCCAGCAGCAGGCGCGCGCCGAGTTCAGGCCCGAAACCGCCATCGCCGCCGACCCTGTGGTGCAATACATGGCCAAGCACGACGTGGAGAAGGCTATCGAGCGTCTCAACGCCGAGATGGTGAAAGCAGCCAAGGAGATGCGTTTCCTCGAGGCTGCGCAATACCGCGACGAAATTATCAAACTCAAACAGCAATCTGAGCAACAAAAGGCATGAAGCAACAGCATAACACCCACCGCGGCGACCACCGCATCCACAAGCAGTGGCTCCCCACCACCAAGAAGGAAATCGACCACCTGGGATGGGACCACATCGACGTGATTCTCTTCACCGGCGACGCCTACATCGACCACCCGTCGATGGGTGCGGCCGTCATCGGGCGTGTGCTCGAAGCGCATGGCTACAACGTGGCCATCGTGCCGCAGCCCAACTGGCGCGACGATTTGCGCGACTTCAAGAAACTCGGTCGCCCGCGCCTGTTCTTCGCCGTGAGCGCCGGGGCCATGGACTCGATGGTGAACCACTACACCGCCAATCGACGCCGCCGCAGCGACGATGCCTACACCCCCGACGGACGTGCCGGAGCGCGCCCCGACTGCCCCACGGTGGTATACTGCGAAATCCTCAAGCGCCTCTTCCCCGACGTGCCCGTGGTGGCGGGCGGCATCGAGGCCTCGCTGCGTCGCCTGGCTCACTACGACTACTGGAAAGACCGCCTCGTGCCTTCCATCCTCATCGACAGCCCTGCCGACGTGATGGTATACGGCATGGGCGAAAAACCTATGCTCCAGATTGCCGAGGCGCTCAACGATGGCATGCCCATCGAGGCGCTTATCGATGTGCCTCAGACCATGGTGCGTCGCCCGCTCAGCGAGATTCCCACCGAGGGCGCTGACGTGGTGCTCCACTCCTTCGAGGCGTGCCTCGCCGACAAGAAGAAGCAGGCCGAAAACTTCCGCCGTATCGAGATTGAGAGCAACCTTTGGCACGGCCACACCCTCTGGCAAGCCACGGGCGACGTGGCCATCAAGGTGAACCGCACCAATCCGCCCATGACCACCGAGGAAATCGACGCCACCTTCGACCTCCCTTACACCCGCCTGCCACACCCTCGCTACAACGGTAAGCGCATCCCTGCCTACGAGATGATTCGCCACTCGGTGAACATGCACCGCGGCTGCTTCGGTGGCTGCGCGTTCTGCACCATCAGCGCCCATCAGGGCAAGTTCATCGCCTCGCGCAGCAAGGAGAGCATTCTCCGCGAAGTGAAGCAGGTGGTGGCGATGGACGACTTTAAGGGCTACATCAGCGACCTGGGCGGACCCAGCGCCAACATGTACGGCATGCACGGCCGCGACCTCGACCGCTGCAAGCGTTGCGCCCGACCCTCGTGTCTCCACCCCAAGCCTTGCCCCAACCTCAACACCGACCATAGCGCACTGCTCGACATCTACCACGCCGTCGACGCCATGCCCGAGGTGAAGAAATCCTTCATCGGCAGCGGTGTGCGCTACGATCTGTCAATGCACAAGACGGGCGACGAACGCATCGACCGAGTGAACCGCCAGTACAACGAGGAACTCATCCGCTTCCACGTGTCGGGCCGACTGAAAGTGGCGCCCGAAAACACCAGCGACACCGTGCTCAACCTCATGCGCAAACCCTCCTTCGACCTCTTCCGCCAGTTCAAGGCCATCTTCGACCGCATCAACACCAAGTACGGCCTCAAGCAGCAAATCATCCCTTACTTCATCTCTTCCCACCCCGGCTGCACCGAGGAGGACATGGCCGCCCTCGCCGCCATTACCAAGGAACTCGACTTCCACCTCGAGCAGGTGCAAGACTTCACCCCCACGCCCATGACCGTGAGCACCGAAGCCTTCTACACCGGCTACCACCCCTACACCCTCCAGCCCGTGTACACAGCAAAGACGAAAGAAGAAAAACTCGCCCAGCGCAAGTACTTCTTCTGGTACGACAAGGCCAACAAGCCCGACATCATCGCCTCCCTACGCCGCCTCCACCGCCCCGACCTCCTAGCCCGCCTCTACCCAGCAACCCCCACACCCACAACCCCAACCCCAACCCCACACAGATCCCACAGATCCCACACAAAAAAAAGAATAAAAGGCTAACAGCCAAAATAAATTCGTGAGATTCTTCGCAAGCGAAGCGGCAAGCCGATAACGTGAAATTAGTGTTCTACACCCCTCACAGATTCCACGGATTTTGTGGCCACCTGTTTCTATACCATAAAGAATACAATTATGTTGGCAAAATAAATGGATTTTCAAATAAAATTTGTATTTTTGCCAAATATATAAAAAGCAAATCTGGATGCTTACAATCTTTTTTCTGCAAACATAAATAGATTTGTAAATCCAAAAACAATGCATTTTTTCAGACTTGTAGGAAATGGTTGAAATTCAACAGATTTGTTTACATTTTTCAATTATTCAGAATCAGTCACTCATTTGAGTGTTTGAGGACGAATAATAGTCTAGCAATAGCAGTACTTATTCTAATTATCTCGCACATGACTGAAGAACAGAAACAAACAATTATCGAAAAAGGAAAAGAGTATTTTAGAAAGGTTATTATACCAAGTCATATTAGCAATTTAAATAGGCTGAAACTCAAATCCTTCAATATCAACCCTTTCCTTATCAACTACCTCGCGTCGTTCCTTTGTGGCAACACAGAACCCACTTCGTTGGCTAAAGCCCTCGTGTATCCACGAATACTGGGAACAAGCCTAAACACTAGTTTTGGCCAAAATATTCAAACGTTTATTTCTGGTCTGGAAGAAGTTATTGGCGGTGCTAGTGGAATTGAAGGAATTGATATCGAATTTGTCGACCAGTTAGACGGACGCCGTAAATATTGCCAAGTGAAGTCTGGCCCCCAAACCATAAACAAAGAGGATATTGCTACAATTCTGGGACATTTCAAGTATCTTCTCAACAAGTCGCGCCTAGACAAAATGGGGTTGCAAATTGACGACCTCATTGTTGGCGTATTATATGGTGAAAAAGATAATCTCTCAGCAAACTATAAAGCCATAGACTCTCATTACCCTGTTTATTGTGGTGCGGAGTTTTGGGAACGTGTGACCGGAGACAAAGATTTTTACTACCGCTTAGCCAAAGGTTTCGGAGAAGTGGTTGAGGAAGAAAACGTGGAGGGAAGCAAACTCATCAACAAAAAAGTTGAAGAGATTGCACGTGAAATAACTGAAAAAGGAGGCCTTTAACCATGTTTATTTCTGAAAGTAATCTTGCTGCACTTACAGGCACGTCTATTGCATCTACCCATTCATGGTGGAAGCGAGGGCTATATCCTCCCAAGACCAACGAGAAAGGCATACGCGGATTTGAGATGGAAGATTTGGCTTCTATCCCAGAAGTTAACGAAATGTTGAATAGCCGTTGGAATGAAGAGCGAGACGTGAAACCTTTACGCCGCTTTACATCAATTGAGTTATTTGCTGGAGGTGGTGGACTTGCTCTCGGAATGGAAAAAGCAGGGTTCACTCATGTGCTACTTAATGAATTCGAGAAAGCGGCATGTAACACACTAAAAATTAATCGACCACACTGGAATGTGATTGAAGGCGACGTGCGAAATATTGATTTTACACCCTTACGTGGAAAAGTCGACTTTTTGTCGGGTGGCTTTCCTTGTCAGGCATTTTCATACGCAGGCAAACAGGGTGGTTTTAATGATACTCGTGGCACATTATTCTTTGAATTAGCTAGAGCCGTTGACGAAATCCGTCCCAAGGTTTTTATGGGAGAAAATGTTAAAGGCCTGCTGTCTCATGAAAATGGCAAAACACTCGCCACTATTCGCCAGGCAATAGATGATTTAGGATACACTTTAGTAGAGCCTCGAATTCTTAAAGGAATTATGTATCAAGTGCCACAAAAACGTGAGCGCCTGATATTGATTGCTATCCGAAACGACATAGCCGAGAAAGTGAAATTTCATTGGCCTACTCCTTTCTCTCGTGTGTTGACATTACGAGATGCTTTCTATAAGGGAATAATATTTGACAAGGACGTTCCTTCATCAGAAGGAGTGTCATACCCAGAAAAGAAGCAAAAGGTGATGCAACTTGTTCCTGAAGGGGGTGACTGGCGCGATCTTCCTGAACATATTGCACAGGAATATATGGGAGGTAGTTGGAATCTTGGTGGAGGAAAGACGGGTATGGCAAGAAGATTGTCGCTAGAAGAACCATCATTAACCCTTACTTGCTCTCCTTGCCAAAAGCAAACCGAGCGATGCCATCCTCTTGAGACAAGACCTCTCAACATCCGTGAATACGCACGTATTCAGACATTCCCCGATGAGTGGAAATTTATGGGTACGATGAGTGATAAGTATAAGCAAATTGGAAACGCAGTGCCTGTAAATCTTGCATGGGCAATCGGCAGGTCTTTGATTAGACTGATGAATGATATTCAAACAATCATGCCAGATGAAACAGCCAACTACACCGATGCAGTTAAAGAGATAGTAAATGCTCAGTCGGAACTCGTAGTAATCAAAGACAAAAAAACTCAAACCGCTACCGTTGTGAAAGGAACTAAGCAATTGAGTTTTGCGAGCCTCTTTGATGAATATGCACTATCTCCAATCGTTGAAAACAACTTCGTGTGTGAAACCACGGAGGAATACAATGCACAATCAAAGAACAAGTCATTAGATTTAACGAAAAACGTTTTGGTTTCGCTTGTAAAGCCAAAAGAAAGTTTGTCTTTCACAGAGAGAACCGCAACAGTATACTATTCAGGCAAGCGTTTCCCTGCTACGGTATCCTTAAGTAACTTATTCTACTTCGTGCCATATATCAAAGGCAAAGGCATAAAGGATCTTTGGATTATTAAGAAAGCAAGAATAGGCCAAAAAGGAGAAGGCACAAAAAAGGTGGGTGAAAATTGCGCAATTGAAGATATGAGGCTTATTTTTGAATTGGAGTTTGTGAGCCAATTGTTTGACGACTACAAGCCAATTGATTTAAAAATTTGGCACACATTCACAGATTCAAATCTCAATCAAATTATCGAACAAGAATAATACAAAACTATAAAAATGAGGCGGAAACACTAGGCGTGTAATACAAGTGTTTCCGCTTTGTTATTTATGATTCTGATTTAAACCCATTAGTTAGGTGTATGTGCGTGATTTTCTAGTTTTTTCAAACTAAAATCCACTTATTGGCCTTTATAGAATAGACTGCACAAAATATGCATGCTTTTTACATGCAGTTTTTGTTGCTAGACTTACTGTCGGCCAGTTGTCTATCATATCCTCAACAAAACTGAAATACAATTGTTTAGTTTCTTCTTTGCTTGAAGGTATCAAATGACTATTTGAGATAATTAAGTTGTACAGATTGATAATGCCTTTTTGAAATTTATCCAAGCATACATTTTCTAATACTTTAAATTTTAAGTTAATATGTAATACAGTTCCAATCATGCGCAGCATCTTTTCACAATTTTTAATACCTCGAGGGGCAAAAACCCAATGCTGTTCATCTATTTGGACTTGATTATTTGCAACTTTAGAAGTAGACACAAATGCTTTTCCACCATAATTAATATGACAACGCATAATGTCTTCAATTCCAATTTTCTTCAGAGTTTCCAAATATGCTAAATTAGCTTTCTCATTACAAATGACTTCACCATTTGGCAACGTCACCATCAATGTACCATAAAATCTATTTCTTTTAAATCCTGGATGCTTAATAGACTCTTCGAAAACTGTATTTATTTCAATCTTGAGATTTAAAGCCAATTGATCGCTTATGGAACGCAACTGCATATACTTTTGCTCTGTATCTGACGTTGTATTGACGTACCATCCGTCACATACGGGCTTCATCTTTTCATGATATTTTGCATATCTCTGTTTGGATAATATTGGAAGATGCCCAATTTCAAGTCGGATTAAAGGAAAACGACTTGAGCCAATCTCTGCCAATACAGCAATCATTGTATCAGTAACTTTATTGTAACAGAACACCTTCCCGTTTGGAAAGGTAACACGAAGTAACTTTCTTTTTGCTCTTAATCGGGCATCATACATGGGTATATCATTCAACAAAATTTAAATACATTTCTGAAAGAATAATTTCATTACTCTTCAAAATAATCGGTGTCAATTCTTTTGACAATATATGTCTTTTTAGGGGATACTCCTACATTATACTCTATCATGTATCTCGCAAGTTCATGTCCATCAATCAAAACTATCTTCTGAGAAATACCTTTTACATACTCTTTGGCTTCTTTAGAAAATGTGCTTGTTGTAATAAAGATTCCTTTAGATGAGTTTTGCCCTGCCAATGCTCCAGAAAACTGCTGAATGATGGGACGTCCAACAGCGGTTTTCCAACGTTTTGCTTGAATATAGATTTTATCTAATCCTAGTTTGTCCTCATAAATAATACCATCGACTCCTTCGTCGTTGGAACTTTGTGTTACTAGTGCAGAATCTGCAAATGAACCGCCATAGCCCATTTTTACAAGTAAATCTACGACTAGTTGTTCAAAGAAATTAGGCGTTTGAGCCATTACCTTTGACAGCAAATCTACAGCAAGATCATTCTCAATAGTTGCATACGCTTGCTCCAGTTGTTCTGTTGGTGTTCTGGTTTCAAGGGATTCAAATGGGATTTCTGGATTTGGAACACTTTTAGATTTTCCTTTGTTTACATAATCTGCAAATTCTTTGTATTTCATCAAATCTAAAATAAGCAAATCGTCGTGCGAAGAAAGATAGTCACTTCCTCGTTTTGTGATTCTATAAATCCCGTTACTAGGTATGTCGATAAATCCAGCCCTTCTGAGATATTGACGAGACCATCCAATTCTATCGTTAAATTGTGTAGTTTTCCCGGATCTAGTCTTTATATTTAGATCATCAGAGGTAAGTTTGAAGTGAGAAATAAGTTTCTTTCTTAAATCTTTCAAAGATAATTCTCCACATTTGAGAGATAATAGGAATGGATATAAAAAACTTTCAAATACTGGTATCATAAAAATGGTATTTTTGTTAAATCAATATCGGCAAATACTGACAAAAAGTTTTTCAACAACCTCAGCCTATAAAAAATCATTCACTTCTAGCGAAGTTCGATTTATATGAACTAAAAAATCAGTGATTTCTGCGTAGAGCAGTTTTGTGGGGTATTGATTGCCGTGGGTATTGATTTGTATTTTGGTGGAAAATGTTTTGAATATAGTAAATTCCTTGAAAGTCAACGAGTCAACAAGTTTACAAGATGGCTTACTCGTAGACTTGTTGACTCGTTGTCTGTTAGTC
>JAUNCU010000258.1 GCA_030526455.1 Bacteroidales bacterium | reverse complement strand
TATTATCGCTATTCTCGTTACTATCGTGAATAACGCCACTGAAAGTGGGTTACTTCACCTGGAAGTTGAGGATGGTGGCGGCTCGGTCGAGGCGTACGCATAGGTGGAAGGTGCGCTGGCGCAGGTCGGCGGGCATTTGCTGGAGGGCGCCGGGGCGAAGTTGCACGCGCAGTTGGGTGAAGTTTTTGGCCGCTCCGGTGACGTCGCATTCAAAATACTGGTCGTAGGGAGCCTCAATGAGGCCTTCACAATTCTTTGCCGAGATGTCGACGTGCAATGGTGCGTTCTCGCCCACTGCGCCCACTTCGGTGTAAGCCTTTGGCAAACCGCCCTGCACGGGCATATACTGCGCAAAGTTGACGATGGCACCCACATCTTTGCGGCCTTCGCAAATGAAGTCGTCGACCCAAATGCGGTAGTAGGGACGGTCGATGGGTATGGCGAGGCGGCCCGATGGGAAACGCAGCACGTCGCCCGGAAGGATGGCGAGGTAGCCTCCGTATTGCTCCACGGCGGCCTTGTCGGTGAGCGTGTTGAGTTCGGGCTCGTTTTCTTCCACATGGCCCAGGTCACGTGCCTTCATCACTTCTATGAACTGGTATTGCTCGGAGCGGAAGTTCATGTCGCGGTCGATGTAGATGTCGGTGAGGCCCATGCGGGTATGGCCGTGGTCTTCATCCATCATGTTGAGCACCACCATGTCGTCGGGGATGTCAAAGGGATCTTTGTCGGCGCAAGCGGCCAGCGGCAGCATGAGCGCTGCCATCAGCACCCATTTCAAGAATGAATGTTTCATTACCTTCCCTGTGCTTTAGAATGAATATTTCACACCCACGCCAGTGATGAAGCGGGTGGCATGGCTCACCATCTGGAAGGTTTCTTCGGTGTAGATGGCAAACTTGCTAGAGAAGTGGTATTCAGCGCCGCAGCCCACGTTGGCACCACACTTGTTCACGTCGCCAGCGGCATTCACATAGGCAAAACCAGCCAGTGGATACACGGTGAAGCCCGAACCGGTGCCTATGGTGTACTGAAGGTTGATGTTCACGTTGGTGAAGTGACCATGGTCGCCTTTCTCGAAGGAGTAGATAAACTCTGGCGACACACGCAGGTGCTCGAAGAGTTGGTACTCCAGTTGCAAACCGATGCCTGAATTTCCGCCTTTCGACGAGTAGTTATAGTCTACGCCCACAGCCATCTTTGGCGCTTGGGCAAACATGCTGATAGATGCCACCAGGGCAATAGCGAGTGTAATAATTATCTTTTTCATCATCTATATTATTCTAGGGTTAATAATAAAGTGTATCAAGAGTAAAAGAGCGACGGGGCGCGCATCACTTGGTTTGCACATCGGTGTTTTCGTCGCGCATCTTGGGCTCGTATTTGTGCAGGCGCACCTTCATCTCGTCGAAGCCTTGACCGAATACGCTGTTGGTAGGCACCATCGAGATAAACGCGTTGGGGTCGATGCGCTTGATGATGCGCTGCACGGTGATGCTCTCATATTTGCGGCACACCACCAGCAGCATCTTCACGTCGCGCTTGCTGTACCAGCCCGTGCCGTGAATGAGGGTGCAACCACGCTTGGCGTCGTTGTTGATGGCGTTGGCAATGTCGAGCCACTTTTCACTGAAAATCAGGAACTGCACACCCTGCACGCGCTTGTTGATGGCCATGTCGGCCGCCACCGAGTTGATCACGAGAAACACGTAGCCGAAGAGCGTGCTGTCCACATTGTGGAAGAGGAAATACGACGAGGTGATGATGAGCAGGTCGCAGTAGAGCATCATGCGGCCAAACGACACGTTGCTGTATTTATTCACCATGGCCGCAATCACGTCGGTGCCGCCGCTGCTGCCGCCATGCGAGAAGGTGATGCCCAAGCCCACACCACACAGCACAGCGCCTATGATGATGTTCATAAACGACTGCTGCTCCACAAAGGGATGGGTGAAGAAGGGCGTGAGTATACCCAGGAAAATACTGAACACCGTGGCACCGAAAACGGTGCGTATCACGAATTGCTTTCCCACTATGCGATATGCCGCCACAAGGAGCACCACGTTGATGGCATAGTTGGGGATGGCGATGTTGATAGTGCGGTCAGAGAGATAGAAGATGATGGTGGCGATACCCGTCACACCACCCGTTACCACATTTTCGGGAATAATGAACGCAGCAAAACTAAATGCACACAAAAATAGCCCAAACACTATCATAATGTAGTCCTTCGACTGGTTGAAGATATCACGTAAAGAGATGTTCATTTTGCAAATTAGTTTTTATTGCGTTCTCGATTATTTACTGTTATGCGAATTTACGCAATAGTTTTGACATAGATGGTTTTTTTTGCGTTTTTTTGTTGGCTCGCCATTCTTTTTTTTGCACCTTTGCATGAAAAATTAGTCAACCCATAAATTATCGAAATATGAAATTCATTCTCAAAATCGCAATCCCAGCCTTGGCTGTGTGGCTCACCTCGATGTGGCTCGACGACGTCACTTGCGAGCCCTGGTACTACGCCATCGTGGTGGCTATCGTGCTCGGCATCATCAACATGATAGTGAAGCCCATCGTGAAACTCTTCGCCCTGCCCATCAACATCCTCACCCTCGGCCTGTTTTCACTCGTGATCAACGGCCTCATGGTGATGCTCTGCGCCCACTTCGTAGAAGCCTTCACCATCCAGGGCACCCTCCTCCAGCAACTCGGCACAGCCATCATCTTCAGCATCGTGCTATCGGTGGTAAGTTGGATCCTAAACAAACTGGTAGACTAGCCCCAACACCACTAGCAAAATCCGGAAGTTCCGGAGCCGGCTAGTAGACATGTTGAGGCTCAGTGGAAAAACACAGGGGGTAAATTAGTGGTAGAGGCGGCGCAATCCCTT
>JAUNCU010000257.1 GCA_030526455.1 Bacteroidales bacterium | reverse complement strand
TCTTCACTTCTTTAACTTCTTAAAAAAGACTTCCAAAATCTTCTTTTCTTCCCAAATTCACCTTAACTAAAAAAGAATGAAATCGCTATTAAAATTCATTATCCTTGCTGCCCTGCTGCTGGGCGTGGCTCAGGCTTCGGCTCAGGTGAAGCGTGAGCAGCGGTCGGTGTGGATGAGCGCCTATGTGAACGACTGGCCTTCGAGCAAAATCACTGAAAGCAACGTGAACACGCTCAAAACGTCGTGCCAGAAGATGCTCGACACCCTTGCTGCCAACAATATGAACGCGGTCTACTTCCACGTGCGCGCCATGTGCGACGCGATGTATAAATCTGCCTACGAGCCTTGGTCGAGTTATATAGTGGCCAAGCGCGGCGATGTGCCCGCCCTCGACCCGCTGGAGTGGATCGTGCAGGAAGCACACAAGCGTGGCATCGAACTCTACGCCTGGGTGAACCCCTACCGCTATGCGCCTTCGGGCTCGTCGTGGGGACAGAGCGAACTCGACTACATCCACACCCACCCCGAGTGGCTGCTGACCACCGACTACGAAACCGTGCTCAACCCCGGCATCCCCGAGGTGCGCCAGCGCGTGGTGGACGTGTGCCGCGACATTATCATGAAATATGACGTCGACGGCCTCGTGTTCGACGACTATTTCTACAACCAGGGCGGCTGCGACTTCTCGCTCGATGCCGACCTCTACAACGACTACAAGGCCAAAGGCGGTACGCTCACGCAGGGCGACTGGCGCCGCGAAAATGTGAACCAGATGGTGGCCGACGTGAATGCGATGATTCGCGCCACTAAGCCTTGGGTGCGCTTCGGTATCGGCCCCGCTGGCGTGGCTTGCTCGTCGCCCGAGGTGGCGAAGAAATATGGCGTCGACCCCAGCCCCGGTACCGACTGGCAGTATAACCAAATCTACAGCGACCCCATGGCGTGGGTCACCCGTGGCACCATCGACTTCATCTCGCCACAGGTGTACTGGAACACTGCGGGCAACTTCGACGAAGTGACGCAGTGGTGGGGAAAAATCGGCAAGAAATTCAACCGCCACGTCTACATTAGCCAAACTTGCTCCAGTTTCGGCAAGGATGGCTGGGATTTGAACGAATTCACCAATCAGGTGCAGGTTATGCGCGATGCCGGCAACTTGGGCATGGTGTATTTCAAGTATACCACCTGGCGCAACAATAATGGCGTGATCGACGGCAAGACCTGGGCGCTGCGTCGCTGGCTCAAGCATGAGATGTTCACCACGCCCGCGCTTTGCCCCAGCCCGTCGTGGACGGTGGCGCCCATCCAGTATGGCACCGTGACCAATTGTCGCCGCGAGGGCGACGTGCTGCGCTGGGATGCGGTGGAGAATGTGCGTTACGCCATCTATGCCATCCCCGATGCCGTGGCCGATGCCGATTTCCACTGCCAGGCGCAGTATCTGCTCGGTTTCACCTATCCTAATGAATATGCCATCAAGGCCGCATATGCCCAGGGCTATCGCTTCGCGGTCACCATTCTTGACCGCTGGGAGCATGAGTTTGCCCCCGTGCTCGCCGGCAGCGAGTCGCGCCCGGCCGACAAGCCCGTGATCACCGCGCCCGCCGATGGTGCCACCGTGCCCATGCTCTCGCGCCTCGCTTGGCGCACCAATGGCACGCTCCACACTGTGGAGGTGTTTGCCGACGCCGATTGCCAGCAGCCTGTGGCGCATGTGGAAGTGGGGGACACCACCTTGTCGATTACCGACATCCCCGGCCTGAAGCCCGGCACTTACTACTGGCGCGTGTCGTCGCGCGGTCTGAATCTCTCCAGCACCACCAGCGACGTGCGCTCGTTCACCTGCGAGAAGATGCGCATCACCTCGCCCGCCCAGGGTGCGGCATCGGTGCTGCTCACCCCCGAAATCACCTGGAGCAAGGCCGCTGAAGGCACCGTCTACACGCTCAATATCTCATCGAAGGAGTCGATGGCGTCGCCCGAATATGTGGTAGAAACCAACCAGGTGACCCACCGCATTCCTAAGTTTAAGTTGGCTGGCGGCACCACCTATTACGCCCAAGTGGTGGCACGCCTTGGCGAAGCCGTCGACCAGAGCGAAGTGTCGTCGTTCACCACGCTCAACGTGGTGCCCGCCGTGCCTGTGTTCGTTTCGCCCGCTGCCGATGGCGTGACCTTGCGAGGCAACAACGTGATCAGCGTAGAGCCAGAAGAGGGTGCCCAATCGCTGCGCTTGGAAATTTGTAACTCCAACACCTTCCCAGCCCGCTCCACCTGGAAGGCCACGCTCGATGAAGGTGTGTTTGCCTCCGTGCCCATCGCCGAGATGACCGGCACCGGCAAGCCAGTCGACGGCAAGGCCTACTACGTGCGCGCCCGCTATGCCTACGGCACAGCCGGCTCCACCACCGTCAACTACACCGACTATTCGCCCGTGCTTAAGTTCAACTACGTGGCAGCCCCATTGGTGGGCGACGTGAACGGCGACGGCGCAGTCAACGTGAGCGACGTAACGGCACTCATCAACAAGATTTTGGGCACCTCCGATTACCCCGACGCCATCTGCGACATCAATGCCGACGGCGTGGTAAACGTGAGCGACGTAACCGCCCTCATCAACCTCATCCTAGGCTAAACAACCCACAGCAGCCAAAGGAAGAAAACAAAGGGCATAGAGCCCCCCAGACTGTCCGAAAACTCCAAAACAGGGCAAGTCAAAAGCAAAAGCTCTAGGCGACCACCCGCCGCCGTCGGAGACGGCTTATTATGGTTAACTCCATGCAAGCGAGTGAATTGCGCAGCAATTCGCGAGCGCGGCTTGGAGATAGGAAGCCACTAAGGAATGAGCCTCGGAGAGGGTCGGTTATGGTAGCAGCCCGAGTTTTCGGACAG
>JAUNCU010000033.1:3594-19705 GCA_030526455.1 Bacteroidales bacterium | reverse complement strand
GGAGTTTCTTTGAGAGTGTGCCGTTCCAGCCCACGGTGGCGCCTACGAGGTGGTAGGCGGGCAGACGGAAGGCGTCGCCGTCGGTAGGCTTGGTGCGCGACGATGGCTCAAAGTCGGCCCACATGCGGGCGTTGGCGTTCCACGAGAGGGTGGCGTAGAAGTTGTCGGCCTTGCCGTGGCTTTTGCCCGCGAGCGATGTGAAGGGGAGCACGGCGCGGAGTTCGGCGCCATACTGCGTCTGTGGTGCGTCGCCCACGTGGAGGTTGTTGCAATACACGGTGTATTCCTTGAGGGTGGCACCGCTGTAACTGTCGTAACTGATACCCTTGCCGCTGCTTTTCCACTTCCACGAAGCCATCATGGCATAGGCCTTCACGCTGAGCCAACTGAGGATGCTCTGGTGGGCGGAGAGTTCGATGCCGCGGTGCAGGGCGTTGAGGCCTTTCACCTGGTATTTTTCGGCAGCCTCGTCGGCACGCTTGGCGATGTTGACGGTGAGCGTCTTGTTGCGCCACGATGCGATGTAGGCCGAGAGTTCGATGCCGCCGCCGTTCCAATTCGATCGCAGACCCGCTTCGGCGAGCAGGTTCTTCTCGTTGGTTACGTCGTGGGTGATACTCAGGTCGCTCGATGCGAGGTAGGTGCCTGCGTAGGGCAGGCGGCTGTTGAAGGCGGCATTGGCGTAGGCCGAGAGCGACGCCTTTCCCTCGCTGGGCTGGATGAAGTGGTAGAGCGCACCCGCTTTCACACTCACGCCCCATCCCGTGGCCCATGGGCTCACGGCGTGCTTCACGTCGTCGTGGCGGCGGTAGTTGCCGTTAAACACCGTGGTGCCGGCGAAGAGGCTGTAGCGGTCGGTGGCATACTTTGCCTCGGCGAAAGCCGAGAAGTGGTGGGTGGTGCGGCCGTAGCGCGCGCCGATGTAGTCGCCCAGACTGTAGCGCTGGCCGTAGTAGAGCAGATAGTCGGCGCCGAGCAGGTCGAGCATCTTCATCTTCGACCAAGTGTCGTAATACTGATACTGCACGCCCGCCTGCAGCGCCAGCGCATCGGTCAACTTGTATTCGCCCGAAGCGATAGCCCCTGCCTGCACGTGGCCCGAGAGATAGTCGATCATGGCGTGCTGACCGATGTTGCGCCCGTCGGCATCCTGCTGGGCAGTGTTTTCGCGCATCACCGCCTCAAAGTCGATGTGGCCGTCGGCCGTTTGGTGAGAGATGATGTTGTTTTTACTGTCGGTGCTCACAGTAGAGCGACCGCCACCGCTGGCGATGGCCACGTAGAGCGAATTCTTCATCGAGAAACGCTCGCCCTCCAGCAGGTGCTGCAGGGTGAAATAGGGCTTGTAGTAGTGATTTCGGGCAATGGAATACTTTTCGCCACGCAGGTAGCCCCAGTTTTTGGAATAGGCACGGCCGTGGAGTTCGACCTCGGCGCTGGTGAGTTCGGTGTTGCGCTGGTCGTGGGTTTCGGGCGAACCGATAGCATTGAACAGCAGCAGATTCTTCTCGCCCAGACGCTTGCTCAGCGAAAGCATGTAGGACAGCGTGTTCACGCGCGAGCACTCCACGAAACCGTCGCCATGGGTGTAACTCACCATGGCATTGGCCGCCCATCCGCCCGGCAGATTGCCCGTGCTGTAGTTGAGCACCGTCTTGAGCAAGCCGTGCTGGGTGGTGGAGATGGCCGCCTCGGCCTTAGGCGTGGGGCTCGACGTCTTGGTGATGATGTTCACGATGCCGCCCATGGCGCAGTCGGCCAGCATCGAGCCGCCCATGCCCTTCTGAATCTGGATAGCGTAGGTGGCGTCGGAGAGGCCCATCCAGTTGCTCCAGTACATCGATCCAGAGGTGAGGCCCTGGATGGGGATGCCATTGAGCATGATGGCGATGTTGTCTTGCTTAAAGCCGCGAATGTTGAGCGAAGCGTCGCCGTAACTGCCCGTCGATGCGGTGGCATACACACCCGGCACACCCTGCATCACTTCCACATAATTAGGCGCGGTGAAGTGAAGGCGCATCTGCATCGGCGAAATGGTGGTGAGAGCGAGCGGCGAACGGCGCTCTTGCGAGAAATTGGCGCGAACGGCCACTTCTTGGAGTGTGACTGTGGTGTCGGCAGCGATAGAATCGGCACCAGTAGAAGCAATCTTCTCGCCCATGCCGCCGGCATAAGCGAGGGGTGTGGACATAGCAATGCCCAGCGAGAGGATGTAGTGTTTCATAATGTCTTCTTCCATCCAGACTGTGACTGTCGGTACCGTAGTTGCAACGGTTCGGCCCCACTCATCGCGGGGCTCGCGGACTATACCGCCGGTCGGGAATTTCACCCTGCCCTGAAGATATTTTTTAAGTAGTTATTAAAATGTGGGTGCAAAGGTAGTGAATCTTGGCCACGCAGGCAAGCCTATGCGGCATAAAAAAAGTAAGCCCCCACACGCGTGGTGTGGAGGCTTACGGTGGAGTATATGCCTTTAGGCTTTGAGCGACTGTGCGTTACTTACCGCAAGCGCAGCCCTTCTTTGCGATTTCCTTGAAGAAGTCGTTGCCCTTGTCGTCGACGAGGATGAATGCGGGGAAGTCTTCAACGGTGATTTTCCAGATGGCTTCCATGCCCAGTTCGGGATACTCAACGCACTCGATGCTCTTGATGCTGCTCTGCGAGAGCACTGCAGCCACGCCACCGATGGTGCCGAGGTAGAAGCCGCCGTGCTTCTGGCAAGCGTCGGTCACTTCCTGGCCGCGGTTACCCTTAGCGATCATCACGAGCGAAGCGCCGTTGGCCTGGAATTCGTCTACGTATGGGTCCATGCGGTTGGCAGTGGTGGGGCCCATAGATCCGCAAGGATAGCCTTCTGGAGTCTTGGCTGGACCAGCGTAGAGAATTGGGTGATTCTTGAAGTATTCAGGCATGCCTTCGCCAGCGTCGAGGCGTGCTTTGAGTTTAGCGTGAGCGATGTCGCGCGCCACGATGATGGTACCCTTGAGGCTAACGCGAGTGCTCACGGGATACTTGGTGAGTTCGGCGCGTACGGCGTCGATACCCTTGTCGAGGTCGATTTCCACACCGTTGGTGCCTTCGCCTGGGTTACGGAGTTCGGCAGGGATGAGTTCGGTTGGGTTTTCGTCCATCTTCTCAATCCAGATACCGTCTTTATTGATCTTCGCCTTGATGTTGCGGTCGGCCGAGCAACTCACGCCCATACCGATGGGGCAAGAAGCGCCGTGGCGAGGCAGACGAATCACGCGAATGTCGTGAGCGAGGTGCTTACCGCCGAATTGTGCGCCCATACCAATCTTGTGAGCCTCCTTGAGGAGTTTTTCTTCCAGATCGATATCGCGAAAAGCGCGTCCGGTTTCGTCGCCAGTGGTAGGCAGATTGTCGTAGTATTTGATAGAAGCGAGTTTCACGGTGAGCAAGTTCTTCTCAGCGCTGGTGCCGCCAATCACGAAAGCGATGTGGTAAGGAGGGCAGGCAGCGGTGCCGAGGGTCTTCATCTTCTCCACCAGGAATGGGAGCAGCGTGCCTTCGTTTTGGATAGTGGCCTTGGTCATAGGGTAGAAGTAGGTCTTGTTGGCCGAGCCACCACCCTTAGCCACCATCACGAAGCGATATTCAGCGCCTTCCACAGCCTCGATGTCGATTTGGGCAGGGAGGTTGCACTTGGTGTTGATTTCGTCGTACATGTTCAGCGGCGCATTCTGCGAGTAGCGCAGGTTGTCCTGTGTGAAAGTGTTGTACACGCCGAGCGAGAGTGCTTCTTCGTCTTCAAATCCGGTCCACACCTGCTGTCCCTTTTCGCCGTGGATGATGGCGGTGCCGGTGTCCTGGCAGAATGGGAGCACGCCCTTCACTGCTGTTTCGGCGTTGCGGAGGAATTGCAGTGCCACGTATTTGTCGTTTTCCGACGCCTCAGGGTCGTTGAGGATAGCAGCCACTTGGAGGTTGTGTTCGCGGCGGAGTTTGAATTCCACATCGTGGAAGGCTTCCTGTGCGAGCAGAGTGAGTGCTTCGGGAGTGACTTTGAGGATTTCTTTACCTTCGAAATCGCCCACGCTCACGCCTTCTTTGGTGAGCAGGCGGTATTCGGTTGTGTCTGGTCCCAGTTGGAACATGGGAGCGTACTTGAACTCAGGATTTGCCATAATGTTGTGTTCAGTAAAAAATGATTAGTTGTTATATAATGTAGTGTAATAGTTTACGTATGTGCAAATATACGCATTTTTTTGAAAGTAGAAAAGCCACTGTGGCCGCAAGGAGGCAAAAGGGGCAAAATCTGCCAAAAAATGCGCAATCTGTGCCGTCCCTCTTACTGCTGCTGCTGGGCGGCTTGCTCGGCGAGTGCTCGCCACAGCGGCTCGGCGGGGACGGGTGCGGTGACGTCGACCGTCGCGTGGCTCACGGGGTGCTCGAAGCATATGCGGTGGCTCTGGAGCGAGATGCCCCCGCCCACATTGCTGCGCTCGGCGCCATACTTGAGGTCGCCCTTGATGGGGCAGCCGATGCTGCTGAGTTGGGCGCGAATCTGGTGCTTGCGTCCGGTGAGCAGGTCGATTTCGAGCAGGAAGTATCGCTCGCCCTCGGCGATCACGCGGTATTTCATCACCGCCTTCTGTGCGCCCTCGCGTGGCGCGCGCAGCACTTCGGTGCGGTTGCCCTTCTCGTGTGAGATGAGGTAGGAAGTGATGGTGTCGGCATCGCGTGGCGGGCGGTTTTTCACGATGGCCCAGTAGGTTTTGTGCACGTCGCCCTTGCGGAAGAGTTCGTTCATGCGCGATAGTCCCTTGCTGGTGCGTGCAAACACCACCAGGCCGCACGTTGGTCGGTCGATGCGGTGCGTAACGCCGCAGAACACGTTGCCCGGCTTCTGGTATTTTTCCTTGATCCACTTGCGCAGCGTTTCCACCAGCGGCTCGTCGCCGGTGCGGTCGCCCTGCACGATTTCGCCGCAGGCCTTGTTCACGATAATGAGGTGATTGTCTTCGTAGATTACTTCCATTGTGATTGATAGCGTATTATTGAACCTTCCCCGCCGCGCGAAAAGGCGGTAGCATGCGCCACCTTCCGCAGTGCGGAGTGGGGGAGGGGAATTGACAGTGCAAAGTTACGATTTGTAAGGCGATTATAAAAGGTGGCGAGGCTGAAAATTACTTAAAAAAGCACACCGAGTGGCCGAATTTTCATCTACACCCGATAGTGGTGGCATTTTGCTACGCGAAGAATAGCGAAATGGCGCATTTGTGGTGCATTTGTGGCGAGAGGTTACGATTTTTTGCCATCTGCGTGACAAATTTCCATCATTTTTGCTTTGTAAAATTGTAACATAAAGCGGTATAAAATTTTGTGAAATGTTAGATTTGGAGTGATTATTGGGGTTTTTTATCATTTTTGGGTAATTTCTTCTTATAAAATTAGCATATTTGAAAAAAAAACGTTTTCTTTGCATATTGAAATAAATGTATTTGTTAAGAAACTGAATTAGGCTAAAAATTACTATCAATGTGAAACCATACACACTCCACCGATGGGGAGAGTGTGGTGGTTGGTACATATTTTTGTTAGCTATCAGATTGATTGACAGATTATTTTGCAAACATAACAAATTAATATAATAATTAAATTTATCAGTGTTTATGAGTTTTAGAAAGTTACTATTGCTCCTCGTCTTCGCTGCTACATCACTGGCCATGGCTGCACAGTTCAAGGTCAGCGGTATCGTAGTTGACGAAAACGACGACCCAGTAATCGGTGCTTCCGTTGTTCAGAAGGGCAAGCCCTCCAACGGTGTTGCCACCGACATTGATGGTAAGTTTACGCTCACTGTTCCCAACAACAAAACGCACATCGTGGTCACTTACGTGGGCTACGAAAAGCAAGAGGTGGCAGTTAAGAGCGGAGTGATGAAAATCGCCTTAAGCGTGAGCGGACAGGTGCTGGAAGGTGTTGTTGTCACCGGTATGGCGAAAGTCGACTCACGTATGTTTACCGGTGCTACCACCAAGATCGACGCCGACAAGACCAAACTCTCGGGTGTGGCCGACATCAGCCGCGGTCTGGAAGGTAAGGTATCAGGTGTGCAAGTGTCGAACGTGTCGGGTACGTTCGGTACCGCTCCAAAGATTCGCGTGCGCGGTGCTACCTCAATTTATGGTAGTTCGAAGCCACTGTGGATTGTGGACGGTGTGGAACTCGCCGACAACGTAGAACTTTCGGCCGACGACCTTTCATCGGGCGACGCTGTGACGCTGATTTCTTCAGCCATCGCAGGTCTTAACGCCGACGACATCGAAAGTTTCCAGATCCTCAAGGACGGTTCAGCTACCTCAATCTATGGTGCGAAGGCAATGGCGGGTGTGATCGTCGTTACCACCAAGACCGGTCGTTCGGGTCACACATCTATTAATTATACTGGTGAATTCACCTATCGCCTCAAGCCCAGTTACCGCGACTACAACATCTGTAACTCACAGGAGCAGATGGGTATCTACAAGGAAATGGAGCAAAAGGGTTGGCTCGAGTTTGCATCGCTTGCAAGCGGTAGCCGCACTGGTGTATACGGCCGCATGTACAACATGCTCGACAACTACATCATCGACCCAATCACTGGCGAAGGCCGCTTCGAACTCGCTAACACCACCCAGGCCAAGAACGCCTACCTGCGTGAAGCCGAGTTCCGCAACACCAACTGGTTTGACCTGCTCTTCAACAGCAACGTGATGCAAAACCACGCTGTGAGCATCTCGGGCGGTACCGACAAGGGTTCGTTCTACACCTCAGCATCAGTGATGACCGATCCAGGATGGTACAAGTCGTCGAGCGTAGAGCGCTACACCTTCAACGCCAACGCCCTCTACAACCTCTCAAGCCGCGTGCGTGTGAAGTTGCTCACCTCCGACAGTTTCCGTAAGCAAAAGGCTCCTGGCACCATCAGCCAGCAGACCGACGTTGTGAACGGTGCCGTTAGCCGCTCGTTCGACATCAACCCATTCAGTTACGCGATGAACACCTCGCGTACACTCGACCCAAATGTGTCGTATCGTCGTAACTACACCGACTTCAACATCTTCCAAGAACTTGAAAACAACTGGATCGACCTCACCGTTACCGACCTCAAGTTCCAGGGTGAATTGAACATCAAGCCCATCATGAACAAGAACCACACTGTGGAAGTGAACATGATTGGCTACTATCGCTACAGCAACTCTGAGCAGAACCACTTCGTGACTGAAAACAGTAACCAGGCTCGCGCTTACCGTGCTGGTATCGACCCAGAAGACGCAATCATCCGCTCTTCTAACAAGTACCTCTACACCGACCCCGACAAGGAGAACGCTCTCCCCGAGACCGTGCTTCCTAAGGGTGGTATGCTCTTCCACAACAAGTACGACATCTCGCAATACGTGTTCCGTGGAACTGTGAACTGGAATGGTAACTTCGGTCGCGACCACACAGTGAACATGATGGCCGGTATGGAAGCAAGCCGCGTCGACCGTCACTCTCAGGCATTCGATGGCTGGGGTCTCGTGTACGCCAACGGTAACCTCCCATTCATCAACGCCGACCTCTTCAAGCAGATGGTGGAAGAAAACAGTGCTTACTATAGCGAACAGCGCTCTTATCGCCGCAACCTCGCTTACTTCGGTACTGCCAACTATAGTTACAAGATGCGCTACGTGCTCACCGGTACTCTCCGCTACGAAGGTAGTAACCAAATGGGTAAGACCAAGCAAAGCCGCTGGTTGCCTACTTGGAACGTATCGGCCGCTTGGAACGCTCACCAGGAAGAATTCTTCATGAACGCTCCATTCTTCAAGAGCGGTGCCCTCACTTATGCTAAGGTGCGTGCCTCTTACTCACTCACCGCAGAATCGGGCCCAACTTCGTATGCCAACGCCGAAGCACTCTACTATCCTAACCGCATCTGGAACCAGGAAGTAGAAGGTCAGGAACTCGGCCTCTCGCTCGAAGGTCTTGCCAATAGCGAACTCACCTATGAAAAGAAGCACGAGTTCGACGTGGGTGTTGACCTCGGTTTCTTGCACAACCGCATCAACTTCGTGTTCGACTGGTATAAGCGTAACAACTTCGACCTCATCGGCCGTGTTTACACCGAGGGTGTAGGTGGCCAGACTATGAAGTACGCCAACGTGGCTGAGATGGCATCTCACGGTGTGGAACTCACCCTCACCACCCACAACATCAAGTCGAAGGTGGCCGACGGCTTCAACTGGACCACCGACATCACCTTCTCTTATGCGAAGAACAAGATCACCAAACTCGTGTCACGCTCTCGCGCAATCGACTTGATCCAGGGTACTGGTTTCGCTCTCGAAGGTTACCCAGTGCGTGCCCTCTTCTCTTATGAGTTTGTAGGTCTCAACTCACACGGTGTGCCACAAGTGAAGGATGAAACCACTGGTCAGGTAACTACCAGCGACATCAACTTCCAGGAATTCGACGCCGAACTGCTCAAGAAGAACCTCAAGTATGAAGGTGCTGTCGACCCAACCATCACCGGTGGTTTCAACAACAGCTTCTCTTGGAAGGGTCTCCACCTCAACGTGTTCTGCACCTACTCATTCGGTAACAAACTCCGCCTCAGCCCCGACTTCTCAGTGGCTTACAGCGACCTTACCGCAATGCCTAAGGAATTCAAGAACCGCTGGGTAATGCCAGGCGACGAAGCCTACACTTCAGTGCCAGTGATCGCATCACGTCGTCAGTACTATGCCGACACCTACTTGAGCCGCGCCTACAACGCTTACAACTACAGTTCGGCACGTGTAGCCGATGGTGGTTTCATTCGCTTGAAGGAAATCTCCCTCACCTACGACCTGCCAAAGCCATGGCTCAAGGCAGTGCGCCTCAACAACGCTTCTGTGAAACTCTCGGCCACCAACATTGCTCTGCTCTACGCCGACAAGAAACTCAACGGCCAGGATCCAGAATTCTACAACGCTGGTGGTGTGGCATCTCCAAACCCACGTCAGTTCACTCTCACCGTGAGATTTGGTCTTTAATCACATTTAGCAACACATTATATATATAATATAAGAGATTTTATTATGAAATTAAGATATATAGCATCATTTGCTGCAGGTGTGGCTCTCATGTCGCTCTCATCATGTAGCGACTTCCTCGACAAGGTGCCCGACACCCGCGTGGAACTCGAAACCGTGGAGCAGTTGCGTGAGTTGCTCAACAACGGCTACACCCAGTACAACTATTCGACACCTTGCGAGCTCTCTACCGACAATGTGATCGATAACAATGCTCCCGACCCTAACGGCGTGCGTTTCAACCTCGCCTCCTACTCGGCTACCGACGAGCAGGCGTTCCGCTTCGAAGATGTGGACATGGGTATGGGTTCCGACACTCCTTCCGGCATTTGGGAAGGCTGCTACCACGCTATCGCGTGTGCCAACGCAGTGCTCGAACGCGGTCTTGAAATGAACGAAGAAGGAAAACTCTCTTCTGCCGACATGAAGAAACTCCAGGCTGTGCTTGGTGAGGCCTACCTCATTCGTGCTTACCACCACTTCCTGCTCGCTCAGGTGTTCTGTATGCCTTACCGCGGCGAGGAATTGAGCAAGAGTTATCAGGGTATTCCTTACATTCTCAAGCCCGAAACCAGCGTTAAGCCTCACTATGAACGTGGCACACTGGCTGAAACATACGAACTCATTGAAAAGGACCTCCAACTCGGTCTGAAACTTGTGAGCGATGATTACTATGAAGTGCCCAAGTACCACTTCAACAAGGCCGCTGCCAACGCCTTTGCTGCTCGCTTCTACGTGTTCACCCGTCGCTATAAGGAAGCGCTCCAGTATGCCGACGCAGCCTTCAACGGTAGCGACCCACGCACCATGGTGAGCGACATCTGGGCAAATCGTGGCTCAATGTACTACATCAGCGACATCGGCCGCTACTACACCAGTATGAAGCGCAAGAATGTGTTCATGAATATCTCTACACACTCTACCTCTTCTCGCCGTACTCACGGCTACCGCTTCACCACCAACCGCGATGCACGCCGTTCCACCATCCAAGGCCCTGGTCCATCATGGGAAAACATTCGCTGGAGCAACTCGAAGACCAAGGAAACATTCTCAATGCACCCTTGCTTCAACGGACTCTGCGGTACTGCCGGCCAGGCTGAATACGGTACCTACTTCGGTGGTATCAGTTCAGAGCAATTCGAATACGCCGACAAGATTGCCGGTATCGGTTACGCTCACGTAGTGCGCATGGAATTCTGGGTTGAAGAAACCCTCCTCTGCCGTGCCGAAGCCAAACTCTTCCTCGGCGACATCGACGGCTGCTTGGAAGATCTCACCATCTGGGACGACGCTCGTCGTGAACTCGGCGCTGGTGAAAGTTACAACTTCAAGGAGATGAACCGTGCTCTCATTGAGAAATTCTATGCTACCGATAAGGGCGATGAAAAGTATCCTCAGGGATTCGGTATCGTGAAGCCTATCCGCATGGACGAAGTTTGCCCAGCTCCAGGCTACGAACTCACCGCCGAAAAGGAACCCTACATGCAGTGCATCCAGCACTTCCGCCGCATCGAAACCATCCACAATGGTATGCGCTTCTTCGACATCAAGCGTCTCGGTCTCGAAGTCACCCACAACTTTGGCCGTTTCAACACAGCCTACAAGCTCGGTTTCCTCGACCCACGCTACGCTATGCAGATTCCAAGTGAAGTAATCTCTGCCGGTATGGACGCCAACGCTCGTCCTATCACCGAAAAGGATGAATCCACTGTTGAAGCTTCTGGCACTTACGTGCTTATTAAATAACAATTTTAATTGAATCACAACAATGAAATTGATCAACAAATATATTTCCGCAATCGTGATGCTTTCGGCCGCTACCATGGGTTTCACCTCATGTAGCGACGACAAGCTCGGCGAAACTATCTTCCCCGACGTTCAGGAAGAAGTGGATCCCACATTGGTGACCTACAAGTTCGACAAGTGGCTCAAGGAAAACTACCTCGATGTCTACAACTTGGACTTCCGCTACAAGATGCAGGACGTGGGTACCGATATGAACTACAACCTCGTGCCCGCCACCTTCCAGAAGGCGCAAGACCTCGCGCTGCTCGCCAAGTACCTGTGGTTTGACGTTTACAAAGACGTGGTGAACCCCGACTTCCTCAAGCAGTATGGTCCTCGCATCATCCACCTCATTGGCTCTCCAGCCTACAACCCCAACAGTGGTACAATGATTCTCGGTTTGGCTGAAGGTGGTATCAAGGTGTCGCTCTTCCGTGTGAACTCGCTCGACGTGAATAGCGCCGACCAGCTCAACGAATACTACTTCAAGACAATGCACCACGAGTTTGCTCACATCTTGCACCAGACCAAGACTTATCCTGCAAAGTTCAACACCATCTCTGTGGGTAAGTACGACGGTAGCAACTGGCAAGACCGCCAGGAAGGCGTAGTGCTCTCTATGGGTTTTGTAACTCCTTATGCAAGTTCGGCTTATCGTGAAGACTTCGCTGAAATCATCGCTAACTACATCGTTAAGACCGATGCACAGTGGGCTCGCTTCTACGACCTCGCTTCTCGCGGCTGGGAATCGCCAAGTGGCGACGATCCTAACGCAGTGTTCTACTGCTACTACTACTATCCCGACAATGTGGTGGATGAAGAAAAGAAGCAGTACTTCAGCGACGACAACATGTTCCTCGACTACGAAACTCCCGATGGCGAAGTAATCAAGGTGTATGGCAACAAGGTGACCAAGGAATACTACCGCGGTACCGCTCCTTACACCCAGGATTCTAAAGACCCCAGCAAGTATACCGACGCTAAGGGTCGTGCCGTGGACGCAAGCGGTTTCCTCCTCGACAGCCGTGGCAAGTTGATTCCTATCCCTGTTAATGCTTACGCAGTGGAAGACAAGGACGGCATCGACGGTCCTGCCGCTCTCACCGAGAAGATTCAGATTGCCCGCGAGTGGTTGCACGATGCATTCGGCGTTGACCTCGACAAACTCCGCGACGAAGTGCAGAAGCGTCAGGCCAACTTCGACATCAAGGAACTCCGCAAGCAACTCGAAGACGTTCAGTAATCACAAATTTTTTCACGAGTGATATTGCGAAATTAGCAGCATATAGAGTAAAAGAGAGGGTAGAGCAATCCCTCACCCTCTCCACTCTTTAAAAAAGCGAATCGCTTCACTCAATTTGTAACAAACAATTCAATCTATCAACGATGAAGAAATTATATAAATTTTCAGCCTTTGCCGCTGTGCTGATGAGCGCATCGCTCGCTTCATGTACCCATGAAGAGGCCGATATCTTCGAAGAGAGCGCTGCCAACCGCACCGAGATGGCTCGAAAGGCCTACCGCGAAATCCTTCTCGATAAGGGTGGCAAGTGGCAGATGGAATACTTCACCACTGAGGAAGAGCACGGCTATGTGTATCTCTTTACTTTCCGCAACGATGGCTCGGTGACCATCTCTGGCCACAACGAATACATCGGTATGCTCACCGACCCCAGTGCTAAGTCGACCTATGGCAGCGAAACTTCACTGTGGACCATCCTCTCCGACAATGGCCCAGTGCTGTCGTTCAACTCTTATAACAACATTTTCCATCTCTTCGCTTCGCCAGAAGATATTCCCAACACTGAGCGCGACGAACAGGGTTACGGTCACAGTGGTGACTACGAGTTTGACCTGATGGACTACCGTAACGATACGCTCCACCTCGAAGGTAAGAAACATGGTGCAAAGATTATTATGACCCGTGTTGATGCCGCTATCGACGACGAAATCTACATGAATGAAGTAGTGGCTATGGCCGACTCCTTCTTCAACGCTAAGATTCCTACCGTGTATGTGAATCTGCCTGGTGGCTACCGTCACATTGTGCTCAACGGTGCAAGCCAGCTGCCTAAGTTCTATCCCGAAACCGGTGACTACATCACCGAGTGGGTGGGCCGCAACGCTATCATCACCCACGATGGTTTCACCTTGGGCAAACCTCTTACCCTGTGCGACTCTATCGACGGCAACCACTACACCGTTCAGCACTTTATTCGTCAAGACGACGGTTCACTGCTGTGTACCGACGACGGTGTTACCACTATCACTGCTGATGCTCTCAACAAGGTGGCAACCGACTCTACACTCTGCTGGCGATTCGACCCTGCTACAAGCGTGGGTGAACTCGGAGAAAGTTTCACTGCTTTCACCAAGGGCCTTACCGAGTACAATGGTTCGTCGCTTCAGTACATGAACTTTGGTACCACAGTGATTGGTAATACCAAATACATCAAGAAGCTCTTCTTCCGCTTGAAACTGAAGAAGGCCGGTCAGTATCTCAATATTTCACAAGCATATGAAGTGGAACGCATCGGTAAAGACCAATTCCGCTTTGTGCTTGGCGAAATGGACAAGAACATGGCTCAATACGTGAGCAAGGTGCCCGCATTCCAGGCATTCATCGACAAGCTTGGCAGCACCACTTTCAAGTGCTCAAGCAGTTCGCTGCTGGCTCCTATCTGCATCAAGCTCGCCGATTCGCAAAACGAATCAAGTGCACTCTACATCAACGTGCAATAACAATCGGTAGCACATATACAGTCGCTTGTGAGGCTTCGGCCTCGACGCCTCACAAGCGTTATCATTCTTAAAAAATTCAGATAATACTCATATTTTTTATTAACCAATTTTTAAACTACTTCAATTATGAAAAAGGGTTTACTATTTCTCGCTGCTGCTGTAGCTCTTGCTTCAACTGCCAATGCACAGGTTGTTGAACGCGCAAAGCAAGCAAAAAAGGTGAACAAGGTTACCAACATGCAGCGCGCTGCATTCGACCTCAACAATGCATGCATGAAAGTTGGCCAAATGGCTACTTCTATGTCGCAAATCAAGAAGGCTCCTGCTGCTAAGGCTGCACCACAGGCTTTCTACGCTCGTCCTAATGGTGCGTTCTATGTAAACTGGGATCAGAATGGCTCTGGCTTCATTCGTCCTATGGTCTATGGCAAGCCTTTCTCTACTTACACCTACACCAACCTCTCTACCGGTGCTGATTCTTGGATGTGGGAATACACTAAGCACAACCAAGGTGCGATGGATACCCTCACTGCCGACACCAAGGACCTCACCGTGACCTATGGCTACGAATTCGCTTATGCTCCTACGCTCGTGGCTTCTGGTTCGGGTTCAAGTGCTGAATACGTGATTGGTGGTGGTAAGCAAGGTGGTCCTATCTACGTTTCTCCATTGTTCTTTACCCAGTATCCTAACGAACCTATGGCTGAAACAGCTGAAGATTTAACAATCGATCTTCTCGCTAGCCCTCACTACTATGGTTCTTCTGACCGTTACTGCCAAGAGCAATACGGCTGGGGTTACTATTCTGGCGCAAAGGGTTCTCCTGATGATACCGAAGGCACTGGCTACTGGTTTGGTAAGAACTACAGTGGTTGGGATATGCAAGCAGTAGCATTTGAAGCTCCAGAAAAGCCTTACGTGCTCAACAATGTATACCTTTACTACACTGCGCTCAAGGTGGTTGCAGGTGCAGAAGCTCCTGTTAAGGTTACCGTATATCGCCTCCCAGAGATGCTTCCTTACATTGACGGTAGTCGCAACACAATTGGCGAAGCTGTGATGAACGAAGAAAACGTGATTGCTGAAGGTACCATCGTTCTTAACGATCAAACTCCAGCTGGTGGTATTCTCCAAATTCCTCTGGTAACCGTTGAAGACGACTTCGAATTTGAAGTTACTCCAGAAATCGACAGCGCAATCCTTATCGTAGTGAAAGGTTTTGGTGGCGAAAACATTCTCTCTTCTTCACTCCTTGTTACTAACGACGATTATGACGAAGGCAAGGGTGAACTCGCTTTCTTGGGTAACATTGAAGACAATGTGCTCCAAGGTTTGAACAACTTCTTCCGCAGTGGTGAAATGAAGGTGGGTATGTCAATCTTCATTGGCAACAACAACCCATTCATGGTGTTCAACTACAATCTTGAAGATGGTAAGTATGAATTCCCTGTAGAAGGTGGTGTTCTTACTCGCACTTTCACTGGTCAACCTCAAGAGTTCATCTCTTTCTACTCTTCTTCAAGTTCAGAAGAATGGGACGTTACTGTTAACGGTGAAGAACTCCCTGAATGGCTCACTGTAGAACTCGAAGACCAGATGGCTGACGGCGAATTCACAGGTGTTGTTAACGCACGCGTAGTTGCTGCCGCTCTTCCAGAAGGTGAACAATATCGCGAAGCAGTGGTTAAGTTCCACATCCTTGGCGACTACATCAACTGCGAATTCACTCAAGGCACTAAGCCTGCAGGTAAGAAGGGTGACGTGAACGGTGACGGCGAAGTTAACGTATCTGACGTTACTGCCCTCGTGAACAAGATCCTCGGCACCGCTGAATACGCCGACGCAGTTTGCGACATCAACGAAGACGGCGAAGTTAACGTATCTGACGTTACTGCCCTGATCAACCTCATTCTCGGTTAATCAGCGCCACAGTGCAGGCAATGCTCGAGCATCACGCTCACCGCTGTATCTCTTTAGTTCTCGCGCAGCCGGGAGCGATGTAAAAGCAAAGCCAAGCAAAATACAAGCCGCAACAAAAGCGGCTCCCGTGAAGAAACATTTAGCAGTTTCTTAACATACATTTCTGGATGGGGATGGCTGTAGAAGTCAGCCCCATCCTCTTTTTTATACCCCCTCCGCTTGTTCTCTGTTGATGATTTTGGGAAAATAAACCTTTGCTAATTTCTTTGTTGGTGATTTTAGAAAATAAACCTAAATAAACACCATGGACGAGATGCGGAGGGCTGCGCCCTCTGGGATGTCGAAACGCGATTAGTGGCCCTGGAAACAAGTTTCCGTCCCACTAATCGCGTTCTCGCCATCCCACCCCTTCGGGGCTTCCCGCATCTCATCCATGGCAATAAACCATTTCGCCTTTGGCGAAAAAAAACGATGCCTATCCCGTAAAAGACGTTAATGCTGCTGCTACATCTTTGATGGGAAGGGTTCTTCATTTGCTTCTGTTCCTCTGGTTGATGATTTTGGGAAAATAAACCTTTGCTAATTTCTTTGTTGGTGATTTTAGA
>JAUNCU010000033.1:0-3494 GCA_030526455.1 Bacteroidales bacterium | reverse complement strand
ATAAACCTAAATAAACACCATGGACGAGATGCGGAGGGCTGCGCCCTCTGGGATGACGAAACGCGCTTAGTGGCCCTGGAAACAAGTTTCCGTCCCACTAATCGCGTTGGCGCCATCCCACCCCCCGGGGCTTCCCGCATCTCATCCATGGCAATAAACCATTTTGCCAGCGGCGAAAAAATAATGCCTCTCTCTGATTTCGCTGCCTCGCCCGATCAATACCTTTCCTCCTATCAGAAGAAAGATAATTGTATCTTTCCCGCGCCATCGATTGAATAAAGAATATGTCCTTATGCTTTTGACTGTCTCTCAAGCGAAGGGAAATGAAAATGCTTTAGCGTACCGCCTATAACTGTCTCTTTAATGATGCCATTTTTAGGTGGCGCAGCATTGTAATCATAGGAGTGAGTAAGTGTGTTTTTTTTTGCCGTAGGCGAAATGGTTTATTGCCTTGTGGGGGATGTGTCTAGCCCTCGTAGAGGGTGCTTCGACGTGTGTGTGACTTCGGTACTGGAAACTTGTTTCCAAAGGCCGAAGTCACACATGCGCCGAAGCAGGTGCGTAGCACCCACATCCCACGCAAGGGGTTTATTTAGGTTTATTTTCTAAGCCACCACCCACACAGCCCCACACCACAAGTATCATATGGAGTAAATAAGGGCCATACCCGTCCACCAGGGGGAAGGCACTGCACAATTTTGGCATGGTTTTTGCGTTTGTAATTTAGATTGATTATTTTTGCATGAAATTTTTCCTTTATTTACGATAATGAAAGTACTGAAATTTGGAGGCACTTCGGTGGGTACAGCCGAGAGCCTTACCAATGTGAAACAGATAGTGAATGCCTGCAGTGGGCAGGTGATTGTGGTGGTTTCGGCCCTCGGTGGCGTGACGAATCAACTCCTCGCCATGGCCGACTTGGCTGAGAAGCAAGATGCCGCCTGGGAACAGGTACTCGCCGAGGTGAAGGCACGCCACATGAGTGTGATCGAGGCTGTGGTGCCTGCCGAGCGTCAGGCGCAGTGTAAGGCAGTGGTGGAAGGTTTCATCACTGAAGGCCTTTACAGTTACTACGGCATGCTGCACGCCAATCAGCAACTGCCTGCCGAATACCGCGACCAGTTGCGCGACGCTATCGTGAGCCACGGCGAAATCATGTCGTCGGCCATCGTGAGCAGCATGATCGACGGCGCTGTGCCTCACTATGCACCCAATTTCATCAAAACTAAAGACGTGGACTGCGAACGCATTCTCGACAACCGCACTTTCGAACTTATCACCAGCGAGTTTGGCGGACGCCTCGAGCAGGTGCACGTCACCCAAGGCTTCATCGCCGAAGACTCTACCACTGGCCAGAAGACCAATCTGGGCCGTGGCGGCAGCGACTTCACTGCAGCCCTCATCGCTGCGGCGCTCGATGCCGAGTCGCTCGAGATTTGGACCGATGTCGACGGCTTCATGACTGCCGACCCTCGCACCAATCCCGACGCCACCGTCATTCCACAGATGACCTACGCCCAGGCGCAAGCCATGTGTGAAGCCGGTGCGAAGGTGATCTACACCCCCACGCTCGGCCCTGTGGCTGTGAAGCACATCCCCGTGTGGGTGAAAAACACCTTCAACCCCTCGGCGCCCGGCACCGTGATTCTCGACCCCAAGTAATGCCGCCAGCGCCATGATCTACCACAGCACCAGCAACCACAGCGTCACGGCCACCATCAGCGAGGCCATCCTCCACGGCTATGCCCCCGACGGCGGCCAGTATCTGCCCGAGAAGATTCCCACGCTGCCGCGGGCGTTTATGCGCAACCTCAGCGGCATGACGCTTCAGGAAGTGAGTTACGCCATCGCCAACTATGCGCTGCAGGGCGACATCGACGCGCAAGTGCTCCACGACGTGGTGAACGAAACGCTCAATTTCCCCATCCCGCTCATCGACATGGGCGAAGGTCGCCACGTGCTCGAACTTTTCCACGGCCCCTCGATGAGTTTCAAGGACATCGGCGCCCGCTTTATGGCGCGCCTGCTCGCCCACTACTACGCCTCGAAGGGCGGCCGCGAAATCAATGTGCTCATCGCCACCTCGGGTCACTCGGGCGGTGCCATCGCCAACGGCTTCTACGGCATCGAGGGCATCAACGTCTACATCCTCTATCCACAGGACCAACTCTCTTCGCTGCAGCGCGCACAATTTGCCACGCTGGGCAAAAATATCACTGCCATAGAGGTGAACGGCACGCTGGGCGACTGCAAGAACATGGTGTATGAGGCGTTCAACGACCCCGACCTGTCGAAGCGTATGCTCCTCACTAGCGCAAAGAGCGTGAACATAGCACGCCTGCTGCCGCAAATGTTCTACTACTTCTGGGCCTATGGGCAACTCCAGAAACTCCACGGCACCACACCCGAGATGGTGGTGGCGGCACCCTGCGGCAACCTGGGCAACCTCACCGCCGGCGTGATGGCGCGGCAAATGGGGCTCCCCATCAAGCGACTCATCGCCGCCGACAACAAGAACGACGTGTTCACCACCTATCTGCGCACGGGAAAGTTTGTGCCACGCGCCACCGAGCCCTCGCTCGCCATAGCCATGGACTGCGGTAACCCGCGCAACTTCCCCCGCCTGCAGCGGCTCCTCGGCGATCACGCCGCCATGTGCCAAATCATGGAGGGATTCGCCTACAGCGACGAACGCATCATCAGCACCATAGCCAGCACCTGGCATCGCGAACAATACCTGCTCAACCCACACAGCGCCACTGCCTATCAGGCGCTGCTCGACGGTCTGCGCCCCGGCGAAACGGGCGTAGCGCTCGCCACCTCGCATCCCGCCAAGGCCCAACTCACGGTGGAAAGCGCCATCGGTGCCACCGTCGACACCCCCGAAGCCCTCATGCGCTTCTTCAACGGCTTCGGCCACATCACCACCATCAACTCAGGCTACACCAGCCTAAAGAAATTCCTCCTCTCGAGGTGAAAGACCCATCGCCTCTGCTTTGTTGTGGTTTCAAGAAAACAAACCTTCTGTTTCGTTGTGAGGATTTTTAGAAAATAAACCTATATAAACCCCATGGACGAGATGCGGAGGGCTGCGCCCTCTGGGATGGCGAAACGCACTTAGTGGCTCTGGAAACAAGTTTCCGTTCCACTAAGTGCGTTGTCGTCATCCCACCCCTTCGGGGCTTCCCGCATCTCGTCCATGGCAATAAACCTTTCGCCTGCGGCGAAAAAACAGCGCCTCTCCCGTGAAGGAAGATAAAGTTTTAGTCATGCTCTCGGTGGGAAAGGCTCTTCACTCGCTTCTATTCTGCTGTTTTTCTTTTTGTGATTAAAGATAATAAATATCTGTTCCTTCGTTGGGTGTTTTTTAGAAAATAAACCTAAATTAACCCCATGTACGAGATGCGGAGGGCTGCGCCCTCTGGGATGGCGAAACGCGCTTAGTGGCTCTGGAAACAAGTTTCCGTTCCACTAAGTGCGTTGTCGTCATCCCA
>JAUNCU010000032.1:13590-19755 GCA_030526455.1 Bacteroidales bacterium | reverse complement strand
AAGCGCCGCGCCAGCATCCTGCAAACATCCTAATTTCTGGAACATAAAAAATGACTTTAAAAAAACAAACTTGACAGCCTAGGACTGTCCCCTTTAGCCAATTTTACAGTGTGATGGCGTGTTTTTGTTGCTTGTTTTGGGGCGGGTTGTGGCGTCTGTTTTTTTATGATTTTTTGCACTTCGCTTTCTCTTTATTCCTGGGTTATGTTTTGTCTTCTTTTTGTCTTTTCGTTGGCTGTCATCTTTCTGCTTGGCTTGGGTGTTTTCCTGCTTTCGTCAATATTTCGGGAAAATGGGTAAAAAATTCGGTTTTCAGTAAATTTGCTGAAGTCACTTTTTTTGTTTAACTTTGTTGTCTTAAATACGGTTATTGTGCGCTTTTTGGAAGCGACGGCTTTGCGTGGAAGTTCATTTTGCTATCGGCAGATTCTTTCGGATGAATATAATAATTTGCTGCATAATATTTTACGCAATTCTTCGTTATTTATCTAGGAGCGCAAAATATTGCAGCCGTATTTTATGATATGGAACGCGGTTCTCAACCCGCTTGGGTGCCGTAAATGAAAATATTGATAAACCAACTTAAACAATGAAAATAAAAAACTTATTGTGTCTGTGTGCCCTTGGCATGATGATCACAAGTTGCAAGGCGCCTCAATTGGGCTATTTCCAAGACCTTAAGGACGGCGACCGCAAGCAACTCATGGAAGAGAATATCATCAAATTGCAGCCCGGCGATCGCCTCTCGATATTGGTGAGCAGCAAAGACCCTAATTTGGCATATCTTTACAATCTGCAAGTGGTGGGCCACTATCGTTCCACTAATTCTACCAACAACCTATCCACTTCATCCATCGCAAGTTACACGGTGGACGAACGCGGCGAAATCGATTTCCCTTACCTGGGCAAACTCAAGGTGAAGGGCCTCACTCGCAGCCAGGTGGCTGAACTGGTGAAGAAGCAACTCATCGACAACGAGAAACTCAAAGACCCCACCGTGACTGTCGACTTCCGCGACATGTACTTCTCTGTGACGGGCGAAGTGAAGAACCCCGGCCGCTTCGTGATCGACCACGACAAGGTGACCATCCTCGACGCACTCAGCCAGGCGGGCGACTTGACCATCTACGGCCGCCGCGACAATGTGCTGGTGATGCGCAAGGAAGGTGATGTGCAGAACGTGTATCGCATCGACCTCGCCAATGCAGAGCAGTTATATTCTTCTCCCGCATTCTATCTTCAGCAAAACGACATGGTGTACGTTGAGCCCAACGCTCGCCGCGCCAAGGAAGCAACCGAATTGGGTATCTCCTTCAGCAACCCATCGCTGTGGATTTCAGCAGCATCTCTCTTAACCACCATCAGCGTGCTAATCTTCAAGAAATAATGGAACAGAACAAGACGTATCCCAACACCGAAAACTCTAAGAATGAGGATTTCGCGAAACTGCAGGAATGGTTCTACATGTGTGTCAACAAATGGCACTGGTTCCTGATTTCTTTCTTCGTGGTAGGCGCCATTGCGGTGTTCTACGTGATGACCACCACGCCCACCTACACCCGTAAAGCATCCATTCTCATCAAAGACGACGATGCCGCCAACTCCCTCTCGAAGGAGTTTGGCGCGTTCTCCGATATGGCCCTGGGTAAATCTCGCACCAATATCCAGAACGAGATGATCACCCTCAAGTCGACCACCTACATGCGCGAAGTGGTGCAGGCACTCCACCTCGACATGAACTACACGGTGGACGGCGGTTTCCACACCCAGGTGATCTACGGCAAGGACCTTCCCGTGAATGTGGTGTTGCCCGACGTGGCGCCCGACCAGAGCGCACGCCTGACGGTGAAAATCAACGGCAACAGCATCGAACTCTCAGAATTCTCATCATCGCAAGCCAAGGACAGCCAAGGCAAGGTGGTGACAGGCAAACTCGGCACTCCCATCCAGACACCTATCGGCAAGGTGATCGTTACGCCCACCAAGGCTTTCGTGGGTAAATACGACCTGCCTATCCATGTGACTAAGACCAGCGTAGCCGACTGTGCCAACAAATATTGCCTCCGCCTGAATGTAGACCTCAACCAGGAACGTGCCTCGGTGGTCGACCTCACCCTCGACGACGAGTCGCCCGAACGCGCTGAAGACGTGCTCAACACACTCTTCGAAGTCTACAACAAGAAATGGGTGGAAGACATCAACCAGCAGGCCACCAGCACTTCGCAATTCATCGACGAAGAGTTGCGCCTCATTGAGTCGGAACTCGGCATCGTGGACCAGGACATCTCCTCATTCAAGAGTGAGCACCTCATCCCTAATCTCCAACAGGCCTCTGGCATCTACATGAACAAGGTGGAAAGCACTGGTGCACAACTCCTTGAGTTGAACAACCAACTGTTCATGGCAAAATATGTAAAGAACCAACTCAACGACGGACACCAATACAAGGTGCTCCCCGTGAACTCCGGCATCAACAACACCGCCATCTCGCAACAAATCGCCAACTACAACGAAATGGTGCTCCAGCGTAACAACCTGGTGGCCAACAGTAGCGAATCGAATCCGCTCGTTCAAGACCTCGACAAGTCGCTCGCCGCCACCAAGCAAGCCATCAACGCTTCGGTGGAGAACGTGATCGCCACACTCTCCGACCACATCGGCACCCTCAGTTCGAGCGAGGCTGAAACAAAATCGAAAATCGCATCCAATCCTAATCAGGAAAAATACCTCCTCAGTGTAGAGCGCCAGCAGAAGGTGAAGGAGCAACTCTATGTGTTCTTGCTCCAGAAGCGCGAAGAAAACCAACTCTCGAAGGCCTTCACCGCCTACAACACCAAGATGCTGAATCCTCCCGCAGGTAGCAAATTCCCCACCAAGCCACTGAAAAAGAACCTGGGCATCATCGCATTTGTGATTTCACTGCTCATCCCCATGCTCATCATCTTTATCATCTGCAACGTGGACACCACCATCCGCTTCCGCAAGGACATCGAGAGCCTCTCGCTGCCATTCCTCGGCGAACTTCCGCTCTCCTACAAGAAGCGCGGCGGCATCCTCGGCCTCTTCTTCAAGCATAAGGATGTGCGCACCATCGTGGTTCAGGAAAAGAACAACAACGCCATCAACGAAGCCTTCCGCGTGCTGCGCACCAACCTCGAGTTCGTCACCGGCAAGGATGGCAAAAACAAGCGCATCATGTTCACCTCGTCGAATGCGGGTTCGGGCAAGACTTTCATTTCCATGAACTTGGCCACTTCATTTGCCATCAAGGGCAAGCGCATCCTCGTCATCGACCTCGACTTGCGTAAGGCGTCGCTCTCTACCTTTATCAATTCGCCCACGATCGGTATCTCCAACTACCTCTCCGAGAATATCGACGACTTCGAGAACATCATCGTGCGCGGCAAGAGTCACCCCAACCTCGACGTGATTCCCGTGGGTACCATTCCTCCCAACCCCACCGAAATTCTCTTCAGCGAACGCTTGGAGCACCTGCTCGACAGCGTTCAAGACAAATATGATTACATATTCATCGACTGTCCACCATTGGAAATCGTAGCCGACGCCTCGATTCTCAACAACCTCATCGACATGACCGTGTTTGTGATTCGTTCGGGCCACCTCGACAAGAGCATCTTGCCTAACATCGAGAAGTTCTACGTGGAGAAGCGCTACAAGAATATGGTATTGATTCTCAATGGTATCGACACAAGTTCGTCGACCTATGGCTACAATTACGGATATGGCTACGGCTATGGGTATGGTAAATAAAAAATTAACACATCTACAAAAAGACTAATGATTAAAGCATGTTTCATGGGACTCGGCTACATTGGCCTTCCCACAGCGATTATAGCCTCGCAGCACGGTGTGAAAGTGTGCGGCGTGGACATCAACCCATCGGTGGTTGAAAAAACGAATAAGGGTTTGCTCCACATCGTGGAGCCAGGATTGGGCGACCTGCTGAAGGAAGCCGTGAATTCTGGCGCACTCACTGCATACACCACACCCCAGGAGAGCGACGTCTACCTCATGGTTGTGCCCACTCCTTTCAAGGCCAACCACGAGCCTGATATATCTTATGTGGAATCGGCCACTCGCATGGTGCTCCCACTGCTCAAGGAAGGCGACCTCTACATCATCGAATCCACCTCGCCCGTGGGCACTACTGAAAAGATGGCAGAAATCATCTTCGCCGAGCGCCCCGAGTTGCAAGGCAAAATCCACATCGCTTACTGCCCCGAGCGCGTGCTCCCCGGCAACGTGATCTACGAACTCGTGCACAACGACCGCGTGATCGGTGGTATCGACGAGGCTTCGTCGGCCGCTGCTGTGAATTTCTACTCGCAATTTGTGAAAGGCATGCTCCACACCACCAACTGCCGCACCGCCGAAATGTGCAAACTCGTGGAAAACTCAAGCCGCGACGCACAAATCGCCTTCGCCAACGAACTATCCATCATCTGCGAAAAGGCGGGCATCAACGTGTGGGAACTCATCAACCTCGCCAACAAGCACCCTCGCGTGAACATCCTTCAGCCAGGCTGCGGCGTGGGTGGTCACTGCATTGCCGTCGACCCTTACTTCATCACATCGGCATTCCCCGAAGAAGCGAAAATCATCGCCAAAGCGCGTGAAATCAACAACTATAAATCATCCTGGTGTGTGGAGCGCGTGAAGAACGCCATCCTCACTTACCAACTCAACCACGGCCAGAAACCCAGCGTTGCGCTCATGGGTCTCGCATTCAAGCCCAATATCGACGACTTGCGCGAATCTCCCGCAAAGAAGATCGCCAAGCAACTGGTGGCAGAGATGCCCGAAGTGAACTTCAACGTCGTAGAGCCCAACATCGAAAGCCATCCCGACTTCGACATCCAGGATTGTGAAAAGGCCTTCGATGCTTCCGATATCGTGGTATATCTCACAGCGCACAAGGAATTCTTCAATTTGCCAAAAGACGGCGCTAAAGAAATTCTCGACTTCTGTGGAGTTTTGAAATAGGTAGGGAAGGATGTTGCTAAGTCTTACAGTTTACATTCTCGTGGGTGTGATGCTTTTCTATTTTGGATGGCATTACAATGCGCGTTTCACCAATGCTGTAGGCTCTCACACCGCAAAGGAATTCTTCCTCAGTTGGGAAATCATTGCCTCCATCGTCCTGTTCACTCTCATCACCGGCCTGCGTTACCACACGGGCTGGGACCACGAGTGCTACATCCGCGACTATGTGCAATACCAGACCCACGGCACCATCTACCGCCCCGACTTTGAGCCGGGGTTCCGCCTGATAGAAACCATCTTTGCCAAACTGGGATGCCACTACTCGGTGTTCTTCGGCTTCCTGGGCTTCGTGAATGTGTTTTTCCTTTACCTAGGCCTAAGGAAGCAACGCGAAACCCTGCCGTGGATGGGCATCTGCATGATGATGGGCATGTTCTATATCCATCTGATGAACTCCATTCGCCAAGGCGTGGTGGAATGTGTGTTTGTGGCAATGCTGCTGCTCATCGAGAATCGCAAGTATCTCTGGTACTTCGCCATATCACTCGCCCTGGTCACCATCCACAAGGTGGCGCTGCTGCTGATTCCACTCTTCTTTGTGGCTAATTTCAGCCTCAAGATAAAGTGGAAATGGGCGTTGCTCTCGGGCTATGTGGTCTGCTTCGTACTCGGCCAGTTCCCCGAACTCTTCTCTTGGACCATCAATGCCAATAGCAAGATTCTCGACCTGCTCGGCTACTCGAAATATGTGGAACTCTTCAACCACAACGCCAACTACGCCTTCCATCGTTCGCCCATCGGATTCATGACCATCAGCATCATGCTCGTGCATCTGGCCTTGATATTCTACTATCCCAAGATGAAGGAGTTTTTCAAGGGCAACCGATTCTTCAGCATGACGTATAGGCTGTCGTATTTCTACATATGCTTCTTTGTGCTGGCGCTCAACACCGCCAAGTACTTCAAGCGCCCCAGCGAACTCACGCTTCCGTTCTTCGTCATTGCCGTCGCCTTCCTGATGGTGTATCTGCTGAAGAAAAAAGCCTATCTGCCGCTGGCCATTCTCCTGCTGCTGAATGTGTCGATCACTGTTTCCACCCACATTAAGTGCTATCTGCACACCTCAGATTATCTCTCCACCTATTTGTATCACTTCTTGCC
>JAUNCU010000032.1:0-13580 GCA_030526455.1 Bacteroidales bacterium | reverse complement strand
CATCACTATTGTCATACAGATTTATAACGCTGCGCAGTACATTGAGCGTTGCTTCAACTCTCTCATCGGGCAAGATTTGCAAGATGTGGAAATCCTTTGCATCGACGATGGCTCGAGCGACGACAGCGTTGCCCGCCTCGAGGCACTGCTTGCCGGCAGCGAGAAGAAGCCGCATTTCACCGTCATCAAGAATGCGCAGAACATGGGCGTTTCCTATTCGCGCAACCTCGGCATCAAGCAGGCGCATGGCGACTATGTGATCTACATCGACTCCGACGACTACGTGACGCCCGACTATGTGTCGCAACTCAAGGCTGCCATTGCGCAATGCGACCCCGACGTGGTGATCTTCGGATTCGACGAACTCAAGCGCGACGGTTCCATCATTCAGCACGCCCACAACTGCCCCGAGTCGGCACCCGTGCTCATCGAGAAACTGTTCTTGAACCAGTTGCACAACAGCCTGTGCAACAAACTCTTCCGTCGGTCGCTCTATTTGCAGCACAACATCAGCATCCCCGCCGACCTCTCCGCTTTCGAAGACAAGGCGGTGTGCTTCAAACTCCTGCACTATTGCCAAACGGTGAAGTGCATCAACAAGAGCCTCTACATCTACGACCGCTCTAACGCTAACTCCGTTACGTTTAAGAAATATGAGTTGCTGGTTCGCCCCGCAGTGCAGGCTGTGGATATCATCGACCGCTTCTACGCCCAAAAGGAAGTGTCGCCGCAGTTGCGCACCGCGATACTGGCCAACAAAATCTTCGTGGCAGGCTTCGCTTATCTCTACGGCAAGCGCGCCGACTATGCCGACTATGGCTCGGTGATTCAGCGCTATCCCAATTCTCTTATTTTCCACGTGGGAAACTTCCCATATTATTATAGACTGGCGGTGTTTTTCTCGCAAAACCACATGCCATGGGCCACTAAATTACTCACGGTGATGTACCGATTAGTTAAGAAGATGTGTTAAACTGATTGATTATGAAATATTTGCGCGTATCCGATAATGGTACCTATTTCGTGTTTATGGCAGTGCTTTATGCCATATCGCCCTTGGTGTGCCTTATTATTGCCTTATTTCATTACAAGAAGACGGTTTCTCACTTCTTTTTCGTGGCTTATGCCTTTTTCTTCGGCTACCAACTGGGCGCCAACCTCGACCTGATGATGCACTACCAGAACTACCTCGACATCATGAACCGGTCGTTCGCGGGCATGTATTCCGACCTCGAGACGCTCTATCTGGGCCAAGAACCCTATCACATCACATTCAAATACATCATGTCGCTCTTCAAGGCATCGCAGCGCGTGTTCTCGGGCTTTGCCTGTGCGGCTTACACCACCATATTCATCTACTATCTGCGGCAGTTCCGTCACATCTTTATTCATAAGATAGACCTCTGCCAGGTGCTGGTGCTGCTGGCGATGACGGTGACGGTGGAATTCTACTGGTATTTCGGTATGCGTTTCTGGGCGGGTTGCTTTGTGTTTATGATATTCTATTGTAAGCACGTGGTCACTGGCAAGAACAAGTTCCTCTTCCTCACGGCATGCTGCATGCTGTTCCACATCGCTCTTGCCACGCTGGTGGTGGGTGCATTTATGGCGCATTTCTTGCGCAATAAGCGCTTGATGCTATATTTCATCTTCGCCGTGAGTTTCGTGTTCCGCTTCGTGTCGTTTGCCTTCGACAGGATGATGTCGCAACTGGGCTTCGTGAAGATGTTCTACAAGCACAATTATCAGAAAGACTTCTATCAAGAGGCGATTGCGAAAGTGACCCAGCAGAAACTCGAGCAGGGTAACATCGTCTACGACCTGCGCATTCCGCTGATGCTGTTTTTCTGCTTCTTGATGTACTACATCATCCGCACGCGCAACAAGTTGTTCAATCGCCAGTATCCGCAGATGTTTGCCCTGGTGCTCATGATGATTGCCATCGCCAACTTCGGTTACTCCGACTATTTGTTCTACGAGCGCTTCACGAAGTTTGCCACCCTGGTGGCGTATAGTTACCTCTTCCTGCTGCTCGCCAATCCGGTGAACCAGTGGGTGTTCAAGCACACCTCGCTCAAGATAGTGCTCATGGTGATTGTTGCGCTCTCCATTGCCATCGTGCTGGTGCAGCAGCGTGCCATCATCAGCGACATCAACCTTTGGCTGGGCAATTATTTCTCCGACGTTCCGCTCCACGAAATTCATAACCGAGGCTATAAGTAGCCGCGTTATCTCTATCGCATTATGAGCACTGATTCCACAAATAGAGGCAAGAAGTTTGCTAAGGATTTCGGTATCTATTCCATCGGAATTTTTGGCACCCGCATCATCACCTTCCTGATGGTGCCGCTCTACACTTATTTCCTCGACGACACTGCTGAATACGGCTACTACGACATGTGTCTGCAAATATGCATGTTCCTCTTGCCGCTCTCTACGCTGCAGTTGCGCGATGCCTCATTCCGCTTCCTTATCGAAACCGATGCCGACGAAAGCCGCCGGCGCATCGTGTCGTTCGTCTACAAGGCGCTGTTTTCCAATATTGTGGTGATAGCGGCCGTGGCGATACTCATGTCGATGCTGGTGCAGGTGAATTACCTCTACCACTCGCTGGCGTTGCTGGTGGCGATGACGCTCCACGAGGTGGTGGGGCAGGTGACCCGCGGCTTGAAGCACAATGAGATATACGTGGCGTGTAATTTGCTCAACGCATTCCTCATCGGTTCGCTCAGTTTCCTCTTCATTGTGGTTTTCCGCATGGGGGTGGAAGGCATCTTCCTGGCAAATATCCTCTCGCGCCTCACTGCGGTGACGGTGCTCGAACTGAAGGTGAAAATCCTGCGTCGCTATTTCTTCCGAAGCATCGACGTCAGGGCCATTGGCAAAGAAATCATGCGCTACTCGCTGCCGCTCATTCCCACCAACATGTGCTGGCTGCTCACCACCATCTCCGACCGCTTTTTCATCGGCTATTTCGTGTCGGTGGAGGTGAATGGCATCTACGCCGTCACCATCCGCTTCACCATGATACTCCAAACGCTGGCGCTCATCTTCTACCAAGCATGGCAGGAAACCGCTATCACCCAGTATCACACGCCCGACCGCAATAAGTTCTTCTCGAAGGTGTTCAATTACTATCTCTTCGCGTGGGTGTTCCTGCTGGTGATTTTCTCCTTCGTGCTGAAGATGAACTATGGGTGGCTCGTGGCGCCCAACTATCAGCCGGGCATCAAATACCTCTACGCCATGGGCATCATCACCATTCTCATGTCCATCTCTTCGTCGTATTTCGAACTCGGCTACCAGTGTGGCAAAGACACCAAGCGTGCCATTCCGGCGCTCTTCTTTGCCGCGATAGTGAATGTAACGGTCAATTTCCTGATCACGCCTAGCCTGGGTGTGAAAGGTGTGATTCTCTCTAATTTCTGCACCTTCGTGTTCCTATGCGTGTATCGCTTCATCGACACGCGTCGCTATTTCAAGATATCCATCTATGGCCGCACCTTTGCGCTTCCTGCCATTCTCGTGGCGGGCTATTTCCTCTTTGCGCTCGACGAGGGCGTGATGGTGGATGTGCTGAGCATGCTGGTGCTGCTAGTGGCTGTGCTGGCGGTGATGCCGAGGGAGTTGACGGGCCAGATTTTTCAAAAGGTTAAACAAAAATTGGGTAAGTAATGAAAGTTTCTAAAGATATTTCGCGCCGTGTGCTCAACATTGGTCCCAGTTTCCGACCCGTGGCGGGCGGCATCGCGCAGGTGATGGGCTACTATCACGATTTCGTGTTTGAGGATTTCAAGTTTGTCGCCAATTCCTGCCCTGGCAGCAAGTTCACCAAATTGCTGTGCGCGGCGTGGTCGTATTTCTACACCTTCGTGCTGCTGCTTTTCAACCGCATCGACACACTCCACATCCACACCGCCTCGAAGGTTTCGTTCCGTCGCTCGGTGCTCTTTGCGCGCCTTGGCTTCCTCTTTCGCAAGAAGGTGATTATGCACATCCATGCGGGCTCGTTTATGGACTATTATGCCACTGCGCCCGAATATATTGCCTCGGCACTGAAAAAATGTCATAAGGTGGTGGCGCTCTCCAGCGTGTGGAAGCAGCGCTTTGAGGAGGAAATCGGTCTCGACAATGTGGTAATCATCAATAATATCATTCCACAGCCAAAGAAAGTGGATTCAAATCTTTTCACCGATGGCTGCGTGCATGGTCTCTTCCTCGGCGCCATCAAGGACCAGAAGGGAATCTTCGACCTCATGGAAGTGATTAAGGCGCATAAGGAGGAACTCGCCGGAAAGTTTGTGCTCCACATTGGCGGCAACGAGCAGGTCGACCGCTTGCTTGCGCTTATCAAGGAGGAGAATCTCGACGCCATCGTGAAGTTTGAAGGCTGGGTAGGGGAGCAGCGCAAAATTGAGTTGATGAACAACTGCCACATCCTCTTCCTGCCATCCTACATCGAGGGTGTACCCATCTGCATTCTCGAGGCGATGTCGTATGGCATGCCTGTGGTCACTACCCACGTGGGCGGCATCCCTTCGCTCATCGACCACGAGCGCAACGGCTTCACCAACACCCCCGGCGACCTCGACGCACTGTGGGCGGCTTCCCGTGCACTCATCACCTCCGAGCAAATGCGCAACGCCTTCGGCGATGTGTCGCTGAAGAAAATCACTGCCTACTATCCCGAGAGTGTGGCACGCCAACTCACCGATTTATATCAAATGTAATTCCCTGTTTTTCTCCCGATGAAACTTTTCCGATATCTCGCACTCATTATATATTATGGCTTCGCGCAGTTTCTGCCCCATAGTTACACACCCGTGGTGGGACCCATCGCCAAGGCCATTCGTGGCGCGCTGTGCCGCATCATTTTCAAGCAGTGTGGCCGCAATGTGAACATCGAGCGCCGCGCCCACTTCGGCAGCGGTTTCCACATCACCATAGGCGACAACTCTGGCCTGGGCGCAAACTGCCACGTGCCTAACGACACCCAGATAGGCCACGACGTGATGATGGCTGAAAATTGCTACATCTTGGCACGCAACCATGCCTACGCCGACACCACCATCCCCATGCGCCTGCAGGGCAGCGTGCGTAAGCGCACCGTCATAGGCAACGATGTGTGGATTGGTCGCGATGTGATCATGACCCCTGGCCGCACCATCTGCTCAGGCTCCATCATCGCAGCGGGCACCGTGCTCACCAAGGATTTTCCCGAATACGCCATCGTGGGCGGCAACCCGGGAAAACTTATAAAATTGCGAAAATAATCGCATAAGATTCAAAAAACGACACCTAAATTGTGTATTAGAGCCTTTTTTTGTAATTTTGCAGAAAATTTGTGTCTCCTGTAGCGACTATAGCGACACGATGTAGCAATAATTACAGTATTTTATTTTGTATATAAAACCCTAAAAATGAAGAGAGTATCTCTTAATGGTGTACTTGTTTATCCCTTCAATTCGGTTGATCACTTGATGGACTTTATTGAAGACAAAAGTTGTATCTTGGTGGCTGTCAACGCCGAAAAGGTGGTGATGGCGACTGATATGACGCGAGGCATCATCAATGCCAATGTGGGCTACTGCGACGGTGTGGGCGCTGTGAAAGCACTCCGCCAGTTGGGCAACAAAGACGTGGTGAAAATCGCGGGTTGTGAACTCTGGCTCCACTTGATAAAGAAATATCACAGCACCAAATCGTTCTACCTCGTGGGCGGCAAGCAGAACATCATCGACGAAACTGTGGCCAAACTCAAGGAGGAATTCCCCGATATCAACATCAAGGGCTATCGCAACGGCTACCTCAAGTCGAAGGAGGAAGAGCAGCAGTTGATCGACGATATCGCCCAGAAGAAGCCCGACTTCGTGTTCGTGGCGATGGGTTCGCCCAAGCAGGAATTGCTCATGGGCAAGATGCAGCAACTCCACCCAGCCGTTTACCAAGGCCTCGGCGGCAGTTTCGACGTCTACACCGGCCACGTGAAGCGCGCCCCAAAATGGTGGCTCAACCACAACCTCGAGTTCTTCTACCGCGTGCTGGTGCAACCCAAACGCATAGGCCGCCAACTCCACTACATGAAATACGCCATGTGGCTCTACACCGGCAAATTCAAAAGAGAAAGCAAACGAAATAAATAATATAACCAAAAGACGGATGGAAATTTCTCCACCCGTCTTTTGGTTTTTATACTTTCCCCAGAAATGATTAACTCTTATTTGTGATGGGGTGCCAGTCGCGTTCTTTGATGTCGCCGTTGCGGTAGGCTAGGAGCAGTTCTTTGAGGTTGCTCACTTGCGACTGGAGTTCGATGCCTTTGTCGGTGTCTTTCACCATGATGCGGTGGTTGGCCATCTCCACGAGTTGCACGGTCGACTTGATGTCTTGTCCTTCTTCCACGGCCTTGGTGATGGAGGTGAAGGGCTCGTGCTGCACGAGTTGGAAGCCGCGGCTGTGGTACACGAGCGTGTAGCCCGCGATACCGGTCTTGGGTTGGTAGGCCTTCGAGAAACCGCCGTCTATCACCATGAGTTTGCCGCCCGCCTTCACGGGTGTTTCGCCTTCGATGGTGAGCACGGGCACGTGACCGTTGATGATGTGGCGGAAACTGCCCTTGATGCCAAATTCGTCGAGAATCATGTCGCACACTTCCTCCTTGTCGCGGAGCACATAGTAGTAGCCTTTCACTTCCTTGTGGGTGGCTTTGTCGGCTATGAAGTAGCGCTCGAAGGTTGCCATCTTATCTTTGTCGAACACAGGCGAATTCTTTCCGCACCACAGATACCAGATGTAGTCGAGCGCGAATTTATATTTCTGCTCGTCTTCGTCGCCGAAGTAGGCAGCGCGAATGAGTGCGCCCACCTTGTTGAGCAGTGCACGGCCGTGGTATTTCTCGCCTTGAATGTCGATGTCCTTCAGTGTGCCGTCGGCATTGAGTGGCATCGATGCGTGATAGAGCAGGTTGCCATTGGTCACGGTGTAGACGCAGCCATTGGTGAAGAGGCACTTCATGTGCTTTTTCAGTTTCTCGCTGCTCACGAACGACTTGTGCAATTTCTTCACCACGCGTGCTTCCTCCTCGGTGAGGGTATAAGGATTCGCGGGATCCACGGTGGGGAAATTGGTGTCGGTGAGGGCATATTCTTTTCCGTCGATGGTGATGGTGCCTTTCTCCTGGTCGATCTTGTCGAGCAGCAGGCGGTCGGCCATCTCAAACTCCTCGCGGCGCATGATGGTGGCAGCCTCGAGTTTGAACTGGATGATGCTGATGGCCTTGTGCATCTTAGCGATGAGCATGTGATGGCGGCGACTGGCTTCGGAAGTGGCTTTCACCTTGGGCATGAACTGAGCGCACTCATCGTCGCCGTACACGTCGAGGGCGAATGTGGCCAGCGGCAGCATGTTGATGCCGTAGCCGTCTTCCAGCACGCTGTGGTTGCCGTAGCGGAGTTGGCCTCGCACCACATTGGCGATGCAGCAGTCGTTGCCGGCGGCCGCGCCCATCCACAGGATGTCGTGGTTGCCCCACTGCACGTCGAAGTTATGGTATTCACACAGAATGTCCATAATCTTATGAGGGTGTGGACCGCGGTCGAACACGTCGCCCAGAATGTGGAGCACGTCGATGGTGAGTTGCTGAATGAGGTTACCCATCGCCACGATAAAGTCGTCGGCTTGCTCGGTGGAGATGATGGTTTTCACGATCACGTCCACATAGGCTTGCTTATTGAGCACGGTGGAATTTTCGTGGAGCAACTCCTGGATGATATAAGAGAAATCCTTGGGCAGCGCCTTGTGCACCTTCGAGCGTGTGTATTTCGACGACACGTTGCGGCACACCTTCACCAGCCTGTTGATGGTGATGAAATACCAGTCCTCCAGTTCCGATTCCTGTGTCAACTCGTTTTTCACGAGTTGGAGTTTCTTCTCAGGATAGTAGATGAGTGTGCATATTTCCTTCTGCTCACGGTTGCTCAGCGTTTCGTTGAAGATTTCCTTCACCTTGCGCTTGATGGTGCCCGATGCGTTTCGCAGCACGTGCTGGAAGGCTTCGTATTCGCCATGGAGGTCGGCGAGGAAGTGCTCGGTGCCCTTGGGCAGGTTGAGGATGGCTTCAAGATTGATAATTTCCGTGCTGGCAGTAGCCACATTAGGGAAATTGCGCGAGAGGAGTTTTAGGTAATTCGACTTATTATATTCTTGAATCATTGGCTGTTGTTAGTCTTGTGGATACACGAAGTTCTCTTCTTTCATGTTTTCAAGAACTTCAATCAAGTATTTTCGTGCTTCCCACTTTGCCATGGGAAGGTTGTTGAGCGTGTAGTTGCCACAGTCGCGGGCGGTAGCGCCGGGGATGGCGCCTTCATATTCGGCGATGAAGCGGAAGGTTTCCTGCATCAGCGGCAGGATGTCCTTCGAGGTGTATTCGCCTGAAAGCAGCAGGTAGTTGCCGGTGCAGCAGCCCATGGGACCCCAGTAGATCACGCGGTCCTTCCACTCGGGGTGATTGCGAAGGAAGGTGGCAGCGAGGTGCTCGATGGTGTGCAGCGCCGATTGGCTCACGGCTGGCTCACAGTTGGGTTGCTTCATTCTTATGTCGAAAGTGGTGACCACGTCGCCTGCGGGCAGACGGTCGACCCTCGACACATAGATGCCGCGGAGCAATTTCAGGTGGTTGATAGTGAAACTTGTGATTTTTTCCATCTTTCTGTATTAAAGATTGTTTAAGAGATTTTCAACGATAGCGAATGAGTGTTTGGGCGCATCTTCCCAGAAGTCGTTATACTGGTAGGTGCTGTTGTGGCTGGCGCCAGGGGAGTCGCTGATCACGCGCATCGAGAGGAAAGGCACCTTCATCAGTTCGCACACATGCGCGATGGCACCCGATTCCATATCCACGGCAAGCGCTTCGGGGAATTCGCTCTTGATCTTGTCGACCTTTTCCTTCGACTCGATAAACTGGTCGCCCGAGGCAATGAGGCCGTATTTGATTTCAGGCGATGCGGGCATCTTGGCAATCATCGCCTTGCTGCCAGCGAAGTAGTTGGGCAGTCCTTGCACCACGCCCACTTCGCATTCAGGGCCGCACCACACGTCGTGATACGAAACCTTTTCGCCTACCACCACGTCCATCACGTTCACGCTAGGGTCGGCGCCGCCGGCCACACCGGTGTTGATGATCAGGTCGGGGGCAAATTGGGCAATCATCGTAGTAGTGCCCACGGCGGCATTCACCTTGCCGATACCGCACTGCAGCGCCACCACAGAGTGGCTACCGATTTCGCCTTCAATAAATTCCATACCGCTCACCTTAGTAGTGGAAGGTGATTTCAACAATGGCTTAAGAAGGGCTAACTCCTTGCTCATCGCCACAATAATTCCTATCTTCATAAGAGTAATTTTAAAAACTATTCAAAATTACAAAAAATATTTGTCATAGCGCCCCAATATAATCCTTTTTAACTAATGAGTGCCACTATATATCTCAGCACAGGCAAGCGTCAGCGAGCCCACCCATGTGCTCGGTGCCCTTCGTGTGCTCCTCGATAGCACAAAAAAATCCCCTTCTTCCACGGTAATTCATATTTTTTATAAGGTATTGTTTTGGTATTTGGGAAAAGGTTTGTAACTTGCGCCGATTTTTGCAAAATAGGTTATGAAGACGCTACATTTCGCTCTAATATTCGCTGCCTTGCTCGTGGCTGTGGGCTGCAAGCGGGGCAATAATGAGGTGGGGAATGCCCACAAACTCTCCGATGAAATTGTGCTCGACTCTATCTCGGTGGACGATTTCAAATCGCTGATGGACAAGGCTATATCGCAGAATGATACTGCCGACATCCAGAAACTCCTGGGACTCGCGCAAAGCACTTACCAAAAGATGGCCATCAAGAATTCGGCCGAAGCCGATGCCTTTGCGCAGCAGGTGAATGCGTATTTGCTCAATGAGCCGTTTCTCGACAATCTTATCACCAACAAGGACAATTTCTTCTTTAAGTTCAATAATGAGGCTTACGAAGAGGATGAGCCCCGCGACTACACTGAGGAGGACACCACGCGCCGCCGCAGCGAAGAAGTCGACGACGAGGTGATTCTCGTGGAAGAAGTGAATGAGATTCCTTCCGAAACGCCTGCATCGCAGTCGCCTGTGCCTGAGGCGCCCAAGAAGACTGACGACAAGAAAAGCGGTTCCACCGGCAGCGTGCCTCCGCTACCAAAAGACAGGGTGAAGAATTCTTTCGATCGCCCCACTGAATAACAACTTTATCACCTTCAAAAACAGAATACCCTATCAAAAAGAGTACTCTGTTTTTGTTTCAATTACATTCACCGACAATCAAAACATTTACAAGATAATGAAATACAAATTTTTACTCCCTGTGCTGCTCGCTCCTTTCATGGGCGCTGCGCAGAATGCTTACGACTACTACGGCGACAAGGTGCAACTTGAAGCGCATTATTTCCAAAGCCGCAACGCCGGCAAACTCCAAGGCGACAAGAAGCAGGCATATCAAGGTATGGATATCAGCAACGGCGGCCTGCTGGTGAGCGCACAAGCCACTGGCGTTGTTACGGTGTATGATGTGAAAAATACCGACCTCGACAAGGAAAAACAATTCAAACTCTCCTCTTACGCGAAAACCGCCAACGCCTACAACCTCGCCCTCTCCACCCAGAAGTGGGCCGACGACGATGCCCTCCCGCTGCTCTACGTGAGCGGCAACGGCGGTGTGCTGGCTGTCGAACGCGTGGACAAGAAATATAAGAATGTGAAAACGGTGCAATCGATCACCATCACCGACGTGAAGGCCGACAAGATTTACTGGACGCTCGATGGCGACAACGCCTTTCTCTATGCCGTGGCTGTAGCGAAGAGTGGCACCCACCAGGTGCTGCGTTTTGCCTTGCCTGAAGTAGGGGAGAACGCCCCAGCCGAAGTGAAACTCAGCGCGAAGGATGCCCTCGACAGTCACATCATCGAAAACTTCTACCAGGGCGCTTCGCTGGCTTCGGCCCACGGTGTGAGTGTGCACAACGGTATGCTCTACATCACCGCCGGCAGCGCGAAGGAGCCTTCGCGACTCTACGTGTGGGACCTCTACGGCAAGATGATGCGCAATGTGATCGACCTCTCGGCGGCTACGCGTGGCGAACTCGCCGCTTGCAGTGTGTGGAACGGCGCGCTTTGGGTGCAGACTCAAGAGGGCGTGTATAAACTCATTTTCTAACCCATGCGCCCGATGATGAAGAAGTTACTGCTATCGCTGGCCATTGTGGGCTGCTGCGCCTACGCCAGCGCTCAAGACCGCTATTACTACTCCGGCCCGCAACTGCGCCTCGCTGAGAGCCAGTTCTCGAGCGAAAAGATTGCCGACCTGCAAGGCGAACCCAAGCACAGTTATCAAGGCATGGACTGCTGGGGCGAAACCGTGGTGAGCCTCCAGCACAAAGGCTTTGCGACCACTTATCGCCACAATGGCAATTCGCTCACGAAGATTGCCACTTTCAAGTTGGGCAGTTATGCCGAAACCAACCATGCCAACGTGGCGAGTTTCACCACGCAGTACTTCGCCAAAACCGATAAGTTTCCGCTGCTTTTCGTGAGCCAGTGCTACAAGAAGGTGGTTGATGGCCAGAAGGATGTGATCTACGTGGAGCGGCTGGCCAACGACCTGAAGTCGTCGAAACTCGTGGCTAAAATCCATTTCAAGGACGTGTCGGGCCTCTACGGCTATGCCGTGCAGTGGGTGGTGGATCGCGAAAATAAGTTTCTCTACGGCTTCGGCAACACGGTGGAGAATCTTAGCGCCGACAACAAGCACCGCCTGGTGAAATTCAAACTCCCCACAATCCCCACCAAGGGAAAGAAGGCCGCTACTATTACGCTCAGCGAAAAGGATATGCTTGAGAATTACATCATTGAAGACTACTACACTGGCTACTACAAGCAGGTGGGGCAGGGCTTGATGATTAAGCACGGCTACCTCTACATGCCGGTGGGCCTGGGCACTGCCGAGCATCCCTCGCTGCTCTATGTGTGGGACCTTGCGAAGCGCAAGATGCAGAACACCATCGACCTGAGCAAAGCCACCGCGGGCGAACTCGAAGACTGCGCCGAATACATGGGCGAACTCCTGATTCAGACCCAAGGCGAGATGTACCAACTCCGTTTCCAATAACCCCTCATTTTTCGCATGAAAGAACAAGAGATTTTAGCGGCCATCAGCGCCAAACTCGGCATTAACGAACTCAACGAACTGCAGATGCGGGTGATGAACGAAATCCGCCCCACGGCGAATGGCGTGGTGTATTCGCCCACGGGCACGGGTAAGACCATCGCTTTCGCCATCACGGTGCTGAAGGCGCTTAAGAATTTCGATGAAGAGAAGTTGCAGGCCGTAGTGATTGCGCCTTCGCGCGAGTTGGTGATGCAGATTTCCGACGTTATCCGCCCCATCGCCACGGGCTTTAAGGTGACCACGCTCTACGGGGGGCACAATGTGAACGACGAGAAGCAGTCGCTCGTGGTGACGCCCACCATCATCGTGTCCACCCCAGGCCGCCTGCTCGACCATGCCGAACGTGGAAACATCGATCTGCGCAACGTGCGCCAACTGGTTCTGGATGAGTTTGACAAATGCCTCGAACTGGGCTTTGAGGAGGTGATGCGCAAACTCCTGAAGCGCATGCCTAATCTCTCGCGAAAAATCCTCACTTCGGCCACGGTGCTCTACGAATTCCCCGCCTTCGTGGCGATGGGCGACCATGTGGAGGTGAATATGCTCGCCACCGCCGCGCCCGCCGAACGCACCACCATATGGGAGGTGAGAAGTGCGATGAAGGATAAACTCGAGGCGCTGAAGCATCTGCTTTTCAGTATCCCCGAGGGCAAGACGATAGTGTTTGCCAACTATCGCGATGCCGTGACACGCATCTACGATTACCTGAAGCAGAGCGGCATCTCGGCGGGCATCTACCACGGCGCGCTGGAGCAGATGGACCGCGAGAAGGCGATCGCGATGTTCAACAATGAGAGTTACCCGATTCTGGTGAGTACCGACCTTGGTGCCCGCGGCCTCGATGTGTGCGATGTGAAGAATGTGATTCACTACCATTTGCCCGTGTCGCCCGAGGCCTACACCCATCGCAACGGCCGCACCGCCCGTGTCGACAAACTGGGCGACGTCTACATCCTGCTCCACGAGGCGGAGTCGCTGCCCGAATTTGTGGAGACCGACCGCGAATTTTTCGTCGACACCGAGGCGCAGAAGAAGATCGTAAGCAAAAACGCCACCCTCTATTTCAAGGCGGGCAAGAAGGAGAAAATCTCAAAAGGCGACATCGTGGGCTTCCTCACCAACAACAGCCACATCACCCCCGCCGAGATAGGCGTGATCAACGTCTACGACCACTACGCCCTCGTGGCAGTGCCCCAACAAAAAGCCAAACCTGCACTGAAACACCTCAACGCAGCCAAAATAAAAGGCAAAAAAATAAGAATAGAAATAGCATCACCCGAAATAAAAATCACCCGCCCCACCCACAGAAAAGTCTAACAGTCTAACGGTCTAACAGAC
>JAUNCU010000031.1 GCA_030526455.1 Bacteroidales bacterium | reverse complement strand
CCCATCACCAGTCCTTCCAGCCCCATGGCGAGCGGCACGGCTAGGAATGCCGAAAACAGGCCGTAGAGCAAGGCCTGGATGATGCGGCTGGCGGGTTCGGGGCGCTTGCGGTCGCGCCAGAGCACATAGCCCACCAGCAAGGCGGCGGGCAGAAGGCTGCACACGAGCATAAGGAGAGTCTGTGTCATGGTTGCGTGATTTTTGATTTGAGTTCGTTGATTTTCACTCCCGCCACGGGGCTGATGCCGAGCCACACGGCGGCATTGGTGACGGCGATCACCTCGTTTTGGTTCACCCTGCCGTCGGCCTGGGCGATGAAGATGAGGTAGTCGAGAATGAGCATGCGCTCCTCAGCCGAGGTGTAGGACGCCACCTCGCGGGCACACGCCTCTATCAAGGCTGCCCACGTGAGCGGATTGTGGCGCTGGCGCTCGAAGAAGATGCGCGAGAGCAAGCCGTCGCAGTGGGCGGCCTTCTCGGCATCGTAGTGGGTGGCTATGAAATTGCGCACATAACTGTATTTGTACATGCCAAAGTCGCCGTCGATTTGCACCACATAGGCCGAAAGCGCCATTAGCGAAAGCAGAAAACTGCTGCGCTCGCCAGCCAATAGAGGCGACTGGCGATCTATGTCGTTCACGATGTCGTTAATATTTCCCATTGTTCATTTTTTTTATAGCACTGCTGCCCACATGGAAAGGCTCCATCAATTGCAGGTACCACTCCGAGCGGCCACCTTCGGCGGTGCGCATGCAGTGGGTGTGGTCCACGCGCGTTGTGGGTGCACCCTTGCTGAACACCAGCACAAAGCGCTTGGCGGGCTTGTGGGGCAGGGTCTTGATTTGATACACATCCTTTAGCCAAAATCCCTGCAAGAAGCATGCCGCACTGAAGTCGGCCAACACTTCGCCGGGGATGCACACCGAGAACACGCCCTCGCTCCCGAGCATGGCATAGGCGCCTTCGGCGAGCACGGCGAAGGGCAGACTCGAACTGTGGCGCGCACGTGTGCGGCCGCCGTCGGGGCACTCGAGGCTTTTGTCGAAATAGGGAGGGTTGCACACCACGCAGTCGAATGCGCCCGTTGCGCCAGCGGCACGGCATCGCGCCAGATAGTCCTGAAACGAACTGTGCACGAGCATGATGCGGTCGGCCCAGGGCGAGGCGGCGAAATTGGAGTGCGCATCGATGATGGCATCGTCGTCGATTTCCACGGCCGTGATGGTGGCCTCGGGGTAGCGCTGCGCCAGCATGAGCGAAATCACGCCAGTGCCGGTGCCTACGTCGAGAATGCGAGTGCCTCCCGCTGCCAGTGCGCCCAGCAAGTCGCTGTCGGTGCCTACCTTCATGGCGGCGTGGCGCTGCTGAATGGTGAATTGCTTGTATTGAAAACTGTCTTTTCGGTGCATAACGAATGTGTTTGGGCAAAGTTACAACTTTTCGCCACAATTTGCTTATCTTTGCAGCAACAAAAAATGCACAAGATGAACAAACAGGAATACAAACGCAAAAACGAACAATGGCTACAGGCTAAAGCGCAAGAAGACGGCGTGCAGGCTCTGCCTCGTGGCATCTACTACAAGGTGATGGAAAGCGGCGACCCTAACGGAAAAATGCCCAACATGGGTAGCGTGATTGTGGCGCACTACACCGGGCGCACCATCGACGGCCGTGAATTCGACAACAGTTACGGCGGCACACCATTGGCCATTCGCCTGCGCGATCTCATTGAAGGATGGATCATTGCGCTGCAGCGAATGCACGTGGGCGATAGGTGGGAACTCTACATCCCCGCCGAAATGGCCTACGGAAAATTTGCCCAACCAGGCATCCCCGCCCACTCCACACTCATCTTCCAAATCGAACTCATCAGCATCGCATAAGCGCTGAGAAGGAGGTGTATTACTCCCCTAAGCATGGTAGGGACGCGACACTTCGCGCCCGCGCCAGGCGTTTTTTCTCAAAAACAAAAAATATTGCTCTATGATTGAAAATGTGATTTATAGTGCGCTAGGGCTGTGCGGGGCCACCGTGATTGGTTCGATCATTGGCTTCGCTTTCAGGGAATTGCCCCACAAGTGGAACGACACCGTGCTGGGCTACTGCGCCGGCGTGATGATGGCGGCGGCAGTGCTCGGACTTCTGCTGCCGGCGGCCGATATGGCGTCCACCCCATGGGGAATTGCATGGGTGGTGATTGGCGGCATGATGGGCGCGCTGTTTCTCAACGTGATCGACTTCGTCACCCCTCACCTCCACCACATCACCGGCCTCGACCCGGAGCGCCACACCCACAATGCATCGCTCAACCATGTGCTGCTTTTCGTGATGGCTATCGCCATTCACAAGTTGCCCGAAGGCATGGCGGCGGGCGTGGGATTCAACGCCGCCGACACCACCGACGCCTGGACCGTGACGGCGGGCATCGCCCTGCAGAATGTGCCTGAAGGCATGGTGGTGATTTCGCCCCTGCTGCTGGCGGGTGTGAGCCGCGTGCGCACCTTCCTCATCTCGCTCGCCATCGGTCTGCTCGAAATTGTGGGTGTGGTGATTGGCTTCTACGCCGGAGCCGCGTCGCAGATGCTCTTGCCCGTGATGCTAGCCTTCGCCGGAGGCGCTATGCTCTATGTGGTGAGCGACGAAATGATACCCGAAACCCACAACCACGGCTACCAAAAACAAGCCACCTACGCCCTACTGCTAGGCTTCTTCACCCTACTAGTGCTAGAGCGCATGCTGTGAGCAAAGGCACAAAACAATTTTATGCGCAAATAACTAATATTTATCAAATATAGGAAAACAAAACCAAGGAATTTTATAACAAAGGGACGGTTCCTTTGTTATAAACCCACTGATACATTCGTATCAAACTTGTAATATCACTTTATTTTTTATTATATAAAATAAAGCATTTGTTTTTATATTGTAATTTTTATAACACAAGAACCGTCCCTTTGTTATAAAGATTTTTGAGTATAAATATTACAAAAAATAGATAAAAGGGTCGGTTCCTTTTATCTATTTTTTGTTTGTTTTGTTGTTTATTAGGTGTTTTTATTTTTCTTGTGGGGCGCCTTTGGTTGTTGGCGGCGGCGGGGGTTATTTTAGGAATAGGCAGGCGTCGCCGTAACTTAGGAAGCGGAAGTTGTGGGCGAGGGCGTAGTCGTAGAGGGTGCGCCATTGGGATTCGCCTACGAATGCCGATACGAGGAGCAACAGTGTGCTCTGGGGTTGGTGGAAGTTGGTGATCATGCCGCTGATGATGCGATACTGGAAGCCTGGCGCTATCATGAGTTGTGTGCTGCCCATGTAGGCCTGGGCGTGATGGCGGTCGAGGTAGTCGACGATGTTTTGCAGCGCTCGCTTGGTGCTGATTTCACATGGGGTGCTATAGGGCATCCACTGCTTCACGGTGAGGGCATCTTCGTCGGCATCGGGATTCTCCTCGAGCACTTGACCCACATAGTAGAGGCTCTCGAGGGTGCGCACGCTGGTGGTGCCTACAGCCACTACGGGGCCTGGGGCGTTGATGAGGTCGATGAGCAGACTGCGCTCCACCGATATAAACTCGTGGTGCATCTCGTGCTCGCCTATGCTTTCGCTTTTCACTGGCTGGAAGGTGCCTGCGCCCACGTGGAGGGTGAGTTCGCGGCGGGTGATGCCACGGGCATCGCACTCGGCGAGTACAGCGTCGGTGAAATGGAGCCCGGCGGTGGGTGCTGCCACGCTGCCGTCGATATGGCTGTACACAGTCTGGTAGTCGGCCGAATCCGACGCTTCGGTGCCGCGATTCAGATATGGCGGAATGGGTATCTCGCCTATGGCTTCGAGGATGGAGGCGAAGGTGACGCCACCATTCCACGAGAAGGTGATTTCAAACGAGTTGCCACGACGCTCGCCACGCAGCGCCTCCACGGTGATGGCCTTGCCATCGACGGTGATTTCCTGCGTGAGGGTGCCCTGTTTCCAGCGCTTACTGTTGCCCACAAGGCACAGCCAAGTGCACGACTGGGTGGTCTGGAAAATCAATTGGTAGTCGCCCGGCACCACTGGTTCGAGGCAGAAGATCTCGATAGTGGAGCCTGTGGCCTTGCGGAAACGCAGGCGTGCGTTGATCACGCGCGTGTTGTTATACACCAGCATGGCCTTCTCGGGCAGCAGCGCGGGCACGTCGTAGAAGTGGCCTTCGCGAATTTCGCCGCCCAGGCTGTATTGCAGCAATTTACACTGCTCGCGCTCGGCCAGCGGATGCTTGGCGATGCGTTCGTCGGGCAGCGGATAGTTATAGTCACTAATGCGCAGATTGCGCACCTTGTCGATAGTGTTCATTGATCAGGAAAGAAAAAAACGGGGGAAATTTATTCAAAACCTTTGCGTCGGCCCATTTCGAGCATCATTTTCACGTCGAAGTAGAAGCCTTCCACCTTGCTGTTTTCGCGCTTCTCCACCTTCACGTAGTCGATGCCGTCGCCTATTTCCTCGTGATCGACAGCCTTGAAACCGAGGAAGTTCACAATGTCGTATTCATGCATGGGGCAATTCACCACCCAGGGATGCTCCTTGGTGCCGTCGCCGCTAGTCATGATGGCACTCAGCAGCAGGCGAATGTTGTTGCGAAACACCTCGTAGCGATTGTGTTTCTTCTTGGCCTTGAGCGCATAGGCGAAATATTCCAGTTGCTCAAAGTCGAACATATTGTCCTGCAGCGAGAGGCTGGCGTAGTGCTCCAGCGAGTCGCATTCCTCGCGGGTGAGGTCTTTCTTGTAGATGTATTCCTCCACCTTCTCGGCCAAAGCCGACTGGCGGTAGGGGTTGTAATCCTCCTGGAACATGTAGCCGTAGTAGAGGTTGCGCATGTCTTCGCGATCCATCTTGTTGTAACTGAAAGCGCTGTAAATCTTCAGCAACTTCGGGAAATAGAAACGCGACTCAGGATTCGACGTCACACTCTTCACGCGGTTGAAATCCACGGGAATGAGTTCCTTCTTCTGCGCCTGTGCGCCGATGCCCATAGCCATCGCCAGAAGGATGAAAAATGCGGTTATTTTAATTGAATGTAGTTTCATACGCCTGAATAAAAAAAGCATGTGCGGATGTAAAATAATATTGATTCCACGCCTATGCCCATGATGGCAACAGCCACGATGGCGGGCAGACAGCGGGCACAAAAGTACTGAATAAACGTGGAACTGGCAAATTTTATCCATTTGCCGTGGGGAGTGCGGCTATAGGCCATCAGCCCCACCACAGCGCCCACGATGGTGCCGAGCAGCACGTAGTTGGGTCCCATCACTATGCCCAGCAGGGCTCCCACCACAGCGGCAAGGCCTATGTAGAGGTTGCCCGTGTTGCGTCCGTCGGGCTCGCCGGTTGGCTGATAGCGGCGCAGCGCCACCACGATGGCAGTGGCGAGGGTCCACATCGCCAGTTTCCACATGGGCAATGTGGTGGGCTGGATGTAGCCACCCCAGTAGAGCAGCAGCATCGCGCCCCATGCGGGCACGGCAGCCACCCACCGCGGCTTCACGGTGAGCACAAATGCCGCCACGATGAGCAGCGAGGCTATGATGAGCAATACGATTGAAAATGTCATTTACGGTGATGTATCTATATATATTATATGTGATTCAATTCGCTTTCGGGAGTCGCCGCCCCCCCTTTCTCAACTCTGCGCTTCCACAGCATCGGCGGTGGCATCGGCGGCGTCGGCCTTGCGTGGAGCCACATCGTCGGGGTACTCGATGCGCTGGTGATACATTGAGCGCAGGCGGTTCACGAAGGCCTGCTTCACCAGTGCGATTTCGCGCAGATTGATGGGCGCTTCGTCGAGCAAACCGTCGCTCAACTGGCTAGCCACAATCTTGTCGACCATGCCGGTGATGGTGGCTTCGTCGGGATTCTTGAGGCTGCGGGTGGCGGCTTCGCAAGCATCGGCCATCATCACGATAGCGGTTTCCTTGCTTTGCGGATTCTTGCCCGTGTAGGTGTAAGGAGTGGGGTCGACTTCCGCATCGGGATTGGCCTTGCACGCCATGGCGTAGAAATACTTGGTGCGTCCCTTGCCGTGGTGCTGCTCGATGAAGTCGATAATGGCCTGTGGCAGTTTCGCCTTGGTGGCGCGCTTCACGCCGTCGCTCACGTGGTTGATCACGATTTGGGCGCTCTGGATGGGCGAAAGGGCATCGTGAGGATTCACGCCATACTGGTTTTCGGTGAAGAAAGCGGGGTTTTCGCTCTTGCCCACATCGTGGAAAAGCGCGCCCGCACGCACCAGTTGCACATTGGCGCCAATATCGGATGCCGCCTCACAGGCGAGGTTGGCCACCTGGAGCGAGTGCTGGAAGGTGCCCGAGCAGCGGGTCGACATCTCGCGCAGCAGCGGGTGATTGGTGTCGGAGAGTTCGACCAGCGTCATGGTGGAGGTGAAGCCAAACAACTTTTCAACCAAGAAAATCAGCACATAGGAGAAGGCGAGCGTGCCAGCGTTGAGTGCAAATTTCAAGAAATTGTGCCAGTTGTTGTAGGGGGCATCGGTGTAGAAGTTGAGGAATTCGGTGAAACTGGAGAAATTCTTATTGATGGCGGTCATGGAGAGATACACCATCGTGTAGCCCAGGAACACGAAGAATGCGCAGCGAATGAGGTGGGCGCGGCGCGAAAATTCGTGCATCGAGGCAATGGCGATGTTGCCCACGAGGAATTGCATGATGATGAACTCGGCGCGGTCTTTTGCCACGATAGAGCATATCACCACCATCACCATGTGGCTGAAGAAGGCGGTGCGCGAATCGGTGAAGGTGGTGATCACGATGGGCACCAGGGCGAAGGGCACCAGGTAGATTTGCCACCACAGGCGCACCGAAATGATTTCCACCATCACGATAAACACGGTGATGAGCACGATGAGGAACACCATCTTGCGATAGTTGAAGAAGGTGCGGTTGCGGAAGAGATACATGAAGGTGAAAAACGATGCCATCATGAGCGACACCAGGGCACACTGCCCCAGCCAACTCCACAGGTGGCTGCTTTCTTTTTCGTTGATTTCCACCGTCTTGCTATAGCACTGCCCCAGGGTGTTGGCCACCTCGGGCGTAACGATGTCGCCTTTGCGAATGATGAGGCTGCCCTTGGGCACGATGCCATCGGGCAGGCGCGCCGATTCTATCGCCACCTTCAAGCGCTTCGCCGAGCGGGCGTCGTTCTTGCCGATGTTGGGCGCCAGCAGTTCTTCGGCGGCGATTTCGCTCACCATCTTCGCGGCGGGCGTATTGGCGGGGCATATGATGGCGAGTTTCTTCATCACCTGCTCGGTGGTGTAGAATTGCGCCGTGGGCTTGTTTTCATCGTTTTCGCTGATCACCTTCAGTTTGCGTGTGCTCTCGTCGATGATGCCACGGTCGAGGCATTCCTTCACCTTGCTCACCACCGCCATGCGCAGGGGCAGAGGCACTTCGCTATGCGCTTTCACGATGGTGTCGAGGGCACTGAGGCGATTGAGGCGGCTGACCTCGTCGTAGCGCTCGTAGATGGGCACGAATTCATCTTTCGCCTTCTTCACGGCATGGGCGGTGTCGGGGTAATGGTCCACGTCGAATGGCGCCTTGTAGTCCTCATAGGCCCACTTGGTGTCCACCTTGTAGGAGCGGAGGCACTCCGGAATCTGCAACTCGGTTTCGGGCAGGAAGTAGGTGACCAGCAATACCGACAGCACGATGAGGCCGATATTGGCAAATAATTTGAATTTTTCACTCTTTTTGTCCATCTTTCTTTACGAGGCTTAATTTGGGTGATGGGTAATGATTGCTTATCTCACGCGCACTGCAGTGGTCACGCCCTTCACCTTTTTCAGGCGCTTGCAGAGTTTGGTCACCACGTCGGTGTCGTCGACCAGCGCTTCGAGTTCGGCATGGAACACCCCTTCGTCGGCGCTGATGTTGAGTCGGCGCAGGTTGGTGGAAATGAGATAGATAATCTCCTGCAATATACCCTGACGGTCGATGCCTTCCAGGTTGAGGGTGACGTTGAATTTCTTCGCCTTGGTTTCCCAGTGCGTCTGCACGATGCGTCCGCCGAAACTGCTCTTCAGTCTGGTGGCCTCGTCGCAGTCCATCTTGTGCACCACCACCTCGTTTTTGTCGTTCACGAAGCCTATCACGGTGTCGCCCGGGATGGGGTTGCAGCACGAGGCGATGCGGTAGTTGCTCTTGCCGTCGACGGTGCGCAGTTCGTAGATTTTCTTGGTGTCGATTTTTCCTTCCGGAGCCACCACCTCGGGCTCGCTGTTGCCGCTGTTGCGGTTGCCAAAGGGGTTCATCAGGCGGTTGAGCAGGCCGCGCGATGCGGGCTTGAACACCTTGATAAGGCTGGGCGATAGGGCTATCTCGTTGTTGCCAATCATCTGGAAGAGTTCGTCTTTGCTCTTCACGCGCTCAATCGACACGATGCGGTTGATATTGTCGCTCGATGCCTCCACGTCGTTGTCGGCAAGGAATTGCTTGAGCATGGTTTCGCCCTTGGCGATCACGGCGCGCCGGTCGTGGCGCAAGGCGGCGCGCAGGCGAGTCTTGCCCTTGGCGGTCACCAGATACTTGTCCCACTCGGGGTTAGGCTGCTGCGACTGGCTCGTGAGCACTTCCACCTGGTCGCCGCTGGCGAGTTTGTGGGAGATGGGCACGAGTTTATGGTTGATTTTGCCGGCGATGCAGTGTGTGCCCAGTTCGGTGTGGAGCGAGAAAGCGAGGTCGAGCACCGATGCGTCTTTGGGCAGGGTGATGAGTTCGCCCTTGGGTGTGAACACCACGATTTCGCTGGCGAAGAGATTGAGTTTGATGGTGTCGAGGAAGTCGATGGCGTTGGGCTCGGGATTCTTGAGAATGTCTTCGATGGTCTGGAGCCAAGCCGCCAGTTCGCTTTCTTCTTCGCCCTCGCCTATCTTGTATTTCCAGTGGGCCGCGAAGCCACGCTCGGCGATGTCGTCCATGCGGCGGCTGCGTATTTGCACTTCCACCCAGTTGCCGTCGGAACCCATGAGCGTGACGTGCAGGGCGCGGTAACCATTGGCCTTGGGCACGCTGATCCAGTCGCGCAGGCGGTCGGGGTGCAGGCGGTAGAGGTCGGTGATTTCGCTGTAGATGTTCCAGCATATGCGCTTCTCGTCGGCTTCATTGTCGCATTCGAAGACGATGCGCGCCGCATAGTAGTCGTAGACCTGCGAGAAGGGGATGTGCTTGGTTTCCATCTTCTTCCATATCGAGTAGTGCGACTTGATGCGCGCCTTGAATTCAAATTTCAGGCCCAGTCGCTCGAGTCGCTCGTTGATGGGCGCCGCGAAGCGGGCAAAGAGTTGCTCGTTGTGGGGCGTGTTGGCGATGATTTGCTCTTCGATGGCCTTGTATTCCTCGGGGTGCTCATATTTGAAACTCAGGTTCTCGAGTTCGGTCTTGATGGCGAAGAGGCCGAGGCGGTGGGCCAGCGGAGCGTAGATGTAGAGTGTTTCGCCCGCAATCTTGTACTGCTTGGCCGGTGGCATCGACTGCAGCGTGCGCATGTTGTGAAGGCGGTCGGCCATCTTGATGAGTATCACGCGTATGTCGTCGCTCATAGTGAGCAGCAGTTTGCGGAAGTTCTCGGCCTGTGCCGAAGCGTGGGCGCCGAATATACCGCCCGAAATCTTGGTCAAGCCGTCGACAATCTGGGCAATCTTTTTGCCAAACATTGCCTCAATGTCCTCAGTAGTGTATTCTGTGTCTTCTACCACGTCGTGAAGGAGCGCCGCGCAGATGGAGGTGGAACCGAGGCCTATCTCCTGGCTCACGATGCGAGCCACCGTGATGGGGTGCATAATGTAAGGCTCGCCCGAACGGCGGCGAACGCCCTTATGCGCCTCACACGCAAATTTGAAAGCCTTTTCGATAATCTCCACTTTCTTGCGGTGATTACTTGACAAATAGCCATTTAAGAGGTTCTGATAAGCGTCGTTGATCAGTCGCTCTTCTTCTTGTGGTGTCATTTTAATTGTTTCTGCCATATATTTCCCAATAAACCAACTACAAACTTACAAATTTCCCGTGAATTCTCCACACTCTGCCACCCACTTTTTTACGCTATCACACACTAAATTTAATTTGTGCCGATTTTTGCGTGCAAAACGGGCGGCTTTGGCACGATTATTGCACCTGTAAAAACTGTTTTAATTTCCTTTATTATTAACATCTAAATCTTATCGAAAAATGAACACCAGCAATTTTTGGCTTAAAGTGAAAAAAGAGTACATCGACGAAAACCTCAACGCTATGATCGACTACCTGAGTAAATACAGGGGCGATCACGAGAATAGCGAATACAAACTCACCATCGATGCGCTTGCCGACCGTGTGGCCGACATCTCGGGCGACCTGGCGAAGATGCCTTTATACACCGAGGGTATCAGCGACGAAGACCGCAATAAATACATCAGGCTCATGACGGCCCAACTTATTGTGTGTCAAGAAAATGGATTCATCGACAATACTACACTCGCCGCACTCTGCAATCTGCTGCTGAAAACGGGGCAGGCACCGACGGCCGAAATGAGTGAGAAATTGATGAACATTTGCATCCAGTGCCTTGGAGCAGCCGAAATCAGTAAACTCTCCGTGGGATGGAGCGACATTAAAAGTGACAACATTCTTATTCAAGTGGTGGCTGCCAAAATCGCCGAAACGGAATTGAAAGTGACACATAAAGACACACTGCATTATTACCAAAATAAAGGCACACTCGCGGTGAAAGGCGACAACGCCAGCCTCGCCGCACTCAATCTGAAAGACTACAAGCAGCACAAGAAGCCCGTGCCCATCTTGCCATCGCCTTGCGCCATCAAGGTGGTGGGTAGCGAATCGGAAGCGCTCTCCAAGATGGCTGCCACCAATGTGCTGAAAACCGACAGCGCCTTCTGGAGCACCGTGCGCCAGATGGAAAGCGTGCGCCCATCGGTGGCATCTCCCACCAGCAAAATTAAGCGCTATCAAGAAGGCGATGTGGTGTGCGTGAAAGTGACTTTGGCCAACCATAACACTATTAACGCCGAAACCATCGACCCTCGCTATGAACCTATTAAGGGACAGGTATTCGTGGACCGCTCGCTGTCCCTTACGGGTATCGACCGCTCCGAGTTTTTGGCTTTCATCCAAGAGAAATATTATGCCCCAAAAGAACTCTTGATGATGGCAGAGGTGCAGGATCACCCTCACTATCCATTTATAATTCGCCCAGTGATTGTTGATTATTACGAGCAACTCGCCGCTGATTCACAATATGCCGAAATGCTGGCGTACTGCTACGACAAGTACACCTACGGCCACCGCTGGCTCACCGAAAACGGTCTGCGCCTGAAAATCATGGACGAGGAGCACGACGACGACATCCTCGATCTGTTTGCCTATGTGACGGTAGAGGAAAGTAAGGTGGTAAACAACGAATTCGTGACCAACGGCAAATTCAGCGCCAACGAGTTCACCGGCGAGGAAGACGTGGAGGAATTCAAGAAGCAAGCCACCCGCAACTTCCTGGAGGGCTTCCTCAAGTGGACACAGCGCCCCGCCGCCAACAGCGAAGAAAAGGAAGAAGAAATTGACCCAGAGGCCATTCAGCACTGCATCTCGGTGCTCTACTACGATGCGCTCAACACCGAAGAAACTCGCTTGCGCCACCAGAAGTTGAGCATGGCCAATGCCCTGAGCGTGCTCACCGACGACAAGAAGAACGGCAATTTCCTGCGCTTCGAAATCAAGTATCTGAAGTCGCTCGTGGAATTTGCCCAGGGCGGCAAGTTCAAGACCGACACCGAGGTGAAGGTCGACGAGGCGTTTGCCGAGGTGCCCACTGTTGTGGAGAAGATGAAAATCATCGGCATGCTCAACAACTATAATTTCGAACTCCAGAAATTGAAAAAAGACGCATCCCTCATGCGCCAAAAGGAGGTGGACCTGGAGAGCGTGCAGAAACTTGTAGACGCATCGCAGACGCTTAGCGGTGTGCTCCCGCTGCGCGAAATCGACGCCATCAAGCACGCCATCGCCAAAAATCTTTTTGTGGACGACGAATATGAGTCGATCGTCGACGAGGAGTCGGAATTTGGCGAAGAAGACGAAACCAAGGAGTTCAAAACCAGCGTAGTATTCGACCCCAGCAAAACCGACAAACCCAACATCAAGCGCCAGATGAAGAACATCCTCAACGCCGTGTGCGGTTTCCTCAACACCGAAAAGGGCGGCGACCTCTACATCGGTGTGAACGACCAGGGCGTGGCGCTGGGCGTGGCAAAGGACATGGCCGAACTCTACAAGGAAAAACGCATCACCGAACTGAGCATCGACAAGTATCGCCTCTTCATTGAGAATGCCATCGAAAATGCTTTCAAGGATGCATCGGGTCCTGAATACGGCCGCGACATCACTGGCCTCTTCGTGAGCACCCACATCGAGGCGAGCGCCAGCGGCGAGAAATTCCTCCGCATCCAAATTCGCCCCTACGAATATGGCGTGGTGGAATTCCGCGACGGCCACGGCTGGGCAGACGACGACGCCAAGTCCTACATCAGGAAGTCGGGACGCACGGTGAAGATGAACGACACCCAAAGGGAGCAACTCCTCAACCGCAGGAAGAAGGAAAACAACTCCGACAAGCAGAAGATTCAGGCCATCAAGACGGCTATCGCCGAGAAGAAGTGCATCACGCTGCACAACTACGAGTCGAGCACCGGCAAACGCAACCGCACCGTTGAGGCCTACTACTTCAAGCCATCGATCAACGCCATCGTGGCATTCGACCTCGACCGTGGTGAAAACCGCGAGTTCAAAATCAACCGCTTTGAGAAGGCTGAAGTGAAAGACCAGAAGTGGAAAAACGAGGCCAAGCACCTCAAAAACCCACGCACCGACATTTTCCACATCATGGAATCGGAAAACCAGAAGGGCGTGAAGGTGACGCTGGAATTCGACAACTATGTGAAGAACCTGCTGATTGAAGAATTCCCCGACGCCAAGCGCTTGGAAGACACGCCAAAGAGCGGCGAGAAACTCACCCAAATCACAGGCACCGACAAGTGGAGGATGGAAACCACCATCTTCGGCTTCGGCGGCATCACCCGCTTCTACCTCGGCCTGGCAAAACGCATCACCATCGTGGAAGGCGAAGCGCTGAAAAAGCACATCAAGCAATACCTCGCCGAAATCACCGTGTAGCCCCCCAGCCGCGCCTGCCCGAGCCAAACATAAAAAAGCGACTCATTCAAGCAAAAAAAATAACGAAAAAATTACGAAAGTTGTTAAAAGGGACAGACCTTTTTAACAACTTTCTTTTGTGTATATTACTCACTATTAGCATTTTACAATTTCCACAATGTACAATTCAGCAAAAGTTGTAATTAGGGTCTGACCCCGGATAGAGCAAAAACGCTAGGCGACCACCAACCGCCGTCGGAGACGGCTTATTATGGTTAACTCCATGCAAGCGAGTGAATTGCGCAGCAATTCGCGAGCGCAGCTTGGAGATAAGGAACAGCAAAGAAAAGAGCCTCGGAGAGGGTCGGTTGTGGTAGTGACCCGAGTTTTCGGACAGTCTCCCCCAGCCGCGCCTGCCCGAGCCGCACCTTAAAAAGCGGCTCATTCAAGCAAAAAAATAACGAAAAATTCACGAAAGTTGTTAATAGGGACAGACCTTTTTAACAACTTCATTTTTGATATATTACTCAATATCAATATTTTATATTTTTCTCGCAATGCAAAGAATAGCAAAAGTTGTAATTAGGGTCTGACCCCGGATAGAACTTTTTCTTGCTGTGGGCGCAGGTTTTTTCGGGCGGGTTTTTCGGTATTTCTTTGGCAAGTTTTGTAACTTTGCAGTTTGCAGGGCACTGGATTGCCCTCTACACTGAATAATTATGGCCGACTCTCTAAAAGATAAAACCGTAGTAATTAGGGTCTGACCCCGGCGACGAGTTTTTCTTGCTGTGGGGGCGGGTTTTTTCGGGCGGGTTTTTCGGTATTTCTTTGGCAAGTTTTGTAACTTTGCAGTTTGCAGGGCACTGGATTGCCCTCTACACTGAATAATTATGGCCGACTCTCTAAAAGATAAAACCGCAAAGAATTTGTTCTGGAGCGCGATGAACAATGGCACCATGCAGGTGCTGAATCTGCTCATCGGCATCTTCCTGGGCCGACTGCTTTCGCCTGGCGAATATGGCATGGTGGGCGTGCTCACCATCTTCACGCTCATAGCCGGCAACCTGCAGAGCAGCGGATTCACGCAGGGGCTCATCAACCTGAAGAATCCCACTGCGCGCGACTACAACTCGGTGTTCTGGTTCAACATTCTCGCCAGTTTCGCCATCTACGCAGTGCTCTTCTGCTGCGCACCGCTCATCGCCCAGTTTTTCCACCAGCCCGCGCTGGTGGCGCTGTCGAGATTCGTGTTTCTGGGCTTCGTGATTTCGTCGTTTGGCATCGCCCACGCCGCTTTCATGAACAAGAACCTGATGAACCGCCAGCAGGCCTTCATCAACTGCCTGGCACTCGCCATCTCGGGCGTGGCGGGCATCACGCTGGCCTTCCGCGGCTATTCTTACTGGAGTCTGGCATGGCAGCAGATCATCTACATTAGCGTGCTCAACGTGGGCCGCTACTACGTGGTGCCGTGGCGCCCGTCGCTGAAAATCGACTTCGGCCCCGTGAAGCAGATGTTTGGCTTCAGCGTGAAGATTCTCTTTACCAACATCATCAACACCCTCAGCAGCAACATCCTCACCTTCATCTTCGGGCGCTATTTCCCCATGAAGCAGGTGGGCAACTTCACCCAAGCCTACAAGTGGAACACGATGGCCAACTCCTTTGTGGCCAACACCCTGTGGCAGGTGGTGCAGACCGTGCTCGTGGCCGCTGGCGACGAACGCGAGCGCCGCTGCCGTGTGTATCGCAAGATGATGCGCTTCACTGCCTTCATGTCGTTTCCGCTCATGTTTGGGCTGGCGCTGGTGGCCGAGGAATTCATCCTCTGCACCATAGGCAGCGAGTGGGTGGGCAGTATACCGCTGCTGCGCATCCTGTGTGTGGCGGGTGCCTTCGTGCCCTTCTACACCATGTATCAAAACCTCGCCATCAGCAGTGGCCGCAGCGACCTCTACCTGTGGTGCAACGTTGCACAAATCGCGCTGCAAGTGGCGGTGATTTTCGCCTTCAAGCACATGGGACTCACCGTGATGGTGATTGCCTACAGCGCCTTCATCATCCTCTGGCTGCTGGCATGGCAAGTGGTGGCAAAGCGCCTCATAGGCCTGCGCCTGCTGCACACGCTGCTCGACATCGTTCCCTTCATGCTCATCGCCGCCGCAGTGATGGCGGCCACCTATTTTGCCACCTTCTGGATTGAGCATCACGTGATCGTGCTCGTGGCTAGAATCATCCTCGCCGCCGCACTCTACATAGGAGCCATGAAACTCTTCCAAGCCGAAATCATGGCCGAATGCCTATCCTACCTAAAAAAGAAAAAGTAAAGAACGCCTATGGATAACCTGCCTAAAGCCAATAATCACCTAGTTCCAAACCAGTTGGAATTCCTCTTCACCCGAGCATCTTCCTTTATTGAGGAGGCCCGTTCATTCGCCTACCGCCAAGTAAACGAAGCATTAGTGCGCCGCAATTGGTCCATCGGCAAACTGATAGCAGAAGAAGAATTGAAAGGTGCAGACCGTGCCGAATATGGTGCAACTATCATAAAATTATTATCAAAACGACTCACAGCCGTTTATGGTAAAGGGTTTACGAAATCAAATCTCTATAGTTTTGTAAGATTCCACGAGTCTTTTCCTAAGATTTTCCACACGGCGTGTGGAAAATCATCGAGAATTCTTTCATGGTCTCATTATCGAACTCTTATTCAAGAGATAAACGACGATGCAAGAAACTGGTATGAGCAAGAAGCTCTCGCACAAAACTGGAGTGTGCGCACGCTACAGCGAAATATCAGTTCACAATACTACTACCGAATACTTTCTTCACAGCGTAAAGATCTGGTTGAAAAAGAGATGCTTCAACTCACAGCCCCTCTACAATCTGCTGACCCGATAGATTTTATCAAAAATCCTGTTGTGGGTGAATTTCTTGGATTCACTGGAGATAGTTCTTTCCGCGAATCAGAACTTGAACAAGCCATTATTGATAATCTTGAAAAATTCTTACTTGAGATGGGAAAAGGTTTTGCTTTCGTGGCACGTCAGCAGCACATTCATACAGAAAAGCAAGACTACTATATCGACTTGGTTTTCTATAACTACATATTAAAATGCTTTGTGCTAATCGACTTGAAAACTGCAAAGATCACGCATCAAGACGTAGGGCAAATGGATATGTATGTAAGAATGTACGACGAACGCCAGCGCTCTGTTGACGACAATCCTACCATTGGGATTTTGCTCTGCGATGACACTGATGAAGACATTGCTCGCTATTCTGTACTACATGATAACGACCAATTGTTTGCATCAAAATTTATGACTTATATGCCATCGCAAGAACAACTCCGAATTGAAATTGAACGCCAAAAGGAGATATTCTACCTCAAACAATCTGAAAACAACTTTAAAGAGGAATAATTAATCCCTATGTTTATTAAATGGCAACGGATTTGCTATTTTTTTTACCTTCATCTACACTGAAATATTATATTATGCAATTACTCTCGCCATCGCAAGTTAAGGCTAAAGAAGTTGAGATTCTTGACTATATCGTGCACCTGTGTCAGGAGCATGGGTTGCGCTATTATTTGAGTTACGGGTCGCTGCTGGGCGCCGTTCGCCACAAGGGGTTTATCCCGTGGGACGACGACATCGACATATCGATGCCGCGCGCCGACTATGAGCAGTTGCTGAAGGTGATGCTCGCAACGCCCCACAGCCGATTCGTTACACTCACGCCTCGCGCAAAGGGCTACCCTTACCACTATGCCAAGGTGGTGGATCTCTCCACCCGACTGATGGAGGAGGAACTCGACGACTTCGCCGGCAACGGTCTGTGGGTGGACATCTTCCCGCTCGACGGCGTGAACGCCCAGGAACCCACGCTGCAGAAAAAGATGGCGCAGTATTTCAACTCCTGCCGCGCCTCGGCATCGTTTAAGCAGTGCCCTCCGGGCAACAAGCCCTGGAAGTGGCGCGTGGTGAAGATGATAGGCACCAAAGCCTTTGCCCGCCTCGTGACCCTGTGCAGCCGCCGCAAGGCATTCGACGGCGCCCAATATGTGGCCCACATGCCCACCGCGCTTCGCTATCTGTTTCCCCGACGCCTCTTCGACGAGGTGGTGAAGGTGGAATTTGAAGGACGCCTCTACGACGCCCCCGCCGCCTACGACGAATACCTCACCATCCTCTACGGCGACTACATGCAGATTCCGCCCGAAGACCAGCGCATCACCCACTGCGTGAAAGCCGTGGAAGTGTAACCCTTTTTCCCTCCCTCTGATTTTCAACCACACATGTCAGCAACAAAGATATCGCAACCCCGCGCCTACTGGATCGACGCCATTCGCTCCACCGCTTGCCTTTTCGTGATTTCCACCCACGTGGCCATGCCTGGCACGCCCAAGAGCCTGGCGATGGACCTCTACAACCACTACACCATGGCGGGGGCATCCATCCTGTTTTTCATGATTTCGGGCGCACTGGTGCTCTATAAGCCCAAGCCCGCCATCCCATTTCTCAAGCAGCGCGTGAGTCGCGTGGTGCTGCCCATGGTGCTGTGGACACTCGTCTCGCTACTCATCGACAAGTGCACCACCTCACTCACGTGGGACGCCTTCTTCACCAAGGTGATGCTCATCCCCTTCTCGCCGCAGCAAGGCATCTACTGGTTTATCTACGCCATTTTCGGCATCTACCTGCTCACGCCCATCCTCGCCACCTGGCTGCAGCACACCACCAAGCGCGAACTGCAATTCTACCTAGGCGTGTGGGCATTCACCCTCACCATCCCCTATCTCACCCACATCCACAAAGACCTGCGTGGCCTCATCGACTACCAGAATGGCGCTGTGTATTACTTCTGGGGCTACCTGTGGGCTGCCGTGATGGGCTATTACCTGCGCAAATACGTGAACATCAAGCGCTTCAAGAGATGGCACATCGTGGCCATCGCAGCCGCCATAGGCGTGCCGCTGGCGCTGCACCTGTGCACCTCGCTGCCCATACGCACCCTCAACCACCGCCTCAGCCTGCCCACCATAGCCCTATGCTGCTGCTACTTCGTGCTGCTCAAGCACATGCCGCTCAAGCCCTGGGCCGAGAAAATGTACTACAACTTCGCCCAGCACAGTTTCGGCATCTACCTCGTGCACATCTACATCATTCGCCACGCCCTGTGGCCCCTGTTCCAGCAGTGGGCACTCCCCACCGAGGCCGCCATTCCCCTGCTCATAGCCACCGCCGCCATCCTCAGTTACCTAGCCGTGCGCCTCCTCGCCCTCCTCCCCAAAAGCAAATACCTCGTGGGGGTGTAGAGAAAGAGGGTGGTCTGACGAAGAATAATTTTTTTTTTGTATCTTTGCGAGAACAAAAACTTATGATATAATCACCATCACATGGCATCACCCATAAACATAGAAAAACTTCTTTCCGGCAATGCAATTGAGAGCAGCCAGTTGGAATTCAAAAAAGGATGGAACCCTGATGCCATCTATCGCAGCATTTGCGCCTTTGCCAACGATTTTGAAGACACCGGCGGCGGTATCATCGTGGTGGGCGTTGATGAGCAGAACGGAAAAGCCATTCGCCCAGTAACTGGCATCGACACCGACACTATCGAGAAAATTGAAAAAGACATGGTGGGGTACAACAACCTCATTCAACCCTACTACCAGCCACGCCTATTCATCGAGCATATCGACGGAAAAACGGTGTTGGTCATCAGAGTGACGGCAGGCGAACGACGCCCCTACAAAGTGCCCTCAAAAATCACAGCAAAGCAAAAAGACTACAATTTCTACATTCGCTATAACAGCAGCAGTATTGTGCCTAAGGGTGAATATGAGCGAGAACTTATCAACCTTGCCAACCGCACCCCATTCGACGACAGAGGCAACGACGCTATCCAGTTAAAAGACATATCATCTTCGCTTCTCAGAGACTACCTTGTGGAGGTAAAAAGCGACCTGGCAGAGCAAGACCTTGCAGGCGAAAACCTGCTGAAAGTGCTCGACCAAATGGACCTGCTTGAATCCACACCTGAAGGATACAAAATCAAGAATGTTGCGGCAATGATGTTCTGCAATCATCCCGAAAGGTTTTTCAAAACCACGCAAGTAGAAATCGTAATTTTCCCTAACGGCCGGATTAACGACCCTGATAACATGATTGAGGTGGCTCCTATCAAAGGGTGCGTACCCAAGATGATTCGCGACACTATGAACTTCCTCAGCAACAATGTAATCAAGAAGAAGATTCACAAGCCCAGCGAAAGCGCTCGCTCTGTCACCACATTCAATTTCCCTTACCAGGCACTAGAAGAGGCGGTGGTCAACAGCCTTTTCCACAGAGATTATCTGGAACGCGAACCAGTGGAAATCACCATCGAACCCGACAAGATTAGTATTCTGAATTTTGGCGGCCCTAACCACACCATCCCCGACGAAGCCATCAAAGAGGCAAAGATGCTGCGCTCACGCCGGTACACAAATCGTCGTTTGGGTGAATTCCTGAAAGAATTGGAACTGACCGAAGGACGTGCCACTGGCATTCCCACAATTCAGCAGAAGTTGAGCGCAAATGGTTCTTCACGCGCCTCAATTGAAACCGACGAAGCACGCTCGTATTTCTTAATCGACATCCCTTGCCACAAGGAGTTTTCCGCCAACTCAATCACGGGAAATGTCCTGAAAGAT
>JAUNCU010000030.1:6253-20016 GCA_030526455.1 Bacteroidales bacterium | reverse complement strand
ATCGCGTCCGCGCCAGGCGAAGGCTATTGTTTTGATTACCAACGCCTAATGCGGATGCGATATGTCGCGTCCCTACCATGATTACTCCGATTATTTTTTCGTTGCTTTTAGGTGTTTTATGGGGCAGGTGGTTTTGCTGCAGCATGAGCAGCCTCCTCGGCCACGCTTGTGGCCATGGAAGAGGCGGAGGAGCACTCCTCCCAGGAGCGTAACCACCACGATGAGCAATATCCAACTTTGCAGGTTCATATTTTTAAAAGACTAACAGACTAAAAGTCAACGAGTCTACAAGTCAACGAGTCAACTAGTATTATTCCTTTTTCTCTATTGCAGGAATAGGGTTAGGGCGTATTTTGTGGCTAGGGCTGCTGTCCAGGCTACTGCGCACTGGCCGCCTACCATGAGCAGGGCGTGGCGGGTGCTGAGTTCGCGGCGCACTGTGGCGATGGTGGCTACGCAGGGGGTGTAGAGCAAGCAGAACACGAGCAGGCCGTAGGCCGAGGCTGTGCCTAGGATGGCGCCGATCGATGCGCCTGAGCCGAAGAGCACGGTGAGGGTCGACACCACGCTTTCTTTGGCCATGAAGCCTGAGATGAGCGAGGTGGTGATGCGCCAGTCGGCGAAGCCGAGCGGTTCAAACACAGGGCTGAGCAGGCTGGCTACGCTGGCAAGGATGCTGTCCTGAGGATTCTCCACCAGCGAGAGGTGGAAGTTGAATGATTGCAGAAACCACACCATGATGGTGGCCACGAAGATGACCGAGAAGGCGCGCTGCACGAAGTCTTTTCCCTTGTCCCAAATGAGGCGCAGCACGCTTATGGCGGTGGGCACGCGGTAGTTGGGCAGTTCCATCACGAAGGGCACGGGTTCGCCGCGGTAGAGGGTGGTTTTCATCACCAGTGCGGTGGCGATGGCCATGCCTATGCCCAGCAGGTAGAGCGATATCATCACGAGCGCTCCGTTATCGGGGAAGAAGAGTTGGGTGAAGAATGCGTAGATGGGGAGTTTGGCGGTGCAACTCATGAATGGGGTGAGCATCACGGTGAGGTAGCGGTCGCGTGCCGAGGGCAGTGTGCGGCTAGCCATCACGCTGGGCACCGAGCAGCCGAAACCTATGAGCAGCGGCACGATGGAGCGCCCAGAGAGGCCTATGCGGCGCAGCGATCGGTCGGTGACGAAGGCGATGCGCGCCATGTAGCCGCTGTCTTCCAGAATGGAGAGGAAGAAGAATAGCGTGAGGATGATGGGCACGAAACTCACCACGGCGCCCACACCGCTGAAAATGCCGTCGATGATGAGGGCGTGCACCACTTCGCTGATATTCCACGACTGCAGCAGGGCGTCGGTTTGCGCCGTGAGCCACTGGATGCCTTCGTCGAGCCATTCCTGCATGGTGCCGCCTATCACGTCGAAGGTGAGCCAGAAGATGAGGCACATGAAGCCGAGGAAGGCGGGTATGGCGGTCCATTTGCCGGTGAGCACGGCGTCGATGCGGCGGCTGCGCTTCAGTTCGATGCTGTCGACGGGTTTCACCACCGTGCGTCCGCATATGCGCTTAATGTAGGAGTAGCGCATGTCGGCGAGCGCGGCGGCGGGGTCGAGTCCTCGTTCCTCTTCCAGTTGGCGCAGCATGTGGCCTATGGTGTTCATCTCGTTTTGCGAGAGGTGGAGCGCGTCGATTACCAGTTGATCGCCCTCAATCACCTTGCACGAGGCAAAGCGCTTGGGGATATTTACCTCGGCGGCATGATTTTCCACAAAGTGAGCCACCGTGTGGATGCAGCGGTGCACGGCGCCGCCGTGTTCGCTGGGGCTGCAGAAGTCTTCGCGGCGAGGTCCTTCCTGATAGCGCGCCACGTGTATGGCGTGCTCGATGAGTTCCTCTACGCCCTCGTTTTTCATTGCCGAGATGGGCACCACGGGTATGCCTAGACTCGTTTCGAGTTCGTTGATATTGATGGTGCCGCCATTGTGGCGCATCTCGTCCATCATGTTCACCGCCAGCACCATGGGAATGCCCAGTTCCATGAGTTGCATGGTGAGGTAGAGGTTGCGCTCAATGTTGGTGGCGTCCACGATGTTGATGATGCCTTGTGGCTTGGCTGTGAAGATAAATTCGCGCGACACGATTTCCTCGCTCGTGTAGGGCGAGAGCGAATAGATGCCCGGGAGGTCCACCACCTCGGCTTCGGGGTGGCCCTTGATGATGCCAGCCTTGCGGTCGACCGTCACGCCCGGGAAATTGCCCACGTGCTGATTGGCGCCTGTGAGCGAATTGAAGAGCGTGGTCTTGCCGCAGTTCTGGTTACCCACCAGCGCGAAGGTGAGTTTCTCGCCGGGAGGCAGGGGCTGCACGTCGGTGTGCTTGTGGAAGCGGCCTTCTTCGCCCAAGCCAGGGTGCTCAGTGCGCACTTTGGGTTGCTCGACATGCTGGTGAGGCTCGCCCGCCTGGCACTGCAGGCACACGTCGACGCCGATTTTCGCGGCATCGTCCTTGCGCAGCGTGAGTTGGTAGCCATGAATGCGCAGTTGCATCGGGTCGCCCATAGGCGCGAATTTCACCAGTTTGATTTCGCTGCCGGGAATCACACCCATGTCGAGGAAGTGTTGGCGAAGCGCACCTTCGCCACCCACTGTGGTCACAACGGCCGACTGGCCTATTTTCAGTTCATCTAAAGTCATCGTCAAAAAAAATCAAAAAAACCAGCCCACAGAGCCCGCCCAAACCAGGCCTCCCTGCAGCCATTATTTCACGATGCAAAATAACAACAAATTTCCCTAACCCGAAATACCTAAATATTGGTATTTTTGCCCTTGGCGGGCGCGGGGTTCCTTTGATTGAGGATGGGGATTAGTCGCTGACGCGACTAACACGGGGGTGAAAAACTAGCAGCCGCAATTGGTTTTGCGGCTGCTAGTTTTTTTATTCTATATGTGCTTCGGGGCTTTTAGCCTAGGATCATGTTGATGAGGGCTGTTACGTCGCTCACGTTTACTTGGCCGTCGGCGTTGATGTCGCACACTTCGTCGTCGAAGGTGGCTGTGCCGAGGATTTTGTTGATGAGTGCCGTTACGTCGCTCACGTTCACTTCTCCGTCGCCGTTCACGTCGCCTGCCTGCTTGCTACCGATGTAGGTGAGGGCGATGTTGTCGACGTAGACTTTTGCTGTGGTGCTGCCGGCAGTCTGCATCACGCGGATGATGGGCGCTTCGTTCATGCTGGGGAAGGTGAATGAGGCGATGTTGTCGGTTTTTGCAGCCACTGATGCTTCGCTGGGCTTGGCGTCGACCCATACGCTGTCGGTGGGCAGCATGTATTGGAGTTTGAATTTAGCGGCTGTGCCTGTGGGGTTGAAGAAGTGGATAGTGGCTGCGAATGGCTTGAATGGCAGCGGTGTCGATGATGTGATGGAACTAGGCTTCTTCATGGCCACGGAATATTTGTCGTCGCACATGGTTTCGCTGCCTGGGGCGGTGACGTTGCATTTTGCGAAGTTCCATGAGCAGAAGCGACCGGGCACGTCGTTGGCGCCGCTGGTGCTGGTGGCACCGGTGGTTTCGAAGTCTTCGATCTTGGTGAAGATGGTTCCTTCTTTCTCCACCTTGAAGGTGATATTGCTGCTGTATTCGGTGATTTCAGAAATTGTATAGGGGTTCATTGTGCCGTTCCAGGTGCAGAGACTTGGGGTGGTGTGGTTGGAGATCACTGTCACGTTGGCGGTGCCTGGGAATGGGTCGGAAGGCTGCGCGTCTTGCTTCTTGCCACCGGCACGGAGCAGTTCGTAGTAGTTGTGCGCGGCGTTGGCGTTCACGGTGTTGTTATTCCACACGCTGGCGTTGGTGGAGTCGACGCGGAACACGAGCATGCCGTGGCCTGGCAGGTCGAGGTCCCATCCTATGCGCTGACGGTTTTCGAGCAGGAAGTATTCGTTGGGCACGGGTGTCTTGAGCATGTAGGCCTCGTTGAACTTCTGCATAGGGCGGAGTTTGTATTCGCCCGGCTTGTCGATGACGGTGGGCACGAGGAAGCCAGATGCATAACGCTGGTAGGCCGAATAGCCCACTGGGCAGCGGCCGTAGCGGCGGTAACTGCCGCCCGACATCACGCTCCACTCGCCAGGGTGCAGACTTTGTCCGCCCTCTTCGTAGTTGGTGTCGTATTCGTCGGGGAGGCCGAGCACGTGAGAGAACTCGTGGCAGATGGTGCCGATGCCTTCAAGAATGTTGAGCCTTTGCGACTCCCAGCCGTAGAGTTCGACCGAGCAGGCGTATTTGCCCAAGCGCTTTCCGTCGCGCAGAGGCAGGTCGTAATAGATGAGCGACGACTTGTGAGGCCAGAGGTAGTCGGTGCTGTTGCCCGAATAGTTGGCACCATAGCCAGCCACCACGAAGTACATCATGTCGATCACGCCATCGCCGTCGGCGTCGTATTTGCTGAAGTCCACCTGGGCATCGGCCTTTTCGATGGCTTCGGCGAAGATGTCGGCAGCATAGTTGACCTGCTTCACGTCGTAACTGTTCCAATCCACCTGAATGGGTCCAATCACGTCGAATTGAGGCTCAAACTTGCCCATACTGTTCACGCTGAAATAGTCGCGCACACCGCCTATGAACATGGAGCCATACACGTCGGCGCTGCCGTCGATCTTGGTGTAGCCCTGATAGTCGTAGTCGTTAAACATGTGGTCGTAGATCGAGTGGATGTCGGAGCGTGAGAAACCACGGTCCTTGAAACTGATCATGATCACGAGGCCGCGGAAGTTCTGGTAGTAACTGTCGCTCTCCTTGGTGGCCACTTGGTGGCGCGCCTTTTGGGCACTGCGCTTGGCGGCGCTTTCGGTGAGCATCTTGCCTGTGGCCTGAAGGAAGGCGCGGTCGTCGGCCGAGCGTCGGTCGAGGTTGCGGGCAATGCGCTGCGAAGGCGCAATCTTGTCGCCCTGAAGCAGGGCGTAGACGTAGTATCCAGCCTCGTTTTTCACGATGGTGTAGCCGTCGGCGGTGGTGATGAAGTTGTGGAATTCATCGCCGTGTCCCTGGATTTGCAGGGTGGTGCCGTCGGGCTGCGTCACGGTCACGGGTTGGGGATAAGCAGGCACTGCCGATGCGCGCAGCATCGCCATCATGCAGATGAGCAGCAGAGCAAATTTTTTCATATTAGTAGGTGTATTATGTGATTATAATAATGTGTTTAGGCGAGAATCATGTTGATGAGAGCCGTTACGTCGCTCACGTTCACCTGGCCGTCGCCGTTGATGTCGCACACGGCGTCGTCGTAGACGGCGGTGCCGAGAATCTTGTTGATGAGAGCCGTTACGTCGCTCACGTTCACTTCGCCATCACCGTTCACGTCGCCGAGGATGGTTTCGGGCTTGCCCTTTTCGGTGTAGTAGATGGTGAAATTATCGACGTAGGTAGCCACCGTCTTGCTGCCCGCTACCATAGCCACGCGGTACATCACGTCGTCGCGGCGCGAGATATTCACTGGCCAGTAGAGGGTGAGTGTGGTTTTGCCACCCACCGATTGTGAAGTTTCGTTCTGCACCTTAGCGGTGGTCCAGGTGGTGCCGCCGTTGGTAGAATACGACAGACCGTATTTTGCGGCCGAACTGCTGGTGTTGAACACCTTCACGCCCACCATGTTGGCATCGTAGTTGGTGGCCGAAGATGTCATCTGGCAGGGGAGTTTCATCTGCACCGAGTGGGTGCCGTCGGCCTTGGTGTTGTCGCCAGGGGCTGCCACGTTGCACTTAGCGAAGGTCCAGTTGGCAAACACGCCTTCCACATCGGTAGCGCCCGAAGTGGCAGTCACGGGCATTGCCTCAAAGTCTTCCTTGTCGAATTTCAACTCGCCGTCTTTGATTACCTTGAAAGAAATCACGCCATCTTCCTCCTTGATGCCCACGATGTTCCACTTGTTGCGGGTGCCGTTGAAGGTCTTCAAGTGGGCGTCGGTTTCGTTGGTGAGTATAGGGATGTTCTTGGAGCCAGGGAATGGGTCGGATGGTTCGCCTTCGCCAGTGAGCACCTGTCCTGCGCGCAGCAATTCGTAGTAGAGGCGAGAAGGGTCGCAGTTCACGCGGTTGCTGTTCCACACGCTCGCATTCGACGAGTCGACGCGTGCCACGAGCATACCGTGGCCAGGAGCGTAAGCATCCCAGCGAGTCTTCTGGCGGTTTTCGAGCAAGAAGAATTCGCTGCTCAGCGGCGACTTCAGGAGCATAGTTTCGTTAGAGTCGCCGAGAGGGTTGAGGGTGTATTCGCCGGCGGCGTTGATGACGGTGGGCTTGGAGAAGCCGAGGCTGTAGCGCTCGTAGGCCGAGTAGCCCACAGGAGTGCGGCCGTAGTTGTTGTAACTACCGCCCGACATCACTTCCCAGTCGCCTGGGTGGTGTGCCTCGCCGCCCGACTGTGCGTAGTCGGTGTCGTAGAGGTCGGGCAGACCGAGCACGTGAGAGAACTCGTGGCAGATGGTGCCGATACCGTCGAGGATGTTATTCTTTTTTGAGTAATACTCGCAAGAGCAAGCATAGGTGCGGAAACGATTTTGAAACACCGACGACTTGTGGGGCCAGATGTGGTCGTCGGCCTCGCCAGTGTTAGAACCCACGCCCGCGAAAATGATGTAGAACATGTCCACATAGTCGTCGTCGTCGCTATCGTAGTCGAGCGGATTCACGCCATAGTTGGCAATGCACTGGTTGAGGGCGCTGCGAATGATGGAGGAGGAGTTGTTACGCGAGTTCACGATCGAGTAGGGCACGGTGATAGGACCCACCACGTCGAATGAAGGGGTGAACATGCCCACGCTGTTGTCTTCGTAGTAGTCGCGCACACTGCCGGTGAAGGTGCCGTAACTGGCCTTCGACCCGTCGGGGTTGGTGAAGCCGGTGTAGCCCTTCTTGTTGAGCATCTCGGTGTAGAATGGCACGGCGTCGGGGCGGGTGAAGGTGTAGTCGTTAAACTGCACCAGCAGCACCAGTCCCTTGAAGTTCTTGTAGTCGATTTTCGCTTTGGCGGCGTCGCGCTTCGCTCTGGCCGATTTAGCCTGACTCACCAGAGCCACGTCGGTCATGCGCTTGGGCGTGGTGCTGAGGTAGAGGCGGTCGGCCTCGGAGCGTTCGGCGGCGTTGCGAGCCACCATAGCCGAAGGCTCAATGCGTCCGTCCACACGCTGGGCGTAGGTGAAGAAACCCATGCCGTTCTTCACGATGGTGTAGCCGTCGGTGGTGGTGTAGAAACTGTAGAACTCGTCGCCGTTGAGGCGCACGGTGAGTTCGGTGCCGTCGGGCTGAGTCACCTTCACAGGGTGAGGACTAGCCGGAACAGCCATCGTCTGGCCGATAGTCATCAGCGCAGCGAATAAAGCAAAAAAGTATTTTCTCATAATAGTAAATTGTATTGCAAGTTAATAAATAAAACAGGGCTGAGGAGTGGTCGCTTCATCGGGCACCACGCTCGCCATCGCTGGCGCGCCGAGGGCACAATATCCTTTATCCCCAACTTAACATGCAAATTTCGCTTTTTTTCGCCACCATTGCAAGCATTTAAGAAAATTTATAGTTTTAGGCGCTCTTCTTTTTCGTGCACCTGGAGCACGCTGCCCTAAAAAATGAAGAGCGGCGGGCGCCACTCTCTCACTGGGGAGAGGAGACGCCAGCCGCTCGGCTTATGCGGTAGAATGCTGTGTGCTAGAGTTGGCTGTAGGGCAGGGCGAAAGTTTGTTCGCCCAGGCGGAAGTCGCCGGTTTCGTATCCCTTCTTAAACCATCGCATGCGCTGTGCCGATGTGCCGTGGGTGAATTTTTCGGGCATCACCACGCCGTAGCCAGCCTGGCGCTGCAGGTAGTCGTCGCCAATCTTCATGGCGCAGTTGATGGCTTCTTCCAATTCGCCGTCTTCGATAGAGCGGAACTGCTTGTTTTCGTGGTGCGCCCACACGCCGGCGTAGAAGTCGGCCTGCAACTCAAGGCGCACGCTAATCTCGTTAGCCGCTTTCGACTCGCGGCCATATTGCGCCATCTTCTGGTGGGCATCGTTGAGGCGGCCGGTGAGGTATTGCACGTGGTGACCCACCTCGTGAGCAATCACGTAGGCAAACGAGAGTTCGCCGCCTGCGCCCAGTTGCTTAGGCATCTGGCTGAAGAACGAGAGGTCGATATAGAGTTTTTCGTCGCCACTGCAGTAGAACGGGCCGCAGGCAGCGCTGCCTTCGCCGCAGGCGGTAGAGGTGCGTCCGGAATAGAGCACGAGCGTGGGCACCTGGTATTGACCCATGCCGTTTTGCTTGAAAATGTTGGCCCAGATGTCTTCGGTGCTGGCTTCAATCTTCTTTGAGAACTGCGCCAGGTGCTCTTCTTCGGCCGAAGCCACATATTCGGTGCCGCCCTGCTGCTGCGCACCGCTGGTGTCGACAAACTGGCTCAAGTCGATGCCAGTGAACTGAGCGACCAAAAATACCACGATGGCCACAACGCCACCGCCTAAACCAAATTTCATGCCACCGCCCATGCCACGGCGGTCTTCCACATTGCTGCTTTCGCGGCGTCCATCAAGTTTCATATCAAATTTCGGATTTTATAAATGAACTTTCAAAATAGTAATTTCTGCAAAGATACACCATTTTCCGCAAATGGGGAAACCGACACTGGTTTTTGCAAACGATTGCGGGCGGTGTGGGGTGAAATATTGGCGGTGCGATTGCGTGTGTTTCGGGTTTTTGCTGTATCTTTGCCTTGAAACTAATAACAACAGTCGAAAATCAGATTTCTCTGCACAAAATTATATTTGGAATATGAAAAAGTCACTTGCCATTATCAAGGACGACCCCTGGCTGAAGCCTTTTGAACCAGCCATCGCGGGCCGCCACGAAGATGCGTTGAAAAAGATGAAGGAACTTGCCGGAAAGGGCAAACTCAGCGACTTCGCAAATGCTTACCACTATTATGGCCTGCATCACACCGATGAGGGGTGGACGCTGCGCGAATGGGCACCTAATGCCACCGCCATCTACATCGTGGGTCCGTTTAACAACTGGACCGACTGCGAGCCTTACCGCATGAAGCGCCTCGATGATGGCAACTGGGAAATCAACCTGCCCGAGCGCGCTATGGCGCACGGCGACCTCTTCAAACTCCACGTGCACTGGAACGGCGGATGGGGCGAACGCATCCCCGCCTATGCCACCCGCGTGGTGCAGGACGACGTGACCAAGATTTTCTCGGCACAGGTGTGGTGCCCCGAAAAGGAATATGAATTCAAGGTGAAGGACTTCGTGCCTTCGGTGGATCCGCTGCTCATCTACGAGTGCCACATAGGTATGGCGCAAAACAAGGAGGCTGTGGGCACCTACGAGGAATTCCGCACCGAGGTGCTGCCTCGCATCGCCAAACTGGGCTACAACGCCATCCAGATCATGGCCATCCAGGAGCACCCCTATTACGGCTCGTTTGGCTACCATGTGTCGAGTTTCTACGCTGCATCGAGCCGCTTCGGCACGCCTGAAGAACTGAAGCACCTCATCGACGACGCCCACTCGATGGGCATTGCCGTGATTATGGACATCGTGCATTCTCACGCGGTGAAGAACGAGGTGGAAGGCCTTGGCCGATTCGACGGCAGTTACGACCAGTACTTCTACGGCGACGGCCGCCGCGAGCACCCCGCCTGGGATTCGCTCTGCTTCGACTATGGCAAGAATGCCGTGCTCAACTTCCTGCTGAGCAACTGCAAATTCTGGCTTGAAGAATATAAATTCGACGGTTTCCGCTTCGACGGCGTCACCTCGATGCTCTACTATAGCCACGGCCTCGGTCAGGCCTTCGGCAGTTACGACGACTACTACGATGGCTCTCAAGACACCAACGCCATCGCCTATCTCACCCTTGCCAACGTGCTCATTCACGAGGTGAACCCCAATGCCATCACCATCGCCGAGGAAATGAGCGGTATGCCCGGACTGGCGCGCCCATTCAAGGACGGCGGTATGGGATTTGACTACCGTATGGCGATGGGTATCCCCGACTACTGGATCAAGACCATCAAGGAGAAGAAGGACGAAGACTGGAAGCCCGGATCAATCTACTGGGAACTCACCAATCGCCGTGCCGACGAAAAGACCATCAGTTATGCCGAAAGTCACGACCAGGCGCTGGTGGGCGACAAGACCATCATCTTCCGCCTTATCGACAAGGAAATGTACTGGCACATGATGGTGGGCGACGGCGATGGCACCGTGGCGCGCGGCGTGGCGCTCCACAAGATGATTCGCTTGGCCACCGCCTCTACCATCAACGGCGGCTACCTCAACTTCATGGGCAATGAATGGGGCCACCCAGAGTGGATCGACTTCCCCCGCGAGGGCAACGGCTGGAGCCACAAGTATGCCCGCCGCCAGTGGGATCTCGTGGACCGCGAAGACCTCAAGTATCAGTATCTCAACAACTGGGATGCCGATGTGATGCACCTCATAGGCGGCACCTACGGCTTCCAGAACCAGCCCGTGCGCAAACTTTGGGACAAGGACGACGACCAGGTGCTCGCATTCATGCGCGGCGACCTTGTGTTTGTGTTCAACTTCCACCCATTCAAGTCGTTTGCCGACTATGGCATGCTGGCTCCTGAAGGCGAATACACCCATGTGATGGACAGCGACAATGCTCGCTACGGTGGCTACGGCAACATCGACGGCACCGTGAACCACTTCACCCAGCCCGACGAACTCTACGCCGAAGCCCACCTCGGCTGGCTCAAACTCTACCTCCCCGCCCGCAGCGTGCAAGTGCTCCGCCTCCTCCCACCAAAGAAGACAACAGCCACGAAAGCGCCAGCAGCCCAGAAGGCACCTGCGGCCAAGAAGACTGCTGCAAAGAAAGCCCCCGCTGCAAAGAAGGCTGCTAAGAAATAAGCAAATTTAGGATATTCTATCTTTTGGCTACTGGCACTCCCGCCAGTAGCCTTTTTTTGCTCTAGCAGGAGCGGGGCTTTTACTGGAGGATGGTGGATTTTGCGGCAGTGATGCGCTATAGTGCACTGCCGAGTGGGATAGCGCGGCTCCTTTTGGAGATGGGTGGCGCTTTTGGGGATAGCGTGGCTCCCTTTTGGAGATGGGCAAAAAATAGGCGTCACCAGCCTCGGTTTTGGATGGGGCTGGTGACGCTTGGTTGTTTACCCTTGGGATTGCGGGTTATTTTCTTTTCTTTTTTGATTTCTTTTGGGCGGGCTCTTCTTTGGCTGCTTTTTTCTTTTTTGCGGCCTTTGGGATGTTGATGTTGTCGCCTGGGTGGAGCATGTCGACGTTCTTCAGTTGAGGGTTAGCCTTCTTGAGTTGGTCGGTGCCGAGGCCGTAGCGGTGGGCGATGCGTTCGAGCGATTCGCCTTCCTTCACGCTGTGGCTTGATGGCACTGCGGGCTCCTTCTTTGCTTTGCGCTTCTTTTCTTCGCGCTCAGCCTTCTTGCTGCGCTTGGTAGATTTCTTTTCCTCTTCGGCAGCGGTGGCCTTGCGGCTCTTGCGTGAAGTGGTTTTCTCTTCCTCTTCAGCAGCGGCTTTGCGGCTCTTCTTGCTGGTCTTGGCGGGTTGTTCTTCCTCTACCTCGGCGCGGCGAGAGTTCTTTTTGCTAGCCTTGGTTTTTTCTTCCTCGATAGCGGCTTTCTGCTTCTTGCTGTTGCTAGCCACCACGGGTGCTTCTTCAGCCTTCTGCTTCTTAGGCGCACGGATGTCGATTTCGTCGTTCACACTATAGGACTGGCCACGCTTGGGCTGCTCAGCCACCTTGGTTTCCTTCTTGGCGGGAGCGGGTGCTGGCGCGGGAGTGGCTTTAGCCTTAGGCTTGGCAGCAGCATAGGTGGGCTGCGCCTTAGGCTGCTCGGCTTGAGGCACGCGTTCGCCTGCCACCTTGAGCACCTGGCCACGGCTCACGTGCTTGCGGTTGAGATTGTTGAGCGCCATCAGTTCGGCCACGCTCATGCCATAGTCGCTGGCGATGCTTTCGATGGTTTCGTCGCGCTTCACGCGGTGATATTTCGACTCGCCGCCTTCGCTGCTGGCAGCAGCAGTGGCTTTCACGCTACTGCGGTTTTGTGCCACAGGGCGTTGCTCGGCAGGCTCTTCAGCCGCCACGCTTTGCACCACATTCTTCGCCTGCTCCTTCGGGTCGACCATCTGCTGGGTGACAGAAGAATTGCGGTTGCCTGGCTCCACTACATCGCGGGTGGCATACATATCCTGGCGATAGCCCATGATGCTGTCTTCCACCATGATGTAACTGTAGATTTGCTGCGATGGGAGGGCGAGCGAATAGGGGTGAGTGTCGCCGGGAATGATGTCGCAGCGATACTGTGGGTTGAGGATGCGTATTTCCTCGATGGGGATATTGAGTACCTTCGAAATCTGGTTGAAGTGCACGCGGCGCTTCACCATCACGGTGTCGATGAGCAGTGGCTTCTTTGCCAGGGCGGGGCTGATGTTGTGCTTCTGGTAGTTGTTCATCACATAGGTGGCAGCGATGAATGCGGGCACATAGCCACGGGTTTCGCGAGGCAGATATTCATAGATCGACCAGTAGTCGGGCTTTGGATTGTCCTTGCTGGTGGCACGGCGCAGCGCCTTGTTCACCACGCCAGGGCCGCAGTTGTAGGCGGCGATAGCGAGCGACCAGTCGCCATAGATGCCGTAGAGTTGCTTGAAATATTGAGCGGCGGCATCGCTTGAGCGATAGGGGTCGCGGCGCTCATCCACAAGCGAGTTCACCTCCAGGCCAAGGCCCTTGCTCGTAACGAGCATAAACTGCCACAGACCGGCGGCACCAGCGCTCGACACCACATTGGGGTCGAGAGCCGACTCGATGATGGGGATGTACTTCAATTCGTGGGGAAGCCCCTCCTTCTCGAGTGCTTGCTCAAAGATGGGCATATAGTAGGGCGACATGCCCAGAATTTGCGACACCATGGTGCGCTCGCGTGTGATGTAGCGTGTGATGTACTGCTTCACCACCTGGTTGAAGGGGAGTTCGATGCCCGAAGGAATGGCGCGCAGGCGCTGGATGTATTCAGCGTCGCTCACCTCCTGTGGCGATTTGTTCTCCACGTTGGCGTCGACCACGGCGTAGTTTTGGAGATACCAGTTTTTCTGCATCTCCTGAGTGTTGGTCTCGAAACTGTAAGGATACACGATGGCTTCATCGGTGATGGATTCCTTCAGCGAGAGGATCGATTTTTTCTTAGGCGCTGCGCTCACTGTGAGAGCCATCAGCGTCATCACGATCAATGCGTTAAATCTGAAATTCTTCATATTACAAGATCTTGTTTTTTATTCAAAAATTGAATGCACACTGCAGCCCCACCGACGGGATGCGGCTCTGCTGCGTGTCGATGGCAGTGGGCCTTACGTTCATCGTGAGGTCGGAAGAGATGTCGAAGTGTGCGAGTGATGCGTCGACGTAGGCGTCGACAATATTTATAAAGTACACCGCCACCATGCTGATGATGCATATGTCGCGATATCGGCGGTAGTAGGTGCGTTTGTTCTTCAGAGCGCGCGTGAGCCACTCCTTGTCGAGGTCGCTCTCCTTCGTGGTTTTTGGGAAGAAGTTCATGTAACTGCGCGTGTTGGGGTCGTTGTCGGTGATGTCGCGGTAGGCCTTGGTGTAGTCGGCGAGCATGCGGTTGTTCCATGCCGTGCCGTAGCCAAGTCCCACGAAGGCGCCCACCACGATGGGGATTTTCCAGTAGCGACGGTTGTAGATTTGCCCCAGTCCCGGGCATAGTGCC
>JAUNCU010000030.1:0-6243 GCA_030526455.1 Bacteroidales bacterium | reverse complement strand
CGAGAGCCACATGGCGCGGGTGGGGTTGGGGTTGAACACACGCAGGCGGCCCAGGTTGGTGGCTGCGGCGGTGTCGGGCGCGAAGGTGGCTTGCGCCAGGATGAGCGAATCGCTGGGGGTGAACTTCACCGTGTCGCCCGAGGCGTCGAGCACTGCGCTGCGCTCGTAGACCACCGGCGCCGAGGCCAGCGTGGTGTCGGCCGCGGGGGTGAGATTTTTCTGCACGCCGGCTCGTGCGCGCACGGGCTTGTCGAAGCCGCTGGTGCCTTGCGCCAGGGTTTGGGCCGAGCACAGCAATAGCAGGCATAGCGTGAGCGCCATACCCGCTATTGTGGTCATATTTGCGTTAAATATCTTTCTCACAAATATTTATCCGTTCCTTCGCTGAGCGAGAGCCCGGAGAAAGGAACGCTAGTTGGTTTTTAATTGGTCAAAGATACGAATAATTCTCTCTAATTCCTCTTCATTTTTGAAAGGGAATGTGATTTTTCCTTTGCCATCGGTGTTGCAAGCGAAAGAAACGGGCACGCCAAACGACTTGCTCAGGTGGTTGCGGAGCACGTCGTAGCCAGCGGCGTTGCTTGCCTTGGGCTTGCTTTTGGGCTGGTCGTTGGCCTCGCCGCCGTTTTCGGCGTTGAGTTCCTTGGCGCGCTGTTCCACCTGGCGCACCGAGAGGCCCTTCTTCAGAATCTCATTGTAGAGTTTCAGTTGCATGGTGGGTTTTTCCACCGAGAGCAAAGCGCGGGCATGGCCCATGTCCACCGCCTTGTCGCGCAGGCCCAGTTGCACCTCGGCGGGCAACTTCAGCAGGCGCAGGAAGTTGGCAATGGTGGCGCGCTTCTTGCCGATGCGTTCGCTCAGTCGTTCCTGTGTGAGGTTGTACTGGTCGATGAGTTTTCGGAAAGTGAGCGCAATTTCGATGGCGTTGAGGTCTTCACGCTGAATATTCTCAATGAGCGCCATCTCGGTGAGTTCGCTGTCGTTGGCCGTGCGCACGTAGGCGGGCACGGTTTCGAGGCCGGCGAGTTTGGCTGCGCGGTAGCGGCGTTCACCCGAAATGATCATGTAGGTGCCCGCTTCGGCGCTGCGCAGGGTGAGCGGCTGGATGATGCCCAGTTCGCGTATGGAGGTAGCCAGTTCCTCGAGCGCCTCCTCGTCGAAGTTGATGCGAGGCTGGTCGGGGTTAGGCTTGATTTGGTCGATTGCTATCTCGTTGATAGCCGAACTGCCGCTTGGCTGCACATCGTCCATCGAGATGAGCGTGTCGAGGCCGCGGCCCAGTGCGTTTCGTTTGATTGCCATGATGATTTGATTTTGCGGTTATGATTGCTTCTTCTTGCGATTTTTACTGATGAGTTCCTTCGCCAGTTGCACGTGGCTGGTGGCGCCTCGGCTGCTGGGGTCGTAGAGAATGGCGGGCAGACCGTGGCTAGGCGCTTCGCTGAGGCGAATGTTGCGCGGAATCACGGTGCTGAACACCATGTCGCCAAAGTGATTCTTCAGTTCTTCGTAGATTTGGTTGGCCAATCGCAGGCGAGCATCGTACATTGTGAGCAGGAAGCCCTCGATTTGGAGCGCGGGATTGAGTTTCGACTTGATGATGCGCACCGTGTTGAGGAGTTTGCTGATACCCTCAAGCGCGAAATATTCGGCTTGCACGGGGATGATGACCGAGTCGGCCGCTGTGAGGGCGTTGACGGTGATCAGGCCCAGCGAAGGGCTACAGTCGATGAGGATGTAGTCGTAATATTCCTTTGCTGATTCAAGCGCCTTGGCGAGCACGCGCTCGCGGTTGGGCTTGTTGATAAGTTCGAGTTCGGCGCCCACCAGGTCGATGCGGCTTCCCACCAGGTCGAGTCCCTCTACGCAGGTGTTCACCTCGGTGCCACGCAGCGGATATTCGTCGACGAGGCATTCATATATAGAGGAGTTCATCTGCTTAGGGTCTACGCCCAGACCGGAAGTGGCGTTAGCCTGTGGGTCGGCATCGATGAGGAGCACCTTCTTCTTGCTCACTGCCAGCGACGCCGCCAGGTTGATAGCCGTGGTGGTTTTACCCACACCGCCTTTTTGATTGGCAATTGCTATGATTTTTCCCATATTCTTATCAAATCTTTGTTGAGTTCACAGTGCAAAGGAATTACTTTTTACTCAATTACGTGCTATAATTCCTGTTGAAATTGAAAGAATTGTTGATAACTCGCCACTTTTGTTAATAACTCCAGCCGGGGTGCTGGACTTATTCACATCGGTGGCTTCTTTCAAGTGCTTTTATGCCTGCTGGGCGGTGGGCTTGAGGGCCGTGACGCTGCCGGCATTTTTTGTGAACATGCAGCGACTCGGCTTCGCGCCCAGGTCGCTGCATGGATGAGGTATGTGGTCTGCTGTAGAGCAGATTAAGTGTCGAGCGTAGCGTAGGTGGCGTTTTCCTCGATGAACTGGCGGCGAGGTGGCACCTCTTCGCCCATGAGCATGCTGAACACGCGGTCGGCCTCTTCGGCGTCGGTGATGGTCACGCGCTTGAGCATGCGTCCTTCGGGGTCCATAGTGGTTTCCCAGAGTTGCTCGGGGTTCATTTCACCCAGACCTTTGAATCGCTGCTTGCGAATGTTCTTTTCGTCGCCGCTGGCATATTTGCTCACGAAGAGGCCCACTTGATCGTCGGTCCAGCAGTATTCGCTCTTGTTGCCCTTGGTGGTGCTCACGCGATACAGCGGTGGATTGGCGATGTAGAGGTAGCCGTTTTCGATCACGGGACGTATGCAGCGGTAGAAGAATGTCATCAGCAGGGTGGCGATGTGGGCGCCGTCGACGTCGGCATCGGTCATGATGATGATCTTGTGGTAGCGCAACTTGTTCACATCCACGTTCTTGGGGTCGGTAACGCCGAGTGCGCGGAAAATGGTCACTACCGATTCGCTCTCGTAGATTTTGTGCTCGAGCACTTTCTCCACGTTCAGAATCTTACCGCGCAGTGGCAGGATGGCCTGGAACTGGCGGTCGCGGCCTTGCTTAGCCGAACCGCCTGCCGAGTCACCCTCGACGAGGAAGATCTCCGACTTGGCAGCGTCGCGGCACGAGCAGTCGGCCAGTTTGCCTGGCAGGCCAGAGCCAGCCAGAGGCGACTTGCGGATAATCTTGGCGCGGGCGTTTTGCGCAGCGTGACGAGCCTGAGCCGACAGGATCACCTTCTCTACGATAGCCTTGGCGGGTTCGGGGTTTTCTTCCAGGAAGGCGTCGAGCGCTTTCTTCACGCTGTTGTTCACGGCGCCGATGGCTTCGGTGTTACCGAGTTTGGTCTTGGTTTGGCCTTCGAATTGTGGTTCGAGCACCTTTACCGATACCACCGCGGTGAGGCCCAGCAGGTAGTCTTCCTTAGCGAGTTCCACCTTGGCTTTCTCGAGCATTTTGCTCTGTTCGGCATATTTCTTGAGCACGTTGCCCAGCGCCAAGCGGAAGCCCTGGAGGTGCGTACCGCCTTCGATGGTGTTGATATTGTTCACATAAGAGTGGATGTTGTCCTTGAAGCCCTTGTTGTAGGTCATAGCCACTTCCACGGGGATGTCGCCCTCGGTGCAATTCACGTGAATCACTTCGTTGATGAGCGGTTCCTTGCCCGCATCGAGGTAGCGTACGAAGTCGTCGAGACCGGTTTCGCTGAAGAATTCCTCGCTGTGAGGATTGCCTTCTTCGTCCTTGTGGCGCATGTCGGTGAGGCGCAGGCGCACGCCGGCGTTAAGGAATGCCAGGTCGCGCAGACGCTTTGCGAGGGTGTTGTAGTCGTAGAGCAGTGGGAATGCTTGCTCCTCTGTCTTGTCGGTGTCGTTGCCGTCCTCGTCTTTCACGGCCACTTCCTTCTTCTCCATGAAGATGGTGGGGTCGGGGTGGAAGGTGATGGTGGTGCCGTGGTCGTCGTCGTCGCACTGTCCTATCACTTCCACTTGCGAGGTGGGCTTACCGATGGAATATTCTTGCATGTAGATGTTGCCGCCGCGGCGCACTTCGGCACGCAGGTAGTCGCTGAGCGCGTTCACGCAACTCACACCCACGCCGTGCAGACCGCCCGACACCTTGTAGGAACCCTTGTCGAACTTACCACCGGCGTGGAGCACGGTGAGCACTACTTCGAGGGCCGATTTGTGGAGCTTTTCATGCATGTCTACGGGGATACCGCGGCCGTTGTCGCGCACGCTGATGGAGTTGTCCTCGTAGATGGTCACTTCAATGTCGTTGCAGAATCCTGCGAGCGCCTCGTCGATGGAGTTGTCCACCACTTCCGAAACGAGGTGGTGCAAACCCTTCGTGTGCGTATCGCCAATGTACATGGCGGGGCGCTTACGTACCGCTTCCAGGCCTTCAAGCACTTTAATGTTGGAGGCGGAATACTCTTTCTCTTCTTGTTGGTTGATCAATTCTTCTGACATATATTTCTTTACTTTTCGCAGGTGTCAAAACAGGTGCCTCAGGAGCCCTTCTGGGGCATGCTAGCGCCTGTTTTGACCCGTACGTCATAAAACATACAAATTTACGAAAAATCTGCATATTAACCAAATTCTAGCCCTGTTAAAAACCCCTAAAATCGAAGGAAAAAAATGTGTGATTTTGGGGTGAGGAAGATGGGGGGGTATTGGCTTCTCATAGCCATAAAGCAAGTTGTGAATTTTATTGTTTATAGACAACAAAATTTGCGGGATTGGGGATTTTGTTCAGTATAGGCAATGAAATTTTCTTGCTGGTGGGGGTGGGGCTTTTTGGATGGGGGATTAGGCTTGCTTCGCTCGCCTTTGGGGGATTAGCCGCTGACGCGGCTAACACGGGGGCTCTTTTGCGGCGGTAATGCGCTATGGCGCACCGCCGAATGGTGGGGGATAGGCTTGCTTCGCTCGCCTTTTGGAGAGGGAGCGGCTTGCCTTTCTTGCTGGGCTTGCTTCGCTCGCCTTTTGGAGAGGTGGTGGCTTGCTTTCCTTTGAAAAAAATGCTCCGCATTGGCCCTTTTTTTTGATGGGGGCTATGCGGAGCGTGGTTGTGCTATGTGTTGTTTCTTTTGCTTTCTTTCCCTTTCCTTATGTGCTTACCTTTTTTACAGGGCTGCTTTTAGGCGGGTGATGAATTCGTCGGCTTCCTCGATGGTGAGCACGAGGGGTGGGAGGAGTCGGATCATTTGGGTGCCGCTTGCGCCGGTGAATACGTGCTGCTCATGGATGAGGCGGCTGCGGAGATCTTTCACTGGGTAGTCGAATTCCATGCCTATCATGAGGCCACGGCCGCGCACTTCCTTGATGCCTTGGATTTTCTTGAGTTCGGCCATGAGGTGTTCGCCCACGATGCGGGCATTTTCCACGAGGTTTTCCTTCTCGAAGATTTCGAGCACTGCGATGGCGCCGGCGCAGCCGAGGTGGTTCCCGCCAAAGGTGGTGCCAAGCATGCCGTAGACGGGCTTGAACTCGGGGCTGCAGATGAGCGCGCCAAATGGGTAGCCGTTGCAAATGCCCTTCGCCATGGTCACGATGTCGGCCTGGATGCCGCTCCACTGGTGGGCGAAGAATTTGCCCGTACGGCCGTAGCCGCTCTGGATTTCGTCGAGGATGAGCACCACGCCCGCTTCCTTAGTGACGGCGCGAAGTTCCTTCAAGAAGTCGTCGCCAGGAATCTGGATGCCGCCCACGCCCTGGATGCCTTCGATGATCACGGCAGCCACGTCGCCCTTGGCGATTTCAGCCTTCACGGCGTCGATGTCGCAGAAAGGCACGATGGTGACATTGGGGGTGGCATTGACGGGCGCCTGGATTTTGGGGTTGTCGGTGGCTTCAACGGCGAGCGAAGTGCGGCCGTGGAACGCCTTGCCGAAGGCGATGATGCGCGCCTTGCCAGTGTGGAACGAAGCCAACTTCATCGCGTTCTCGTTGGCTTCGGCGCCCGAGTTGATGAGGAAGAGTTGGTAGTCGTCGTAGCCACATGCCTTGCCGAGTTTTTCGGCGAGGCGATGCTGGAGGCTGTTCTGAACCGAGTTGCTGTAGAACACCAGGTTTTCGGCCTGACGCTTCAGCGCGTCGATGTAGTGAGGATGGCTGTGGCCCACCGAAATCACGGCGTGGCCGCCATAGAGGTCGAGATATTCAGTGCCGGCGGCGTCGTAGGTGCGACAGCCACGGCCCTTCACAATCTCGATATCGAATAATGGATATACGTCGAAAAGAATCATGCTTCTTTTGTATTTTTTTCTGAAGTTAAGAAGAATTTTTT
>JAUNCU010000256.1 GCA_030526455.1 Bacteroidales bacterium | reverse complement strand
GCGGCTTTAGTCTTTCACGTTGGGCGACTGGAGGCCGTAGTTGTATTTCTTGTCGAGGATGAGCAAGAAGAAGGATACCACGATGGCGAGGGCGCCTATCACTGTGAATACCCACATGGCGGCGGTGTAGTCGACCACGCCATCGACGGTGTTGCTGTCGAGCACGTTGCCGATGATGATGGGCACCAGCATCAGGCCTATGTTCTGGATGTAGTAGATGATGGAGTAGGCCGAACCCAGTTGCTGCTCGGGTACGATTTTTGGCACTGCGGGCCAGAGCACACTGGGGAGCAGCGAGAATGCCACACCCAGAATGAGCATCAGCGCCACGGCGAGCAGGCTGGAATGGAGCGGCAAGGCAAACACCATCAGCACCACGGTGAGCATCGCTGTGCCCAGAATCATGATGCTCGCACCCTTGCCCACGCGGTCGTAAACGCCACCGAAGAGCGGGGTGAGGATAATGGAGGTGAAGGGCAGAATCGACGAGATGCCGCCAGCCCATTCAGGAGACACGCCGTATTTCGAGATCATGAGTTTGGTGGCGAAGTCGAGGAAGGGGTAAAGCGCCGAGTAGTAGAGCATACACAACAGTGTAATGAGCCAGAAGCCGGGGCTGCGGAGCGTCTGGAGCAGCGCTTTGAAACTGAATTTCTCGGTCTTCTTCTCCTCCTTTGCCACGGTGGATTCCTTGTCGAGACGGCGGTCCATAGCGCAATAAATCAAGTAGATCACCACGCCGAGGCCCACGCTGAAGAGTCCCACGAGGATGGGGGTGGAGAGTTGGTAGTATTTGGCGAGGAATGGGCCACCGAGCAGCGCAAGGGCAGTGCCGAGGCGGGCGAGTGCCACCTGAATACCCATTGCCAGCGCCATTTCCTTACCCGAGAACCACTTTACGATCACCTTCGAAACGGTGATGCCACACAATTCGTAGCCGATGCCAAACACCGCGAAGCCGAGCGCCGACATCAGCACCTGGTCCTTCACCAGCGTGTGGTCGAGGCCGAGCATGGGGAAAGTGACTTCGGTGGCGGGAACGGGCGAAGCGATGGCGATGGCGTAGTAGTCGATCGCCGTGCCCGCAAACATGAGCACACACGAGAGCATACCGGCGAAGCGCACACCCGTCTTGTCGAGGATCACACCGCTCACGAAGAGCATGAGCAGATACACATTGAAGAAGCCGCGCGAGCCGATGAAGAGGCCAAATTCGCTGCTGCTCCATCCCAGGCCGCCTTGCGACTGTGGCAACTCGAGGAAATACTGCAGCGGCGACATCTCCTTCGCCACCACGTAGCCCATCATCATCACCACCGACACGATGAACAGCACCGTCCAGCGCGCGGCCGACGATTCGTTGAGTTTTTTGTGAATAGTTTGAGTCATAATGCTTTGTGTAAATGGGGCATACATCCGAGTGATGTGTATGCCCCATTTTTTGCGTTATATCACAGCGGGTGTGTGACGGGTTACTTAATGTTAGGTTCTTCCAGACCGAGGCCGCGCTTCTTGTCCACCACTTTAAGGATAAGGCCGAGCACGAGCGCTGCCACACCGAGGCTAGCGAGCATCACCAGCGGAGCGGTGTAGTCGAGTTGGTCGGGGTTGGTCACGCCTTCGTTGGTGGCGTCGAGCACCTTGCCGATGAGCAGTGGGAAGAGCCACAGACCGATGTTCTGGATCCAGAAAATCAGCGCATAGGCGCTACCGATAATCTTGTCGTCGACCAACTTAGGCACACTTGGCCACAGCGAAGCAGGCACGAGCGAGAAACTTGCGCCCAGCACGAGGATGGTGAGGTAAGCCACTACGATACCGCCCACTTCGCTACCCTTGAATGCGGGGAGCACGAAGGCGAAGGTGAGGTGGCAGGCGATGAGCAGGAGCGAACCGAGCACGAGCATTGTGGCTGCCTTACCCTTGTGGTCAACGTAGTTGCCAAGGATAGGGGTGATGCCCACAGCGAGCAGTGGGAACACGGCAAACACAGTTTCGGCACTCTGGCGCATGTAGCCCATGTAGCAGAACACCACGAGCGCCACGATGGCGATACCCATCAGGCCGAATTTTGCGGCTTTGTTCTTAGAGAAGTTGCTGGCGAACGCACCCGCAGCCACCACAAGCATGATGAGATATTGGATCACGGTGATGGTGTTCGACGCCCAGATTGAGGTGGGGTCTACTTCGTGGAACACGAGGTTACACTGCAGCATATTCACCGCATATTTCTGGAATGGGAAGATAGCCGAGTAGTAGAGCACGCAAAGCAGCGCCACCAGCCAGAAGCCACCGTCGGAAAGAATCTTGCCGAGGTCGCTCAACTTGAATGGGTCGTCCTTTTCTTCGGCTTCGCCAGTCTGGGCATCGAGTTTCTTATCCATGAATGCATACACGATGATCATAATCAAGGCAATCATGAGCAGTACCACACCGAAAGCCACCGAGCGCGACACCTCGATTTCGCCGCCCATCTTAGCAAACATAGGCGAGAAAATCATACAGGTGGCCACACCGAGGCGGGCGAGTGCCATTTCAGAACCCATGGCGAGCGCCATTTCACGGCCCTTGAACCACTTCACAATACCGCGCGAAACGGTGATACCAGCCATTTCCACACCACAGCCGAAGATCATGAAGCCGATGGCAGAGAACTTGGCCGAGGCAGGCATGCCCTGGTAGAAGGGCGACACGCCGAGTTCTTCAAACACGGGGATGTAGTTGAGGTGTTCGTTGAACCATGTTTCGAGGCTGCTGCCCACAAACATGTCGGTGAGGGCATACCAGTTGATCACCGAGCCCACCAGCATCACCGCACCCGAGAGGATGGCAGTGAAGCGCACACCCATCTTATCGAGGATGATACCCGCAAAGATGAGGAAGAACACAAACACGTTGAGGAAGGTCTCCGAGCCTTGCATCGTTACTTATGCGGTAGAGTACAAACCCTTATTTTCATGCATCAAGTCCTTTATAGGCGACAGGTT
>JAUNCU010000029.1:13129-20350 GCA_030526455.1 Bacteroidales bacterium | reverse complement strand
AATTTCTAAATCATTTACAATTCTTCTACGGCGCAGAGTTCGTTCCAGGTGACGATTTGCTTCAGGGCAGCCTTTGTGTCGTCGAGGCGGCGCACTGGGGTGCTGTGAGGCGCTGTCTTCACCAGTTCGGGATCGTCCTTGGCTTCTTGCGCAATCTTCTTCATCACAGCGATGAAGCCGTCGAGGGTTTCCTTGCTCTCGTTTTCGGTGGGCTCAATCATGAGTGCCTGGTGGAAGAGCAGTGGGAAATAGATAGTGGGCGCATGATAGCCGTAGTCGAGCAGACGCTTAGCCACATCGAGGGTGGTGACGCCAGTGCTCTTGTCCTTGAGGCCGTCGAACACAAATTCGTGCTTGCACACGCCTTCGATAGGCAATTCGTAGCAGTCTTTGAGCGACTCCTTAATATAGTTGGCATTGAGTGTGGCCAATGGACCCACCATCTTCAGGTTGTCGCTGCCGAGCGTAACGATGTAGGCCAGTGCGCGCATCATGATGCCGAAGTTGCCCAGGAAACCACTGATGCATCCCAGCGATTCTTCGCCCATCTCGATGGTGTAGTTCACCATGCCATCTTCGTCGAATTCGCAAGCCACGCGAGGGTTAGGCAGGAATTGCTCCAGACCTTCGCGCACACCGATAGGACCGCTGCCAGGACCGCCACCGCCGTGAGGGGTAGAGAAGGTCTTGTGCAGATTGATGTGCATCACGTCGAAACCGATGTCGCCGGGGCGGCATTTGCCCAGCATAGGGTTGAGGTTGGCGCCGTCGTAGTACATCAAGCCGCCACAGTCGTGCACGAGTTGTGCGATTTCGGCGATGTTGTGCTCGAAGAGGCCGAGGGTGTTGGGGTTGGTCATCATCATGCCGGCGATGGTGTCGTCGAGCAGCGGCTTGAGGTCTTCCACATCCACGCGTCCGTCGGGCTTGCTCTTCACTTCCACCACGTCGAGGCCGCACACTGCAGCGCTGGCGGGATTGGTGCCGTGGGCGCTGTCGGGCACGATAATCTTGGTGCGCTTAGCGTCGCCGCGACTCATGTGATAACTACGAATCACCATCAAGCCGGTGAGTTCGCCATGAGCGCCGGCGAAAGGATTGAGCGTGAATTCGCTCATGCCCGCGATTTCGGAGAGGCTGCGTTGCAGATGGTAGTAAACAGCCAGTGCACCCTGCACGGTATCGATATTCTGCAGAGGGTGCAAGCCGGTGAATTGTGGATGAGCGGCCATCTCCTCGTTGATTTTTGGATTATATTTCATGGTGCAAGAGCCCAGAGGATAGAATCCGGTGTCAACGCCGAAGTTGTTGTTACTCATGTTGGTATAGTGGCGCACTACGGTGAGTTCGTCCACTTCGGGGAGCGCTGGAGCCTCGCTGCGGAGCAGTTGCTCGGGCATTTGGCTCAGGCTGTAGTTGCTGAGTTGATTTTTGGGAAGGGAGTAACCCTTACGACCTGATTTTGACAACTCAAAAATGAGTGTTCCGTAATAAGTGTTATTCATCTTCGTCTTCTCCTTCCGTGTAGGCTTTACAGGTTAATATTACTTCGTCGAGGTCGTCTTTGCTGATGGTTTCGGTGACGCACAGCAGCAAGGTGTGGTCGGCAATCTTCAAGCCCAGTTGCACCCCGCTGTAGTCGAGCAGCACATTCTGCAGATCGGCGATGTCGCCGTCGAAATTGATGGCAAATTCGTTGAGGAAAGGCTTGCCGGGGAATGCCATGCTGAAGCCCTTGAGTTCGCAAAGTTTTTCGGCCAGGTAGTGAGCGCCGCTGTAGCCCAGTTCGTTCACTTCCTTCAAGCCCTCTTTGCCCATGAGCGCCATATACACGGTGGTGTAGAGCGCCATCAGACTCTCGTTGGAGCAGATGTTGCTAGTGGCCTTTTCGCGGCGAATGTGCTGTTCGCGTGCCTGGAGGGTGAGCACGAAGGTGCGCTTGCCGTCCATGTCGGTGGTAGCGCCCACGATGCGTCCGGGCATCTTACGAATCAGTTTCTTGCTGGTGCAGAGGAAGCCCACGTATGGGCCGCCGAAGTTCATAGGAATGCCGAGGCTCTGACCGTCGCCCACTGCAATGTCGGCGCCCCATTCGCCTGGCGTTTTCAGCACGCCCAGGGTAGAGGCCACGCAGTTCATGATGAGCAGCGACTTGTGCTGGTGGCAGAAGTCGGCCCAGCCGGTGTAGTCTTCCACGATGCCGTAGAAGTTGGGGGCAGCCACAATCACGCCAGCCACGTCGTCGGCAGCCACTTTGGCTTCGAAGTCGGCCTTAGAGGTAACGCCGCCATCTTCGGCGATGGTTTCGAGCACCACGCCGTTGAATTTAGCGTAGGTTTCCACCACGCGGCGCACGATAGGATTCACGGTGGCAGAGATGAGCACCTTGTTGCGCTTCTTGGCAGCGGCCACAGCCATCATCATCGCTTCGGCGGTGGCGGTGCAGCCGTCGTACATCGAGGCGTTGCTCACTTCCATGCCGGTGAGCATGGCCATCATGCTCTGGTATTCGAAGATGTATTGCAGTGTGCCTTGCGAAATTTCGGCTTGGTAAGGCGTGTAGGAGGTGAGGAATTCGCTGCGGCTCACGATATTGTTCACCACCGATGGCGAATAGTGGTCGTAGCAGCCGGCGCCTATGAGGCACTTCAGCGTTTCGTTGCCCTGAGCGAGGCCGTTGAAGAAATTGCGCACTTCAATCTCGCTCATTCCTTCGGGCAGGCCGTATTCTTTTTTCAATACCAGGTCCTCGGGGATATCCTTGTAGAGGTCGTCGAGACACTTCTCCCCGCAGGTGTTGAGCATCGCGCGGATGTCGTCGGTGGTATGTGGGAAAAATTTATAGGTCATATAGAGAGATTTGTTTTAATAAGGAGAATGAGGGTTGAGGTCACTGCTCACTGAAGCGGTCCTCAACCCTGGTGTTACATTAAATAAATGTGGCTTATTCGCCGATGAAAGCCTTGTAGGCAGCGGCGTCCATGAGGTTTTCGAGTTCGCTTTCGTCGCTCATCTCCACCTTCATGATCCAGTTTTCGTAAGCGTCCTTGTTGATGAGGCCAGGCTCGTCGTCGAGGGCTTCGTTCACTTCCACTACAGTGCCGCTCACTGGCGAGAAGAGGTCGCTGGCAGCCTTCACGCTTTCCACTGCGCCGAATTCTTCGCCTGCGTTCACTTCGTCGTCCACTTCAGGCATGTCAACGTACACCACGTTGCCCAGTTCGTGTTGAGCGTGGTCGGTGATGCCCACGTAACCGATGTTGCCTTCCACTTTCACAAATTCATGTGATTCGCTGTAATAGTAGCCTTCAATAATCTTGCTCATAGTAATTGTTTTGTTTTGCCTCGCTCATGTGGCGGGGCGGGTTTATGAATGAGTTAATTTATTTCTTGTAAGATTTTTTGTAGAATTTCTTTTTCACGATGGTGGCGGTGAACACCTTTTTGCGAATCTTCACGCACAACTCGTCGCCCAGGTTGCCCACGGCGCGGTCCACGAGCGCAAATGCCAGACTCTTGCCTTCCACCGAGATGCCACGGTAGCCAGTGGTGATGTAGCCCACCACCTTGTCGTCTTTAAGCACTTCGTAGCCATGGCGTGCGATGGCCTTGTCGTGCAACTCGAGGCCCACCAGTTTCTTGGGGCTGCCTTCAGCCTTCTGCTTGGCGCAGGCTTCCTGGCCTATGAAGCCGCCTTCCTTGTCGATTTTCACAAACATGCCCAGGGTGGCGTCGATAGGCGAAATCTCGGCGCTCAGTTCGTCGCCGTAGAGCGGCAGACCCACCTCAAAGCGCAGCGTGTCGCGGCAGCCGAGGCCACAGGGTTGCACATCGGCAGCGATGAGCAGGTCCCACATCTTATTGATGGCGGCGTGGCTGGCGTAGATTTCGAAGCCGTCTTCACCGGTGTAGCCAGTGCGGCTCACGATGATGGTTTCGCCATCGTACGGCATCGTCTTGAAGGTGTAGAACACCAGGTCGGTGGCGTCAATGTCGAGCACGCTCTTGAGCACGGTTTCGCTGTCGGGACCCTGCACGGCGAGTTGGCCATACTTGTCGCTCTGGTGATCTACGGTCACGTTGAAGTCTTTGGCATGCTCCATGATCCAAGCCACGTCCTTGTCGATGTTGGCGGCGTTGATCACGAGGAACAGGTCGTTTTCGCCCATCTTGTACACGAGCAAATCGTCAACGGTGCCTCCGTCGGGGTAGAGCATCATGCCGTAGTAGATTTTGCCCACGGGGGCGTCGGTGATATCGTTGGTGAAAATATAGTTTACAAATTTTTCTGCTTCAGGGCCGGTGATTTCCACCTCGCCCATGTGAGAGACGTCGAACACGCCCACTTGGTTGCGTACGGCATTGTGCTCGTCCACGATGCCCTTATACTGGATGGGCATGTCGAAACCGCCGAAGGGGCTCATCAGTGCGCCCAGGGCCACGTGCTTGTCGTGCAGACAGGTTACTTTCATTTCTTCACTCATAGGTAGTTGTTTTTAAGTTAAAAGTATGTTATTGATTAGTTGTTCGGTAGTCAGGTTCATGATCACCTTGCTGGCGTCGAGGCCGGCGAGTGCTGCCGTGATGGCTTCGCGGGTGTAGGCCACGCCGCGCAGCGGAGCGATGATGCTCGCGTCGATGTCGCCCGTCATCAGGAAGTCGCCCGCCAGGTTGAGGTTTTTGATCACGTTGTGGTCCAGTTCGAGGCTCACCTGAAATTCGCCCACGCCCTCGATGCGCACGCTGTGCATCGACGAGCAGCGCGGGTTGTTGCCGTAGATGAATTCCTCGGTGAGGTAACTTTGTGTGATGCGCTCGATCTCGGCCACATCGGCATCGGTGAGCAGAATCTCGCCGTCGCAGAGTTCGGTTTTCACGAATGCCTTGAATTGCTCAATGTCCATCTTTCCGGCCAGGTGCTGGCTTAGGGTGGTGATGCGGCTGCGCACACTCTTCACGCCCTTCGACTGCAGTTTCTTCTCCGAAGGGGTGATGGCGCCCTGCATGTGGGCCATGTCGGTGTCGAAGAGCATGGTGCCGTGCACGATGCTGCGCCCCGGGATGTGGTAGAAGGCGTTGCCGCTCACTTTCAGCCCGTCGATGAGGATATCGTTGCGTCCGTTGTCGCTCGCGTTCAGCCCCAGTTTTTTCAGCATCTGCACCACGGCGCTCGTATAGCGCGAGAAGGTGAGTTCCACATTGTCGCTGCGGGTGATGTAACTCATCATGATATTGCTCATGTCGGCAAACACGCATCCGCCGCCGCTCTTGCGGCGATAGGTGGCGATGCCGTGCTCGCGGCAGTAGGGCAGATTCACCTCGCCCTCGATGAGTTGGTTACGGCCGAAAATCACAGTGGGGTTCACCTGCCACATAAAGAACAGGTCGTCGTCGCCAATGATGTGGGCGGCGTGTTCCTCCATAGCCAGGTAGAATGGCAGGATTCGCGTTTCGGTTGATGGCAGAAGTAGGTACTTCACTTTGTATTAAAGGGTCTTTCAGTTGTTAATAATCGTGTTAGCGCTTTAGCATCCTAAAGCAATTCCAAAGATAGGTATTTTCTGTGAATTGCCACGCATTTTTCACCTCTTTTTTAACACGAAATTTCACAGAAAAAATTGCACGAAAAAACGCCCGAATTCACCCTTGTCAACGATTCGCCAAAAACGCAAGAAGAATGAAAGCGAAACCCTGAAAACCTCGGGCAAAAATCCCGAAAATTTGCATAAAAAGCACCCTCACCACACAGGCATTTTCATAGTGGTTGCGGTAAGTAAAATAGGGATGGGGAAGAGTGGATGAACTCCTCCGAATGCTTATGATGGCAAAAGGATGATGCTGCCGCCGAAGTGGCGCAAAATTGGTTATTCAAATTGCTGCTCGTCGACGAGGTTTCCGTCGGCGTCGGTGATGCGCCAGTGGGTGATGTTTCGGGCAGCAGACGAGATGCTCACGCCACATTTTGTGAGTCTTCGGCCATCGGCCTCGTAGGGGATGGCATAGCCTTTGGAGTTGATTTGCGCGAGGGCGTTGTCGACGCTGTCGTCCACCTTCAGTTCGAGCACAAACACGTCGTCGTCGGTCTCGATCACCACATCGGCGCGTCCCAGAATGCTCTTCACCTCAGTATCGACGATGGCGTTAAGCATCGAGAATGCCATGTAGAACAGCAGTTTGTAGAACGCTTCGCGCGACTCCTTCTCCTCCCATTCCTCCTTGGTGATGATGTCGTAAGGAATTTTTGCGATATAAGAGCGCAGTGCCGTGAGCGCATCGGCAAGGTTGCCTTTGAAAACGGCTCTCGCCATGGCTGTTGTCAAGGCATTGTTTTCGCCTACTGTGCGCTTGAGTATGATGGGCATCAAGCAGTCGATAAGGCCTTTTCGCACCTCGTTGTTAGGAATTTTGAGCCGGAATTGTTGCACAAATCGATCGTAGGACTGTATAGTGAGATAGCCACTCTGGTAGAGCAGCGGCATGGGCGTGATGGCATCCTCGCAAGGGATGGAGAATTCGTTTTCGCTCACCTCCACGCCATCATAGTCAAGGGCGCTAGTGATGGGGAACTGCCTCAGGTGCTCGAGCAGCGAAGTGGAAGTGCCGCTTTCAAACCAGTAATAACCAGTGCCTTTAGCATCGAGCGCCTTGAGCAGACTGAATGGAGCATACACGTCTTTGCCTTTGGGCGAGAAGTGGTAGCCATCGTAATTTTTTTTCAATAGACGATACGCCTCCTCGACCGTGATTTCCAAATCTTGGGCGTATTCTTCCACGCAGGGGCGAAGCACGGTGTCGAGTTCTTCTTGTGTGATGCCGCAGATGCCTGAAAACTCGTCATCAAGCGATATCTGGTTCAGATTGTTGAGTTCAGAGAAAATGGTGAGTTGCGAGAATTTCGTAACGCCGGTGATGAATACAAAGCGAAGATAAGCGCCCTCATCTTTAAGCACTTGGTAGAATTCGCGAAGCATTGAGCGCATGGCGTCGCGTTCTTCGGGTTGGTTGAACAAGCGCATGGTGGGTGCATCGTATTCGTCGAGAATAATCACCACTTTTTCGCCCGTGATTTTCGCTGCATTGTGAATCAGCCCGCGAAAACGCGCTCCCGGTGATTTCAATTCTGGATTGGAGCCATAAATTTCTTCGTAGTCGGAAATGAAGTTACCGAGTTTCGACTCCGCAAGAGGAATCGACAAATTCTTCAGTCCGCTCAGGGTGAAA
>JAUNCU010000029.1:0-13119 GCA_030526455.1 Bacteroidales bacterium | reverse complement strand
AATGGAGTACTGGATATTTCTTCCATTCTTTCTCCAGTTCCATAATCTTGAGTCCTTCGAAAAGTTCCTTTTGTGCTTGAAAATAAGACTTCAAGGTATTGCACAGCAGCGACTTTCCGAATCGGCGAGGCCTTGACAGAAACACATACTGGTATCTGTTGACAAGGCTGTAAACCAGGTCGGTTTTATCAACGTACAACTTGCCCATTTCCCTAATCATCTGGAACTGGTCGGTGTCAACGGGATATAAGAATTTGCTCATAACTTCGGAAAAATCATAGTGGCTTATGCTCTCAAATGGCAAATATACGAAATTATAATGAATTTACAGCAAGAGCCACGCTTTTTTGATCGGCAAAAATAAACGCAAAAATGATGTTGCTTCTGCTTTGGCCAAATTGGTGGAAGAATGAAAGCGAACCGGCTTAATCTGAACCTATTTTCTCCCTAACGGGGCGCACCTCCCGCCATGCTGTGTTTTGCTTTTTTGTATTCCCTTAATGATAAAATATGTTTGTTTTTTCGGGGGAGTATTAAATTATGTTATGGGTTTGGTGGTTTAGTGGATAATGTCTATCTTTGAAAACTATTCATTACTTGGAAATTAGTATTATGGAAAAAGAAAACGTAATTGTGCCTGCAGAATTTGCAGATATTTGTCCGATTTCTGACAAGGATTTTCATAACGAGATGATGATGCTGGTGGAAAAACCCATGTTCCAGCAGGTTATCAAATTCATTATGCCCGACCGCAAGGTGGCCGATGTGATTCAACTCTTGCTTTCTCTTAATTCGAAGAACGAATTTCAGCAGAAGGTGATGGCTCCGCTGGTGGGCGAAGTGCTTGCACGCACCAGCGACGGCATCAGCGTGAGCGGCATCGAAAACATCGACAAGGACACTCGCTATCTTCATATCACCAATCACCGCGACATCGTGCTCGACTCGGCTCAACTGAGTTACCTGCTCGACAAGTATGGCCACGACACGGTGGAAATCGCCATTGGCAACAATCTCTTGATTTTTGAGTGGATCACCAAACTCGTGCGCATGAACAAGAGTTTCATCGTGAAGCGCAACCTGGGCCGCTTGCAGACCCTCGCCGCCGCCGTGCAACTCTCGCGCTACATCCACTTCGCCATCAAGGAAAAGGGCACATCGGTGTGGCTCGCGCAGCGTGAAGGCCGATGCAAAGACAGCAACGACCGCACCCAGGAAAGCCTGCTGAAGATGCTCACCTACGGCAACCGCGAAGTGTCGATGATCGAGAGCCTCAAGGAACTCAACATCGCCCCCATTGCGCTGAGTTACGAATACGACCCCAACGATTATCTCAAGGCCACCGAATTCCTGCTCAAGAGCAAGGACCCCAACTTCAAGAAGACCCAGAACGACGACCTCGTGAGCATGCAGACCGGCATCATGGGCTACAAGGGAAAGGTGCACTATTCATTCGTGCCTTGCATCAACGACAAACTCGACTCCATTCCTGCCGACCTCGACAAACTGCTGCTGCTGCGCCGCGTGTGTGCCATCATCGACCACGAAATCCACAGCAACTACAAGATTTTCAAGACCAACTACATTGCTCATGATATCTTGTTCGACAACCAGGATTTCGCCGACAAGTACACCGCCGAGGAGCGTGAAGCCTTCATCGAATATCTCAACGGCCAACTCGCCAAGGTGCAGGTGCCTCACAACGAACTCGACCGCAATTTCATGTTCAAGTGCATGCTGCAGATGTACTCCAACCCGCTCACTAATCAACTCGAAGCACTGAAGTAAGCACAAAGGCACTGGAGCACTGATGAAACTGCACTGGATACCACTGCTGATAGCCTTGGCAGTGCTGCTGGCTATCGACTTTTTTGCCTATCGCCGTCTGCGCCGCTCTGCGGCAAGCCCGCGGTGGGCAAAGCCTTGTTATGCCGCTGCCAGCGCGCTGCTCTACGCCGTGCTGGGGGCAGCCCTCATTTTCGCCCACCAGGATTCCGACGCCGGCTTGCGTGTGGCCATGTATCTGCTGCTCGCCTTCTTCGGCATCCAAGGCTCGAAACTGGTGGCGATGCTCATAGGCTCGCTCTCCTTGCGCAAAAACATGGAAGAGCGCGGGCGCCAGTTTATCCGCTTTGCCGCGGTGGGCGTGATGACCGTGCTGCTGCTGAAACTGGCGTGGGCCACACTGGTGACACCCTTCCAGATACAGGTGAATCACATCACCATCGAGAGCGAGCGAGTGCCTGAGGCCTTCGATGGCTACCGCATCGTGCAATTCAGCGACGCCCACCTGGGCACGTACGGCACCGACACCGCCTTCGTGTCGCAATACGTGGACAGCATCAACGCCCAGCAGCCCCACATGATTTGCTTCACCGGCGATCTGGTGAACCGCCACTCGCGTGAGGTCGACGCCTTTGTGCCCGTGCTGCGACGCCTGCGCGCTGCCGACGGTGTCATCGCCGCGCAAGGCAATCACGATCAGAAGTTCTACTACCGCTGGCCCTCCGAGCAAGCGTGGCTGGCCGACTCGCTCCGCCTGCATCAGCAGCAGCGCATAATGGGATGGACGCCCTGCGTTGACTCCTGCATCACCGTGCACCGCGGTGCCGACAGCATTCTGGTGGTGGGCATGCAAAGTTTCATGCCGCCACACTGGAAACTGCCCATCAAATTCAAGGACATATGTGCATCATCCTACCAGGAAGGCACCTTCAAGATACTGCTGCAGCACGTGCCCAACGTGTGGAAATACTACATCGACCCAAAATCGGAAGGCGAAAAAGACAATCCCGTGCACATCGACCTCACCCTCGCGGGCCACACCCATGCCATGCAGATGCAGTTCACCCTCTTCGGCACGCAGTTTTCGCCCGCCAGTTTCGTCACACCCTACTGGGCTGGGCACTACAGCGAAGGCGACCAGCACCTCTACGTGAACACCGGCGTGGGCGAAGTGGGCGTGCCTATGCGCATAGGCGTAACGCCAGAAATCACCGTTATCACCCTCAAAAAGAAGCATTAACCATAATTTTACACAATAAAAAACTATGGCCGACAAAATCTCAGAACTCATTTCGCAAGAACTCAACATACCGCTGCACCAGGTGGCGGGCACCGTGGGGCTGCTGAAGGACGACAACAGCATCCCGTTCATCAGTCGCTACCGCAAGGAGGTGACTGGCGGCCTCGACGAAATAGCCGTGCAATCGGTGGAAGCGCGACTCAATTACTATCACGAACTGGAAAAGCGCAAAGCCACCATCATCAAGAGCATTGAGGCCCAGGATAAACTCACCGAAGAACTCTCGGCACGCATTCTCGGCTGCTGGGACGCCAACACCCTCGAAGACATCTACCTGCCCTACAAGCCCAAGCGACGCACCCGCGCCGAGGTGGCCCGCGAAAAGGGACTCGAGCCGCTGGCCAAGATCATCATGGCGCAGCGCTCCGACGGCATCGAGCGCCGTGCCGAGCAATTCCTCAGCGATGCCGTGCCCGATGTGGAGGCCGCCATCGCCGGCGCCAAAGACATCATTGCCGAGTGGATTTCGGAGAGCGAGGCCGTGCGCAACAGTGTGCGCCGTGCCTTCCGCCACGATGCCGTGCTCAATTCCCACTTCGTGAAAGGCAAGGAGATAGAAGGCCGCAACTACGAGAACTACTACGACTACAGCCAGCCGCTGCGCCGCGTGTCGTCGCACCAGTTGCTCGCCATTCGCCGTGGCGAGAAGGAGGGTTTCCTGAAAGTGGGCATCTCCATCAACGACGACCGCGCCATCGACAACATTTGCCGCATCGTGGTGCGTGGCCATGGCGAAGCGGCGGTGCTGGTGGAAGAAGCCGCCGAAGACAGTTTCAAGCGCCTGGTGAAACCCTCGATAGAAACCGAATTTGCTGCGCTCTCGAAGGCGAAGGCCGACGATGAAGCCATCGATATGTTTGCCCAAAACGCACGCCAACTCCTCTTTGCGCCGCCGCTGGGCCATAAGCGCATCTTGGCCGTAGACCCCGGTTTCCGCACGGGCTGCAAGGTGGTGTGCCTCGACGAGAACGGCAACCTCCTGCACCACGACGTGATTTATCCCACCGCTCCGCATTACGACATCGACGGCGCCACCGACACCGTCTGCTCGCTGGTGGAGAAATATGCCATCGACGCCATTTCGCTGGGCAACGGCACCGCCAGCCGTGAAACCGAGCGCTTCCTCAAGCGCCTGCGCCATGGGCGCAAGGTGGACGTGTATGTGGTGAGCGAGAACGGTGCCAGCATCTATTCGGCATCGAAGATCGCCCGCGACGAGTTCCCCGACAAGGACGTGACCGTGCGCGGCGCCGTGTCAATTGGCCGCCGACTGCTCGACCCACTCGCTGAACTGGTGAAAATCGACCCCAAATCCATAGGGGTGGGGCAGTATCAGCACGATGTGGACCAGAACAAACTCAAAGAGGCGCTCACCTTCACGGTGGAAAGTTGCGTGAACAGTGTGGGCGTGAACATCAACACCGCCAGCAAGGAATTGCTCACCTATGTGGCAGGCCTCGGTCCCGCGCTGGCTGAAAAAATTGTGACCTATCGCGCCGAGAATGGCGAATTCCACTCTCGTGCCGACATCATGAATGTGCCCAAGATGGGCAAGAAAACCTTCACTCAGGCGGCAGGTTTCCTGCGTGTGCCCGAGAGCGACAACCCGCTCGACAACTCGGCGGTGCATCCTGAGAGTTACGCCATCGTGAAGCAGATGGCACACGACTGCGGCTGCTCGGTGGCCGAACTCATGGCCGACAAGGCGAAACGCGCCACCATCGACATCAAGCGCTACGTGAGCGAGAAGGTGGGTATTCCCACACTTGCCGACATCATGACCGAACTCGACAAGCCCGGCCGCGACCCTCGCAGCGAAATCGAAACCTTTGAATTCGACGACGCCATCAACGATATCAAAGACCTGCGCAAGGATATGGAACTCAACGGCAAGGTGACCAATATCACCAAGTTTGGCGCTTTTGTGGACATCGGCATCCACGAGAATGGCCTGGTGCATATCTCGCATCTCTCCGACCGCCGCGTGAGCGACCCTTCGCGCGTGGTGACCATCGGCCAGCACGTGCGTGTGCGTGTGCTCGAAGTGGATCTCGACCGCAAGCGCATCTCCCTGTCGATGAAAGGAGTGAAGCAGTGAAAGAGGTGGTGCTGAGTGTGGCGAGCAATGTGGCGGAGCGGCGTGAGCAGATGATGCGCTCGCTCAGTTGGCTCACCAGCGTGCTCGCGCCCATGCGTTCCTCCATGCTCTACAGCACGCAGGCGCTGCATGGCGATAGCACCTATCTCAATGCCGTGGTGCAGGGCTACTGCCAGTTGCCGCTAGCCGAACTCCACGCCTTGCTCAAGCGCCACGAGGTGGAGGCAGGGCGCACCGAAGAGATGCGCGCAAAGAAGCAAGTGCCCATCGACATCGACATCGTGATGTACGACGGCGAAATCCTCCGCCCACGCGACTTCACCCAGCCCTTCTTCACAAAAGGCTGGCAAGAAATCACCGGGGAAGGATGATACATTGATTATGCCGCTACATTCGGCTCATAAAATTAAACACTAGATAACCACGATTATAGATTATGATATCTCAAAAACTGCATAACCCGCTGCGCATTGTAGCCGTAGTGTATTTTCTTTTCGCCATCGCCTATGTGGTGATGCCAGTGGACTTCGACCGCATAGGCTGGATGGGCTATGTGGACGACTTCTTCCTCTTCATGTCGGCCTTCACCTTCCTCCACGGCGCCTTCCAGAAACCCGAACGCGCCTTCATCCGCCGCCAACTCTTCATGCTCTCAGCAGTATTCTTCGTCCTCTGCCCAGTATGGATCCTCATCCTCACCGTGCTGAAATAAGGAGGGAGTGACAGTGTAATATCGACGATGATGGAAGCAAAGATTAAAGACGTGTGGTTCAAAGACGGTAGAGTGTTTATCTCTACAGATAAGGGCGAAGTACTGAGTCGCCCACTGGAAGCGTTTCCTTTGTTGATGGAGGCCAATGCTGAAGAACGAGCGTCGTATATCATAGGCCGTTTCGGCGACGACATTCGATGGCCAATGATCGACGAAGACATTCACATTTCAAGTTTCTATCGAAGTGGCGAGCCAGAATACGAAAACGAAATAGGAACGCTGTTTCGCCGATTCCCTCAACTCAACGTATCGCAGTGTGCAAATGCTATCGGCATCAACAAAACACTGCTGTCACGCTACATTTACGGAATCAAGAAGCCAAGCAGCGAACGAGTGAATTTAATAAAAGATTCCCTACGAAAATTAGGCCACCAATTAGCCTCAATAAAATAAGAAAAGAGCCGAATACGGCTCTTTTTTTTTGCGCTTGCATATTTGCCAGTTATCACTGGGCGAAGGTGCGGGTTATGGTCATGCGTGGTTTGCCGTCGAGTTGGGCTTCGGCTGTGGTCCATTGGCCGGCTTCGTTGGTGGTGTAGGTGTAGGTCCACATGTGCTTTGCGTTGGCTTTTTCGGAGTTGATTTGTGTGGCTCGGCTGCCGTCGTAGCGCAGGAATCGTAGCATGGTGTCGCCCGTTTTTTCGGTGCGAATCTTGCCGCTCTTGAAGGTGGAGTTGCGCTTTTTGCCGTCGGCAGTGGTTTCGTTGCGCTCGGTGATGCGTCCGTCGGCGTCGTAGGTGTAGTCGATCACTTGTCCGTCGGTGCAGGTGATGCGCGATAGGCGTCCGTTGGTGCCGTAGATGCATTTATAGGTGTAAGTCTTTCCCTTTTCGGTTTTGCTCACGGGGTAGAAGCCGCGGCGCTCGTCGTAGCCGTAGGTGTATTGCGTGAGCACACGTGCGTGGCCGTTGTAGGCTTCGGTGAGCAGACCTTGCGCATTGAAGGTGTAGCGGTTGAGCGTGACGGTGCCATTGGTTTCGGTGATGGTTTCCTCCACCTTGCCCACGGCGCCGTTGAAGTTGAGTTTCAGGCTCATGAAGCGATAGGAGTGGGTGGGGAGGTTGATGAGGTTGTCGTAGGTGATAAACACGCGGTTGGCCACATCGCGGCGGTGCGACGAGGCGTATTTGTCGAGGTCGGCAAGCGCCACACTGGCGCTGCACAGGCGCATTTCTTGCAACACCACCAGCGCCTTGCGCGCGTCGGCCACTTGTGTGGCGGCGGTGTTCACGAATTGGTAGTCGCTGATGAATTTATTCCACGTCTTCTCGTCGTTCACTTCCTTGGCGTGGGCGAAGTCGTATTTGAGCAATTTTTCCTTGGCCTTGTCGATGAGCGGCGAGTTGGGGTAGTTGCGCAGATAGTTGCGGCATCCGGCAGCCGAATTGCATGTTTCTTCAAATTCGAGGATAGCCACCTGGTCGCTGGCGTGCTTGTAGGCGGGATGGGTGTTGTCGATCACCGCGAGCAACTGGCGGTAGGCGTCGGCGGTGCCGGTGGCGTTCACGTGCTCGATGAGGCGCTTTTCCACCATGCTGCGAATCATGTCCACCGACAGCATGATATCGTCGGCGCCGAGGAAGGCGTTGGCCTCCTCAATGCCCGTGCCGCGCACGTAGATGTTGCGCACCAGTTGTTCGGCCGCCCAAGCGTCGGGCTGCATCGCCACCCCCTGTCCTTTTGGGCACACCATAAACATGGCGTTGCTCAGGTCGTAGAGCGGATAGAGCGCGCGCTCATAGGCCGCGTGGTCGGGCGCCATCAGTTTCTCGAGCGCCAGTTGTTCCTGCCATGCCTGGGCGTACTGTCCCTTGCCCAACAGGGCAAACACGCGTTGCATCTGCTTGGTGTGGGCGGCTTTCTGCGCTTTGCTGAATACTTCAACTTGGTGGGCAGGCGATGCCTGAACGGCCACAGAAGGCGCAATAGCCAAGGCTGCGGCAAAGAAAAATGCTTTAATCTTCATTTTCAATTCAAGTGTTTCGTGTGTGTGTTATTTGATTTTAGGTAAAACAATCTTCAATAGCCTATGCTCGCCCCTCTATACAGGCACTGCCAGCAGCGGGATGTCGCTCGAGAAGAGCACGCGGTGGGCAATGCTGGGGTTGAATAGGCGTGCAAAGATATTGGTTTTTTTGTTAGGAATCACTATGAGGTCGATATTTTTTTCCTCGGTGAACTTCTGGAAGGCGTCGAGATTGCCCTCTAGCGGCACTTCGGTCAACTGGAAATGGCACTGTGGATAATGCTCGCTGCAGTAGTTCATGAGTTGATCTTTCGCCTCTTGTGTGTATTTGGTGCCGGCGCGCTTTTCCAGCACGGGCACGATGTTCACCTTCATGCCCTTCACCGAGAGCAGGTGGGAGAAGAGGTCGAAGGAGAGCAGGTCGTTGGGGATGAGATTACTGAAGAACACCACATTCTTCACGCTGGCGAGGCGGTCGACTTCGGCATTCTTGGGGATGGCCATGATGGGGAAGCGGCAGGCGTCGAGCACCTCGGCGGTGACGCTGCCCAGGGCGGCGCGTTCGCGCTGGCTCGTTCCGGCAGTGCCCATCACAATCATTTGCGCCTTCACCTCGTCGGCACAGGTGAGCACACAGTGCTCGGCCACACCTTCGCGTACGGCGGTTTCAAACGATACGTTGGCCAGCATACCGTCCACGATCATCTTTTCCAGTTTAGAGCGAAAATCCTTCATTGCCAGCAGTGCTCGCGAGCGTAGGGTGCTGTCGTCGTCGCCGGCGCGCTTGTAGCGGTCGCTGCCGAAGGGCAGGGCGAGGCGGCGCTCGGCGTTCATGTAGGCATGCAGGAGCACCACGCTGCCACTGTAGCGGCGCGCGTATTCAAATCCCACGATGCAACTCTTGATGGAGTAGTCGCTGAAATCCACGGGGATGAGCACCTTCATTCCCTTCGACGGGGTGGATGGAGCGGGAGCGATATCTTCGCTTTCCACCACTGCCAAAGCCTGTGGGAGGTCTTTTTCGCGAATGCGTACGCGCACACCCGCCGACACTACCGGCTCCGATAGGTTCACATTGTGCAGCACTGAGGTAACCCCTGCTTGCTCAAGCCGCGATTTCAGAATCACTGCGCGGTCGTAGGTGTGGATAGCGAGTGTGATAAGGCGATTTGGGTCGTTGTTGCTATGTGATGACATGATTGCTATGGTTGAAAAAAGCGAATAAAAAAAATACTTTCGAGTGAATGCTATAGATAAAAAAGCATGGAACCTCACATTCATTAGATGTATGGCCCCATGCTATGCTTTCTTGTTGTTAACTTTAGGCTTCCTCCTTCTTCTCTCCGAGAATTTCGAGGGCCATATCTAAAATCTTGGTGTCGTCGAGTACTACATAACCACCGTCAGGGCCTGGTTCGATATGCACGCCCATGTTAGTGCCGTATTCGTAGTTAGAACCACCGAAATAGTTACGTACTGATTGGTCTGTCATGTTCAGTTGATCCGCAATTTTGTGGATTGAACCTTCGGGCAAACTGTCTTTGATGCGACGAAGTTCTTTGAATGGAATTGTTTTTGGCATGATTATGTAAATTAAATAGTTAATAAATGGAGTTAGTTTTTTGTTTTATGCTATAAAATTATTACAAAATTTGGTAACTGCAAAATATTTGGGCTGTTATTTTTCACCTTTTATCAAAATAATGCTGCAATCACTGCTATTATCAGCACATTGAGTGCTACGGCGAGATTGAGGATTTTTGCGTCGGCTTTGGCGAAAAGGCGTTCGGGGCGTGGAATGTTCCATTTTTCGGGTGTTTTCTTCCATGCCCATTTCACTGCCACTGCCGCTGCCATGCCCACTGCGATGCCGCCCACGATGTCGCCGGGGTAGTGCACGCCCAGATAGATGCGGCTGTAACTCACGATGGCTGCCCACGAGAGCATCGCTATCCACGTGCCGCGGTTTTTCATCACCATGCTGATGAGGGTGGCGATGCCGAAGAGATTGGCGGCATGGCTCGAGACGAAGCCGTAGAGCCCGCCGCGGTAGTCGTTCACGATGTGCACCATGCCTTGGAGTTCGGGGTTGTGGGTGGGGCGAAGGCGTTCCACCAGGGGCTTGATGATGCCCGACGAAACGCGGTCGGCCAGCACCACCACCAGCGCGATGGCGAGCAGCAGCGTGATCATGTTGCGCCACTGGCGATGGCGTGCAAGCAGGGCGAGCAGCACAATCACGATGAGTGCCGAGGAGAATTTTCCTGAAATGAGCCACATGAGTTGGTCGGCGTAGGGGCAGTTCATGCCATTGAGCGCGCAGAGCAGTTGAGCATCGAGTTGCTGGAGGTATTCAAGCATAGTGGGAGAGGGATTGAGGAGAATAGTCGGGTTAAATCTTTTCGATGTCGGTGGCGAGGATCCAGGCTTGCTGGTTGCGCTTCGATTCCACCTTGTACCAGGTTTCGGCGGGCTTGGCGGTTTTCACTGAGTCGACGATATTTACTTTCATGCCGCCCTTGAGGCGGAATGCCACTTCTTTCTCCGATGGTGCGTGGGGGGCGGTGCTGAGGGTGGCCGACTGTGGCATCACGATGGCTTGGCTATGGCCCACCGTGGCGGCGCGCTGATAGAAGGCGCAAGCCAGTGTGGCGATGAATGCCACCAGCAGCAGGCCGGCGCTGAAGAAGCCCACCTTGCGCAGCAAGATGCTGCCCATGAAAATGTAGGCGGCGATGGCGAGCAGCAGCAGCACGAAGATGACGGCTGCCATGATGGCCCAGGCATTGCTCGAAACGCGGCTCACGCTTTGCTGAAGCAAGTCGGAGAAGAAACTGCCCGATGTGGATGGGGCGATTTTTGCTTTCTCGCGTATGAAGGTGAGGTTGTCGCGGGCATCGTCGTTGCCGGGATCGAGCACCAGCGCTCGCTCAAAGTAGAGGATGGCGCGGGGCACGTCCTGCATCTTGTAGTGGGCGCAGCCCAGGTTGTAGTAGAGGTCCGACGAGGTGCCCTCGGCCTGTGCCTGCGCTTCGTAGAGGCGTATGGCATCCTGGTAGCGGCTTTGGCTGTAGGCGCTGTCGGCATTGTCGGGGGCGGCGGCCAAGGCTGCCACATTATATATAAGCGCTGAAATCAGCAGAAGGAGCGTCTTTTTCATTTTGCTTCAGTTTTTTTGCGTTTCACATTTTCCAGATTGTCCATCACGGAGGCGGCTTCGTTGAAGATGCTTTGCATGTCGGTGCCGCTCAGTTCGGGCGCATACTGTGCAAATTCACACTTCTCCAGCAGCGAGAGCATGCGAGAGCGCAGCGCAGCGTCCACACCGTAGGATTCGAGTTCGGCATCGATATTTTCCTTGCTCAGTTCCGAAACGGGGATACCGAGTTTATCGCTCAGGTAGCCCCACGAAGCGGTGAGCACTTCGGCGTAGAAGGCGCCGCTGTTGCCCGCCGCCATGTAAGTCTTGGCTTGCTTGAGGCGTCGCTGCGCCACCTTGCTGGCCCGCTTCACGCGCATCAGTTGCACATTGGCGCGCTCCTTCACCAGTTTGCGATAGTAGATGAGGATGGCCACAAAGGCAAAGAAAGGCACCAGCAGGAGCATCCAGTAGCCCAGCGTGTCGAGCAGCAGGGTGTGGGTTTTGCTCAAGTTCATATCGCCACTGTGCACGGGATGAATATCGGTCATGCGCTTCGAGTCGGGGTTGGCCTTCGTGGGCTGACCGCTGCCTTGGGCTATGTGCAGGCGGTGTGATGGCAGGGTGAGTGTTTCGTATTTTTCGGTGGTGGGGTTGAAGTACACAAATTCGCCCTCGCCGATGCTGAATTCGCCCACCTGCTGTGGGATGAACTGATAGGTGAACGTGATGTTGCCGCTCACGTCGTCGCCGTCTTGCGAGGTCTTGATGTCGTTTTGAGCGTCGAAGGTGTCAAATTCCTTGGGGAAGTCGATGGATGGGGCTTTGATGTACTTGATGTTGCCGCTGCCGGTCACCGTCACCGTATAGTTGGCGGTGGCGTAGGTTTTCAGTTGGGCAGGCGTGATGGCATCCTTGATGGAGAATTCGCCCACTGCGCCGGTGAATCCCGCTGGGCGAGGGGAGGGCAGAGGCGTGATGTTGACCGACGCCGCATTGCTCTTGATGCGCAGTTTGTCGCCATCCACAGGCACGGCAATGGCGCTGTTGAGGCCCACGTACACGCGACGCTGCACAGGAATCACGTCGAATTCGCCCGAGTTGATGGTGAGCGTGCCCGACTTCTGCGGATAGAGGATGCTCTTGCGCAGGATGGCGGTGTAGTAGTTCTGGCCGTGGTAGTTCTCCACGCGCGGACTTCCCGCCATCTTGGGCGTGATGTCTTCGATGAGGAAGCCAGTGTATTCGGGCTGCTGCAGCGGCATGAATTCCTTGATGGGGAACTTGGTGTAGAGTTTCACCGTGCACACCACCGCCTGCTGCTCATACACGCGACTCTTCGACATTTCAATTTTCACAAAGAGGTCGTTGGCGGTCACCTCCTTCTCCTCGGTTTGCGAGAAGGGGTCTTCGGCATCCACGCCGCGGCCGCGCATCTGGTTCAGAATGGACTGAGGCGACTGGCGTTGCTCGGCCTTGCCCACCGTCATCTGGAAGCCAGGGGCGCTGACTTGCTTGCCGCCCACGCTCACGCTGGCTTTTCCCACAGCGAGGCGTCCTTCCTTGTCGGCCTTGTAGGTGACGGTGTAGCGATACACGCTGCCGCTGCTGTGCTCTATCACCTTGCCATTCACAATCGTGGTGCTCGATGAAGAGCCGATGGCTTGCGCGCCCGACTGAAACAACTTTTTCGCGCCCTCGATGGCGGGGGCGTTGAAAGTGCCGGGCGAGGAAACACCCGAGAGTTGGTACACCAGTTGAAACTTGCCGTCGCCCATGCTGCCACCGCCCATGTACTGGAGTTTCTGTCCCCATGCAGGTGTGGCCACGAGAGCAATCAGCGCTATGTAGAAGATGTGTTTAATCAATCTCATCGTCGTGAAGTGTAATGATTAGTGTATTGCAAAGAAAAGCGTAGGGGAGGGCAGCGAGCCTACCATTTATTGCGTGTGCGCACGCGCTCGCCTTCTTGCTGCTTAGCGCGCTTAGCGTTCACACGCTGCTGGGTGGCATTTTCCTGATTCTGCATGGTGCGAAGAATTTGCTCCATGTTTTGCTG
>JAUNCU010000028.1 GCA_030526455.1 Bacteroidales bacterium | reverse complement strand
CGCAGCGCCTCCGCTGCATACCTGCCTACACACATCCAATCCCCAAGGGGATTGCGGCGCCTCTCCGTTTCGCTTCCCAACACAACTGTTTTTGCTGCGTCTATAATGTTTACCCCCCAGGATCATGGGCGTTCTGGATATTCCAGAAGTTCTGGAGGTTCTGGAGGCTCCAGTGGTTCCGCGGCTTCTGTTATTTTCCATCATCTGGCCGGGCGAAAAAAAAAGCAGGGAAGTTGCTTGATTTGCAACTTCCCTGCTTTTTGGTGTCCAAGATGAGACTCGAACTCACACGAACCATTGTTCACTACCCCCTCAAAGTAGCGCGTCTACCAATTCCGCCACCTGGACAAATATGTGAGCGAAAAACGGGACTCGAACCCGCGACCCCGACCTTGGCAAGGTCGTGCTCTACCAACTGAGCTATTTTCGCAAGTGCTTTCTGAGAGGTTATCTCTCGTTTGCGGGTACAAAATTAGTAATTATTTTTGTAATGGCAAAACTTTTGTGAAAAAAATTTTGCGCGCTTTGGATCTTCTGCCCTACCCTAGCACTACAAATAGGCTATGGGATAGTAACTTACACCACGTAATGGTGAGGTGAGTTTTTTTGCGCACAATAATGGCTAGTGGAAGATATTTCGCTCCATAGCCACTTGCTGATGTTTTTTTGCACACCATGATAGCGGGCTTGGGAAATTCCACCACGCGCGGCTTTACCAGTCGGGGGTGTCGACGGCGTTGCGGCGGCGCTCTTCGTTGAGCAGGGCGTGGGGATGGATGGCGGCATAGTGCTGCATGCGGCGATAGCGGGGACGGCAAATGAAGCGCTCCACCATGTAGGCCGCCACGAAGTAGAACGCCACGAGTATCCACAGCATATAATAGTGGCCCGACACCTGCTCGAGGGTGGCGCCGGTGGTGTGGATGGCGATGTAGGCATTCGACGCCCAGGTCGACGGGATGGCGTTGCCGAGGGCTGTCCAGAGGTCGCTCATCATGTAGCGCGGCCAGGATATGCCGCTGAGGAAGACGAAGATCACCGAGGTGAACGCCATCACCAGGAAGGTGGACTCGCGGTCGTTGACAAACACCTGCAGCGTTTGGCCCAGCAGCGATGCGCCCAGCAGGAACGGGAGGATGAGGGCGATGATGTGGAGCGGGTCGCCATTCTGGGGGAAGTCGAAGAAGATGGGCACGAAGTGGAGCACATAGATGGCGGGGAGGATGTAGATGAGCAGGTGGCAGAGGGTTTTGCCGATGATGGTGGCGCCCACGCCTGCGGGGATTTCCTCGGGATCGATGCCGCGGTGGTGCAAGCGGCGCTCACGACTGCCGCCTCGGAGCACGCATATGCCCAGAATCATACTCTGCTGGAGCACCATCAGGAGGATGCACGGCAGCACGGCCGAAGCCACACCCATGGCGGTGTTGCCCAGCGCCACTTCGCGACTTTCGATGATGCCTCCGCCGCCACTCGACGAGGCGGTGTTGGCCGAAACGATGCCTATCTGCGCCTGCTGCATGCGCGAGCACACACTGAGTTGCACCTTGGTGAGCGCCACGAGCAATTGCTTGTAGCGCATGAGCACGCCCATGTCGGTGTAGAGCGACACGTGGCCTTGTTCGCCGCCGAGGGCTTTGCGGGTGAAATCGGCGGGGAAATAGACGATGCCGTAGCACTCATGCTCGTTCATGAGCCGGCGGGCGTCGGGCATGTTGCTCACGTAGTCCGTCACGCACACCTCGGGCGTGGCGTCGAGCATACGCACGAATTCGCGGGTGAGGTGAGAGCGGTTGTCGTCGACCACCACCACCTGTACATCGCGCGCCACCTCGGTGTTGTAGATGAGCGAATAGAGCACGGGATACACCGCGCAAAGCACGATAAAGAAGATAACCACAGCCTGGTCGCGGAAGGCGAGGCAGAGTTCTCGCTTCCACACGCGGCCGATGCTAAGTGGCCAATGGAATATGTTGCTGAGCATTCTCATTTTTCAGTTCTTGATTTTTATGGCACATACACGGGGTGCTTGCATTCCTTCTTCAGGCGCCACATGAGCGGCCAGGGCAGCAGCGCGAAGCCGATGAGGGCGGCGTAATAGATGCGGCTGTAGTAGAAGTCGATGCCGTTGAGCGCCTGGTCGATGCTCAAGAGGAAGTAATACTTCACCGGCATCACGTAGCCGATGGCGTCCACCCACGGATAGAGCGCCTCCTGTGGCAGCGAGAAGCCGCAGAAGGAGAACGAGAGCATGCCGAAGAGGGTGCACACGGTGGCGCCGAGGCGGAAGTTGGGCACCACACACATGGCGAAGAGCGCCCAGCCCTGGTTGGCGAGCACGAAGAGCACCATCGCCCACATCATGTGCGAGGGCGGGCAGTTGAGCGGCATGCCGTAGATGCGATACATCATCATCTGTATGAACCACCCCACGGCGGTGAAGATGATGGTCTGCGGCAGGATTTTGCCTGTGATGGCAAGGATGATGCTGTCGCCCGATGCGCGCATCCACTGGCGCGAAGTGCCATATTTCAACTCCGTGCCTATGCTGAACGAGGTCACCAGCAAGATGATGAGCGCCAGCAGGCAAGGCACGAACGAGGCGTTGAGGTAGTAACTGTAGTTGGTCCAGGGGTTGTTGAGCGGATGCACATCGGTGAGCACGGGTTGCAGGGCGGCGCTAATTTGCGGCCCGGGCACACCCAGGGTGCGCATCACCGTGGTGACGATGGCGCCATTAGCCAGCACTGTCATGGTCTTGAACCCCTTGAACATGGTGGAGGCGGGCGTGTAGTAGGCGTAGTTGATGTAGTAACTGATGGTGGGCTGGTTGCCGCTGAGTGCCTTCTGCGAGAGGTCGGCGGGCATATAGAAGAATCCCATCACCAAGCCGCGCTGTACGGCATCGGCAGCCTCCTGGTAGTTGCGGAAATGATACTGCACGTCCACCGTCTTGAAGGCGGAGAGATTGCGGGTGATATTGCGCGAGAGCGACGAGTTGTCGAGGTCGACGATGCCCACGGGCACGCGTTCGACGGCGCCATCCTTCATCAAATCGAGCATAAACCAACTGCAGAGCAGCGGCATCACCACCATCATCCAAAACAGCGCCTGGCGTCGCACCAGTGCCACGGTGCCACGCTTCAGCGATTGATTGATGTAGTGCAGGAGCATATTTGTGGAGAAATTAGAAATTGGAAGTTAGATGTTAGAGACATTGCATATCACTCTGGGAGGAGTACCGACATGCCGGGGCGGAAGCCTTCTATGTGCTCGAGTGGGCGCATCTTCACGGCGAAGGTTTTGCTGTCGTATTGGCCGTAGGCTTTGGTGGCGTTCCACACGGCGTAGGCACCCATGTCGTGCACATAATACACCTTCATCTTCGCTTCCTTGTGGGCAAGGGCGGGGATGGTGACGGTGAGCACGGTGTCCATGGGCAGCATGGCGAGTTTCTCTTCGCGCACACTGAATGCCACCCACATGTCCTGCGTCTTGGAGATGGTCATGATGGGCGATCCGAGAGCCACGAGTTCGCCTTCGTGAGGGAATATTTCGCTCACTTCGCCATCGCAGGGAGCCACGAGAATCTGGTCTTCGAGCACCGATTCCACCTCCATCACCGTGGCGCGGGCTATGTCTTCCATACCGTGACTGGCGGCCTTGTCTTCTTGCTGCGCGCCGTTCTGCGCCATCAGGGCTTGCGATTCGGCAGCGGCAACGGCAGCGGTGGCGGCATCGTAGGCAGCCTTGGCTTCGTCGCGCTTCTGCTCAGTCATCACGCCTTCGTTGTAGAGGTTCTCCACGCGCTGGTAGGTTTTGCGGGCAATCTCCTGTGCCGCCTTGGCTTGAGCCACGAGGCTATTGGCGCCGCTCTTCACTTCCTCGCGGGTGCCTTTTTCCACCTTTTGCGCGGTAGAGGCTGCCACGCGCTGAGCGCTGCGAGCCTTGTAGAGGGCAGCGTCGGCCGTCTTGCTGCTGATGGCCACGAGGGTATCGCCCTTGTGCACGTAGTCGCCCTCCTTCACATAGAAGCGCGCCACACGGCCCGGCAACTTGCCCGACACACGCACCTGCTCGCAGTCGGCCTGGCCTTGGGTGATTTCCTTCGGAGGCTTAATCATGAGCATACCCATAGCCGCCACACCCGCTATCACCAGCACAAACACGAAGAGGGCTGCCAGCAGCGCCTTGTCGCGCTTGCGCACGATGGTGCGCTGTTCCTTCACCTCAGTGCGCTTGCTCTCCGAGGCGTTATCCTTCACAGAAGCCTGTGCTTGCTGTTGTTGCTTTTCTTTTTCCATATCTTGGTCGTTATTTTTTTAGTTTCTTAATAGTTCATTTGGCCCATCACCTTCGAGAGGTAGACGTCGCAAAGTTGGATATCGATTTGGGCGTCGATGTTTTCGCTGTAGGCCTGCACCCATGCCGTCTGGGCAGCGATCACGGTTTCGAGATTCTGCAGCCCCTCGCGGAAAGCGAGTTGTGCGCAACGCAGGTTCTCGTTGGCCTGCACGAGGTGCGACTTGGTCTTGTCGTAGGTTTTCCAGGCTTCCTCGTAGCGGAATTTCGCCTGGTTCACCTGCAGGTTGATCTTCTCGCGGGCCTCTTCAATTTGCACCTTGCGCAAGCGAGCCTCGGCCTGTGCTTCCTTATATTTATTGGTAAGGCCGCCCCAGTGCCACAGTGGAATCTTCACCATGGCACCCACCGAGAAGGCGAAGCCGAATCGGTTCTTGAAGCCGTTGTAGGAATTAGGGTTCATGGCGTGGTAGGCTGCGAAGGCCGCCACCTGTGGTTTCATCTCGCTTTGCACCACCTTCGCCTTTTCGTCGAAGATTTTTGCGGCAATTTCAAGCGAACGAATATCGGAGCGCTGGGCATACACCGAGTCCATGTTCATGTGGGTGGGGCGCAGCGTGCCACCAATCACATCGCGGCCCTCATCGGCGAGGGTGAAGCGGGTGTCGATGGGTTTGCCGCAAATTTGGTTGAGTGCCATGCGCGACAGTTCGAGGCCGTTCACCACCTTGGTGAGATTCACGTTGGCCTCGTTCACCTTCACGTCCACGGTGAGTTTGTTGGCCTTGGTGGCCACGCCCTGGTTAATCATCTTCTCCACATCGCTGTCGAGATTCTTCACCAGTTGCAGGTAACTCTCCACCAGTTTTTTCTTCGCCACGAGCGACACCACGCGCCAGTAGGCTTCGTCCACGCTGTAGACCACATCTTGCACCTTCGAGTTGTGCATGTTGCGGGCCAGTTCTTCGGCGTAGTGGGTGATATTGTTCATAGCGCGAATCTTGCCGCCCATGTAGATGGGCTGGGTGACGGTAACCGCCGCCGCCATCACATGGTGCACATTATAGGTAAGGGCACTCTTGGGCAGCAGTGCCACCTGCGAAGGGATGGGCTGACCGTCGTGCATCACCGGCAGACCCGTGGTGGGGTCTTTCACCAGATTGAAATCATATTCGCCAGTGGCGGGATTAAACTGCTTAGTGGGCAGCAACTGGTCCTTGTCCACGAGCGAGAGTTTCTTCTGATTGTAGATATAACTGGCTTCGAAGTCGAAGTTTGGCAGATATGCCGCTTCGGCCTGTTTGCGCTGATAGCCAGCCTGTTCGATTTTGATTTGTTCTTGCAGAATTTCCTTATTGTTGGCGATGGCCATACGTCGGCACGAGTCGAGCGACACCGTGCCCTGCCCTATCGCGGGAACTGCCGAAATCAATACTATTGCTAAAAAAAATTTTCGCATATAAACTTGCTATTTATTCACACGGTGCAAATTTAATACGAAATTTAGAACAGTGGCACGCTTGTGGGCATTTCGGCCACAATTAAAGGACAATGGGACAAAAAGAGTGGATCTTTCTTGCCACGAAAAAGAATTACCTAGATATCTAGATAACTAGAAATCTAGGCAACCATATATCTTTATCTTCTAAAATGTGGACCGATAATTCGTGGCTAAGCCTCTACCATTTTATGCGTCGAAGATTTCTCCTTTACGGCGTTTTTCCTGGTATTTGCGTTCTTTTTCTTGGCGCTGCTGTTCTTCGAGTTCTTCTTTTGATGGCTTTTTGGGTTTCTGGTCGGGCTTCTGCACTTTTTGTTTGCGTGTTTCGTGGTTAGGCTTGCGGTCGGGGTTTTCGGCGAAACTCTTGATCACGTCTTCCACCATCTCGCGGTTGCCGAAGAGGTAGTTCACCACCACCTGCACCACGAGTTCGCTCTTCTTCGACACAAGGTTCACGAGCAAGGCGCGAGTGCCGTCGGGCATGATGCCTTCCACTGCGTAGGTGTCGAAGTTCTTTACCTTAATCTTGGTTTTCTTCACCTCATACATGTTGTAGTCGGCCGCCTTACGCTCGAGCGTGGTGGTGTAGATTTCCTTCTTGTCGTTAGGGTCCTTGCTGTAGAGATGCACCGAGAGATGCATATCCTCCCACTGGCGTTCGTAGTGGGTATTGGTGCTAAAGAGTTCGAAGCCACCGTCGGGCACCGAGAAATTGAGGTTGTATTTGCTCCAAGTGAGGTCGAGCGCCGAGGCCGAAAGCCAAGCCACCGCCATCAAAAGCGCGAGTATCGTTTTTTTCATTGCGTTCATATTGTATATAACACAAAATTACGAAAAAAGTTACATTACCACCGCTGTATTTATAAAAATTTAAGAGTTACGATGGAAGTCAACAAGTCAACGAGTCTACGAGTTAGGGTGTGCGTAAAAAAAGATTCACGAATTAAGCGAATTCGTGAATCTAAAAATATGGTCGTCTGCTAAGTGAGTCTGGAGGTTCCGGAAGCCGTGACTATCGTCTTAACTTCTTAACTTCCTCCTAACTTCTTAACTCCTGGTATCGGAATTATCTGCGCTTTCCGCCGCGCTTTTGCTGCTGGCGCATGGCTTCCTGCTGCTGGCGCTGAGCCTCTTCGAGGCGTGCCATCCAGCCGCTTTTCTTCTTGGGCTTCTTGTTGTATTCAGCCATGGCTGCACGCACGTCGGCTTCCTTCACCGATGCACGCACTGCATAGGTGGTGGCGATGGTGATGAGGAGCGAGAGGAAATAGTAGTAACTCAAGCCCGAAGCGTAGTGGTTGAAGAACACGAGGAAGAACACTGGCATGAGATACATCATCCACTTCATGCTAGGCATGCCCTGTTGCTGGGTCTGCGACTGCATGGTCACGTAGGTGTAAGCGATGTTGGTCACGGTCATGAGCAAGCAGAAGAGGCTGATGTGGTTGCCAAAGTAACTGCTGATGATAGGAATTTCGGTGGTCCAACTTGCGATGGCGTCGGGAGCCGAAAGGTCGTTGGCCCAGAGGAACGCCTGGCCGCGCAATTCAATACATGATGGGAAGAAGGCAAACACCGCGATGAGGATAGGCATCTGCAACAGCATAGGCAGACAGCCGCCAAACATGCTTGCTCCGGCCGAACGGTAGAGTTCCATAATCTTCTGCTGGCGCTTCATGGCGTCGGCCTGGTCGGGATACTTCTCGTTGATGGCCTTCACGTCGGGAGCGAGAATCTTCATCACAGCCTGCGAGCGGTAACTCTTGATGGTGAGCGGTGTGAGCACGAGTTTGATGAGGATGGTGAGGATGAGGATGATGATACCGTAACTATTGATCACCGAACCCAGCCAGTTGAATACTGGAATCACTACCATGGTGTTGATCCAGCGGAAGAGTGCCCAGCCCAGTGGAATGAGGCGGGTGAGGTTGAGGTCGTCGCTGCCAGCCTGTTCACCGCCAGGATACTGGTTGATCATCTCGTCGATGTTGTTGAGCACCTTGTAGCGGTTAGGACCGAGGTAGAGGAAGAACGATGCGGGGTTGGCATTGTCGGCCTGATATTCCACTTCTGAATGCACGGTGAGTTGCTTCAGGTAGTCGGCAAAGTCGGTAGAATTCTTGTCGAAGGGCTTGCTGTGCATGGTCATGCCGCTGAACTGCTTCTGAGCGATAAACACTGCCGAGAAGTACTGGTTCTTGGCAGCCACCCACTTCATGGCGTCGGTGAAGTTTTCCTTCTCTTCCGAACTTTCAGTGAGGTAGTCTACATCGTCGTCGCCCACAAATTTGTAGTAGAGCGTACTGTTGCGCTCTTCAAACATGCCGTCCACTTCGTGGCGACGCATCTTCTGGGTCCAGTCGAAGTACATAGGGCTGCTGCTGTCGAGCACGCGGTCCATGTGCTTCTGCACCACTTCCATGTGCACCACATAGTTGTCGGGCTTAAGGGTGTAGCGAATGCCGAATTGAGCACCGTTGGCAAAGTTGAGCGCCATCAGCACGCTAGAGTCGGTCTTCTCCACAGGTGTGAAGTAGAAGTCCTGGGTGTTGTAGCGCTGGGTGCTGGTGTTGAGCATGAAGCCATACTGGTTTTCGCCTGGCGAGAACACCTCCACATTCTCCTCGAATGAGGCGTGCTTGGTCTTGTGGCTCGACTTGTAGGCGGGCAGAGTGGCGCGGGTAATCATTGCACCCTTGCTCGAAATCACCAGTTGGAGCGAGTCGTTCTTGATCACTACCGAGTCGGTGCGAGGCACCATCATCGCCGAGAAATCGCCGTTGCGAGTGTAGGCGTCGTTGAGTTCGCGCAGGGCGATAGCCATAGCAGGGGCGAGTGTTTCGGCTTCGGCATCAGCCACGGTGATTTGCTTGCCGGCAGCGTTGAGGGTGGCTTTCACCTTGCCGTCGACGAGCGCCACCTGCAGTTCGTCGGTCTTAATCACAGCCGAGTCGCCGCCGTAATTCTTCAAATTCTCTTTCAGTTTCGCGAAATCGCTGGCCGAGAGCGAGTCGGTGGTCGCCGCCTTCTGGCCATTTTCTTTCTTGCCCTGATCGGCGAGTTGTTCCTGCTGCTGCACCTGTTGCTCCTCGCTAGGCGAGAAGAAGATGTTGAAGCCGAAAATCACTGCCATCATCAAAAGCAAGCCGATAATCGTGTTTTTGTCCATTCTTAAGTTGTTAAAAATCTATTTTTGTTGTTTTAGTAATTTTCTAGTTTTAGGGCTAGAAATCTAGACATCTAGATATCTAGAAAATCTAATCTCTATTTCTTATTCTCAATCGCTGCGCGGATGAACGACATAAACAGCGGATGAGGGTGGAGCACTGTGCTGCTGTATTCGGGGTGATACTGCGTGCCCACATACCACTTCAGGCTGGGGATTTCCACCACTTCCACCAAGTGAGTTTCGGGGTTCTCACCCACGCATTTCATGCCAGCCGCCTCAAATTGAGCGCGGAATTTCTCGTTGAATTCATAGCGGTGGCGGTGACGCTCCTTGATGTCGCTACAGCCATAAGCCTCAGCAACTTTCGTGCCACTTTGCAAATGGCAGTCGTAACTACCCAGGCGCATGGTGCCACCCATGTAGGTGATGGTCTTTTGTTCTTCCATCAGGTCGATCACATTATAAGGAGTGTCGGGATCCATTTCAGCACTGTTGGCAGCGTCCATGCCCAGCACGTTGCGCGCAAATTCCACCACCATGCTCTGCATACCCAGGCAAATGCCGAAGGTGGGCACATCGTGCTCGCGACACCACTTCAGCGCCGAGTATTTGCCTTCGGTGCCTCGCTGGCCAAAGCCTGGCGCCACAATCACGCCATCCATGCCGCTGAGCAGTTCGTCCACATTGCCGTCGTGCAGGCGCTCAGCGCTCACGTAGCAAATGTGCGCCTTGTGGCCATTGTAGGTGGCAGCCTGCAGCAGCGCCTCGTCGATCGACTTGTAGGCGTCCTGCAATTCCACATATTTGCCCACGAGGGCAATCTTCACCTCATCCTTCGCTTCGTGAAGCAGGCTGAGGTATTGGTTCCAGGCAGTGAGATCGGGCTCGCCGCTATAGGGCGTGCCGGTCTTCTCCAGGATGATATTGTCGAGTTTCTGGTCATGCATCAGCAGTGGCACCTCGTAGATCGAAGGTGCGTCCACACTCTGCACCACAGCATTTTCCGACACGTTGCAGAACTGTGCCACCTTGCGGAGCATACCCTCGGGAATTTCCATCTCGGTGCGCAGCACGAGCACGTCGGGCTGGATACCCACCTGCTGCAACTGCTTCACGCTGTGCTGCGTGGGCTTGGTCTTGAGTTCCTTGGCAGCGCGAATGTAGGGCACATAAGTGAGATGCACACACACGCAGCGGCCACCCAATTCCCATCGCAACTGGCGCACAGCCTCCAGGAAAGGCAGCGACTCAATGTCGCCCACGGTGCCGCCAATCTCGGTGATCACGAAATCATATTTTTCGCTCGCACCCAGGTGCTTCACCGCATTCTTGATGGCATCGGTGATGTGAGGCACCACCTGCACCGTCTTGCCCAGATAGTCGCCGCGGCGCTCCTTGTTGATCACGCTCTGATAGATGCGGCCAGTGGTCACGTTGCTGGCGCGCGAGGTGCGAATATCGGTGAAGCGCTCGTAGTGACCAAGGTCGAGGTCGGCCTCGTAGCCGTCTTCAGTCACGTAGCATTCGCCGTGTTCGTAGGGGTTGAGCGTGCCAGGGTCAACGTTTATGTAAGGGTCAAATTTCTGGATAGTTACACTGAAGCCTCTTGCTAAAAGTAAACGGGCTAATGATGATGAGATAATACCTTTTCCAAGCGAAGAAACCACACCGCCTGTGACGAAAATGTAACGAGTTTCCATAATTTCTGACTTTTAATTTTTTAATAACCTGTGAATCCCATATTAAAGCATCCGCGCGCCCATCGGCTCATCACCAAAAGCGAATCCCGAGGCCCAGGGAAATACAATAATTAAGAACCCACTTAATAAAAACAATAATTCAAACTACAAAATTAGTAATAAATCCCGACCCAATCCACATTTCCACCCAAATAAATCCCCATCCCCACCAAAAAAAATCCCACCTAACCACCCACCCCCACCTATCAAAAAAACAAACCTCAACAACCACCCCCATAACAAACACCCCGCAAAACAAGCAATAAACACTTTTTAAAACTTTATAACAAAGGGACGGTTCTTTTGTTATAAAGAATTTTATATTCACTTGATTTCTAACGCTTTATTTTTAGAAAGTTGTAATCAGGGTCTGACCCTAATTACAACTTTTCTTCAAAAAGTGCAGATCTCGGCGGCAAATTCCGGTGGATTCATGGATGGTTTCGAAGGAGAAATTGAAGTGATTTTTTTGACGGATTTAACTTTTATTTATTTGCATGTGCAAAAATCTTGCTCACACCAAAACGTAACTTTGCATCGTGATTAATGAACAACAGTTATCAACCTCAAAAAACATAACGATTATGAAACGCGACATCAACACTCAGCAAATGACTCTCGATTTCGAAAATCCTGAGCGCAACTACCTCACTATCGAACAAATCATCGCTAAGGAGGAGGCGGAAAAGCAACGCGTCGACCAAGAAGCGCGCAAGTGGTTCTACGTGGCAGCAGCGCTGATCGTGCTGTCGAATTTCATCTTCGTATAGAGGCCTACCACACACTTTTCACCAAAGGCACACACACCGCGCGCTGAAAAAGATAATTAGTAAAGCGGAAATTAGAAAACACACACAAAATAAACACACAATCAACTAAAACACAAATACATACACAGAGGAATACACATAAAGAACACACAGAGTTAGAAACTGAACACAGAAAGAGAAAAACACACATCTTATGAACCAGAATAAAGCAACCGCGGCGGTAGCCAGTGGTTGCTTTCTTCTTTTGAAACTTATCACAATTGTTGCTAATAAAAGTCATTCCACCTCAACAACTTTGGGCATTTTAGATTGAGGTTTGCTTGGGTTGTGATGGTGAAGATTTTCATAAAATTTCACCCATACACAATAAATAAAAGAAAAAGGCGTTATATGTGATATATTAAATGAATTAATGCTTACGATGAAATTGAATCGAATCCATATCAAAATAGCAGCCATCGCTGGGATGGCTATCATTGCGCTTGCTGGCAGCGTGAAGGCCAGCGCTTTTAGTGCGAGCCAATATGCCGACACCTCGAAACTTGCCTCGGGCAAGTGGGTGAAAATACAGGTGACGAGCACCGGTCCGCACGTCATCACTAGCGCCGACGCGCAAAAGTGGGGTTTCAGCGATGTGAACAAGTTGCACATCTTCGGCTACGGCGGTGCGCCTCTCTCAGAGCGCCTCAGCGCCGACGCCCCCGACGATCTGCCTCAGATTCCTGTGCTGCGCAGCGAGGGCAAAATCATCTTCTATGCGCAAGGTCCCACCACGTGGGGAGCCACTGCGGGCAAGGTGAACTACGTGCCCGTGCAGCACCCCTATGCCACTGCGGGCTACTATTTCGTGACCGACGACGCTCGATACACCGACGTGGCCATCAACCGCGCCTCGAATGCGCCTCAGGGCAACGCCGTGACCACCTTCACCGAACGCCTTTTCCACGAAGAGGAACTGGTGAACCCAGGCGAAACAGGCCGCGTGCTCCTGGGCGAAGACTTCCGCTACACGAAGAGTCAGTCGTTCAAATTCCAACTCCCCGGGCTTGTGAGCGGCAGTGAAGTGAACGTGCTCACCACTTTCGCCTCCAAGACGATGGGCGGCAACGCTTCGCTCACTTTCCAGCAAAACGGCACCAACCTGCCCAGCGCCAACACCGACCGCATCAATGCCATCCACGACGTGGCACACGACCACTACGCGTGGGGCAACATCGTGAAGAGTTTCGTGCCCACAGGCGGCGAAAACCTCACTTACACCGTGAACTACAATCCTTCGGGAACCGTGTATATGGCGCGCCTCAACTACATCGCCGTGAACTATGAGCGCACCCTCGCTCTCAGCGGCGGCACCCTTGCCTGGGGGCAATATGCCGGCACCACCAGCATGCAATACCGCCTGGGCGGCATGAGCGCCGAAACACAGGTGTGGGACGTGACCACTTCCCACCAGCCCACCGTGATGAATGTGGTGACCGACGGCGGCACCGGCGCTTTCAGCCCTATCGCATCGGGCAACCGCGAATATGTGGCGTTCAATCCATCGGCCTCACTCCCCTCCCCCATCATCGTGGGCGCGGTGGCCAACCAGAGCATCCACTCCGAAGCCACCCCCGACATGATCATCATCTCGCCAGCCGAATACCTGGCGCAGGCACAGCGCATTGCCGACATGCACACAGCCGTCGACTCGATGCGAGTGCTCGTGCTCGACCATAAACTCGTGTTCAACGAATTCTCCAGCGGCACCCCCGACGCCATGGCCTACCGCAAGATGAACAAGATGTTCTACGACCGCGGCACCGACAAAGACGGCCATAAGTTGGGCTACATGCTCCTCTTCGGCGGCGGTTCCTACGACAACCGTCAACTGAGCAGCGCCGTGAAATCGGCATCCTATCCCATGCTCCTCACCTGGCAGAGCGAAACCAGCCACGACGAGAACACCTCGCACACCAGCGACGACCCATTCGCCGTGCTCGCCGACAACTCAGGCCCCGCGTTCGCAGCCTTCGACCTCGACATAGCCGTGGGCCGATTCCCCATCAAGAGCGTGGCTGAGGCGCGCACCACCACCGACAAACTCATCAAATACGTGACCACGCCCGCCAACGGCGCGTGGAAAACCAATGTGCTCGACGTGGCCGACGACGAAAACCAGGCCATACACATGAAGCAGGCCGAAGACGCCATCAATATCGCCAAGCAGAACGGCGGCGCCGACTTTGTGTTCAACAAAGTGTATATGGACGCCTTCAACGCCGTGAGCCAGGGCGCTGGCCGCACCTATCCCGACGCCCGCGCCAAGATGTTCCACACACTCAACGAAGGCACCGTGTGGTGGAACTACACCGGCCACGCAAGTCCTAACGGATGGACCGGCGAAGGCCAACTCACCCGTCCCGACATTGCCGAGCGCCTCTTCTACAAGCGCCTCCCCATCCTCTACGCAGCCACCTGCGAATTCACCCGCTTCGACGCGCTCGAAACCTCGGGCGGCGAAAGCATGTTCCTCAACGGCCAGGGCGGTGCCATCGCCCTCATCTGTCCACCCCGACTGGTGTACATCGGCCAGAACGGACAACTCCACCGCCACGTGGCTAAATACGCCTTCGCCCGCGACGCCGAAGGCATGCCTAACCGCCTGGGCGACATCCTGCGCCTGGGCAAGAACGCCTATCGCAAGGCCACTACCAGCGGACAGGAGGACAACAACCTGCGCTACTTCCTCTTCGGCGACCCCGCCATGCGCCCCGCCTATGCACCGCTCAACATCACCATCGAGAGCATCAACGGACAGGCCGTGAGCGAAACCAGCAAGCCCGAATTCCAGGCTCGCCAAACCCTCACGTTCGCCGGCAAAGTGACCGACAGCAAAGGAAAGAAAGTAGACTTCAACGGCCCCGTGATTGCCACACTCTACGACTGCGAGCAATCGGTGCTCACACACGGCTGGGGCACTGAAGGCGAGCAATACACCTATCTCGACCGCAACAACAAACTCGGCGTGAAGGTCGACAGCGTGAAGAATGGCGAATTCACCGTGAAGATGACCGTGCCATCGGAAATCCTCGCCACTTTCGACAACTACAGCCCATCGCTCATCAACCTCTACGCCTACGACAACTCCATGGTGAGCAACTCGAAATTCAACGGCGGTTCGCTTGAGGCCATGGGTTCCAACAGCCAATTCTACATCTACGGCTACGACGACACCGTGGTGGCCGACACCATCGGGCCCAACATCGAAATGATGGCGCTCAACAGCAGCGACTTCCAGGACGGCGACCTCGTGAACGAATCGCCTCTGATGATGGCACGCGTGAGCGACGCCAGCGGCATCAACCTCTCCTCGAGCGGTATAGGCCACGCCATCACACTCACGCTCGACGACAAAACCACCATCAACGACGTTTCGGCCTACTTCACCCCCATCAACACCGGCGAAGAAAACGGTTCGGCTGGCAACATCAACTACCAGTTTGCCGACCTCGAGCCCGGTGCACACACGCTGAAACTGAAGGTGTGGGACGTATTCAACAACTCCTCGAGCCGCACCATCAACTTCACCGTGATACACGGCCTCAAGCCCGACCTCTACCTGAAGCATAACCGCCCCGACGCCACCATCACCATAGGCATCGACATCTTCGACATGATGGGCCGCCTCGTGTGGACCACCACACAGACCGGCCGAAGCGACTCGGGCACCTCATTCCCCGTGACCTGGAACCTCACCGACATGAACGGCAGCCGAGTGCAGCGCGGCATCTACATCTACCGCGCACGCATCAGCACCGACGGCATACAGGAAGCCACCAAGGCCAAGAAAATCGCAGTGACCGCTCAGTGACAAAGCAAATTATAATTATGGTTTTCTTTAGCGAATAAGGAATTTTTATTAAATTTGCGTTTTGGAAAGTTTAAACGATACATCTCACCAATTGATGAACGAACATAAAAATATCCCAAAAATCATACTCCCGGAGCCAACGTTGCGCCGTTTGCCCTGGTATCTCGCCTACGTAAAGATTCTCGACAGCCAGAATATCGAATACGTTTCGTCGACGCAGATCGCCAAGGAAATCGGGGTCGACGCCTCCCAAATCGCTAAAGACTTGTCATTCCTCAACATCAAGGGAAAAACCCGCATCGGCTACGAAGTGCACCTGCTCGTGCGCGAACTGGTCGACTTCCTCGGGTTCAAGCGCAAGCACAGGGCGTTCATGATTGGCGTGGGTAGCCTCGGCGCCGCGCTGATGCAAGACATGGGTCTGGCGCAATACGGACTCAATATCGTGGCTGGCTTCGACATCAACGAAGCCATCACCGGCACCAGCATCTGCGGCGTGCCCATCTACCACATGGACGAACTCAAAGCCCGACAGCAAGAATACGGCGTGTCGATCGCCGTGCTCGCAGTGCCAGTGGAGCACGCCCAAGACGCTGCCAACCAAGCCATAGAAGGCGGGCTGAAAGCCATCTGGAATTTCACCCCCTACCGCATCAAGGCACCGAGCAACATCGTGATCCAGAACACTTCCATCTATTCTCACCTGGCGCTGATGTATAACCGCCTCGACGAGATGAACTCAAAATAGCATAACAACAGGCCAATCCCCGCATGGCGGAAGCGGCCACACATTATATAATAAAGAAACGCGCGTGAAAATCATCGTCATTAAAAATATGAGCACCCCGGAGCGAAGTTATCATCTGATGGCCGACTCCACCATGCTCGTGAACAACAAGCCCTTCTTCGTGCCACACTTCGCACCCGAATTTGTGATGCACGCGGCGCTGGCGGTGCGCATTCACCGACTGGGGAAAAACATTGCCCCGCGTTTCGCCCACCGCTACTTCGAGAGCGTGGCAGCATGCGCTGTGGTAGAGCCGCGTGGCATGCAGGCCAATGCGTTCGATGCCCGCTTCACAGCCTTCGACGGCGCCTTCTTCCTGGGCGAGGGCGTGGCGCTCGCAGGCCTCGACACCACTGCCGGATTCAGCGTGAGAGCATGCGCCGAAACTGAGCCCGCCGACGCCACCGCCACCATCACCGCCGAGCAAATCCACGAAGCCGTGGCCGAAGCCAGCCAGTACTTCACCCTGAAAATGGGCGACATCATCGTGCTGGGCAGCGACACCGAAGGCCACCGCCTCAACATAGGCGAGCACATCAACGCCACGGTCAACGAGAAAGAATCACTCAAAATGAGAATCAAATAAGTAATCTTCGAAAAATTAATACACATATATCGCAATATCACTATGGGTAAATTTCGCTTAACATCCCTGCTGGCAATTGCCGCCACAAGCCTCGCGCTATCGCTGAGCGCCGCGGCATTCGCGCCATCGCACTATGCCACCACATCGAAACTGGCTACAGGAAAGTGGGTAAAAATTAAAGTGACCAACACCGGCGTGCACGAAATCACCGCCGAAGAACTCGCAGCCATGGGATTCTCCAACCCAGCCAACGTGAGAATCTACGGCTCGGGCGGACAAATGATCAACGAGGTGCTCAGCGGCGACGCGCCCGACGACCTCGTGAAAGTGCCCGTGTGGCGCTCGGCCGACAAAATCTGCTTCTACGCAAAGGGTCCCGTGCGCTTCAAACTCGACGACCCTCGCACCACAAAGCCTCGCTACAGCCGCATCATCAACGCCTACTCCACTGCGGGCTACTACTTCCTCTGTGAAGGCGACGGCGACGATGCAGTGAAAACCGTGGCTGTGAAAACCGCCGGCGAAAATGCACGCGCCACCAGTCTCGACTTTTTCTACCACGAAAAGGAAGAAGTGAGCGTGGGCTACACTGGCAAGCAACTGCTGGGCGAACGCATCACCGAAAGCGATAACAAATTCAACTTCAGCGCCCCAGGCCTCGTGCAGGGCACTGCAGTGACATTCAACCCCTGCGTGGCTGCACGCATCACACGCGACGGTTCGGGCTACAGCAGTTCGGGCAAACTCACCTCGTTTGTGCACATGGGCGGCACCACCGACACGCTCAACTACAGCGTTTCGCCATCATCGATTCGCTACAGCGAAAACACCCTCATCTACTACAACTCTGCCAACCCCTCGGCAGCCATCATCCCCACCACCCACAGCGAAACAGGCCAAATTGAGTTCGGATTCAGCATCCCCACCGACTTGGCAATGAAATGGGCGCGACTCGACTGGTTTACCGTAACCTACGAGCACCACAACAGCATGGCCAACGCCGCCAACGGTCAGTTGCGCATGGGCTTCAACCGCCTCACTGCCACCGACCGCATCGAAATGCCCGCCATCACCGATGGCATGGTGGTGTGGAACATCGACAACGAAGCCAACCCCGTAGAATACAAATATGCCGACTACGCTGAGGGCGATGCACCCGCAGTGAAGGCATTCACCCCAGGCATCGACAAAGACTGGGCACAATTCGTGGCATTCGACCCCAGCGCCACTCTCTACAAGATTCAGGGATTCGAAGCCGTTGAAAACCAGAACATCCACGGCATGAGCACCCCCGACATGGTGATCGTCACCAGCAAGGAACTCAAGGAACAAGCCGAGCGCGTGGCCATGATGCACCGCAACCTCGACGGCTTCACCGTGCACGTGCTCACCCAGGAGGAAGTGTTCAACGAATTCTCTAGCGGCACCCCCGACGCTATGGCCATCCGATTGATGAACAAAATGTGGTTCGACCGCAATCAGAACCGCTTTAAATACCTGCTCATGTTTGGCTGCGGCTCTTTCGACAACCGTGGTATCACCACCAACAAGAAAAACCGCCTCATCACCTACCAGAGCGACAACAGTAACGACGAAAACAACTCCTACGTGAGCGACGACTTCTTCGGCGTGCTCTCCGACAACACCGGCTACAACATCGCCACCGAAGCGCTCAAGATAGGCGTAGGACGCATCACTTCGGCATCGGTAGATGAAGCAAGAGCCGACGTGGACAAACTGCTCAACTACGTGAACAACCCCGACTACGGCGCATGGCGCAACAACGCCCTGCTCACCAGCGACGAGGGCGACAGCAATAAGCACCTCTTCCAGGCCACCGGCATCGAGGAAATCCTCAATAGCGACATCAAGTCGGGCCTCGTGATCGACAAGGCTTACGTCGACCTCTTCCCCAACGCATCGTCGCTGAGCGAACCAGGTGTGGCCGAAACCCGCCTCACTGCCACCGAAGCACGCCGCCACATGGCCGACGCGCTCAAGCAAGGATGCTACTTCTTCACCTACGTGGGCCACGCCGGCGCCACCACCTACACTAAGGTGCGCCACATGTGGACCGTGACCGAAGCACAAAACACCGACTACGAACACCTCCCCATCTTCACCACAGCATGCTGCGACGTGGCTCGCTACGATAGCGACGAGCGCGGTATCGCCGAAGTGCAGTTCCACAAGCGAAACGGTGGCGCAATCGCCATTTTCACAACGCCACGCTCGGTGTTCTCCGACAACAACGACAAACTCAACCGCGCATGGGTGAACGCTATGTTCAGTTTCATGAGCAAAAACGAGATGCCACGCCTCGGCGACATCTATCTGCAGACCAAGCAGGTGTTTGGCACCAGCAATATCCCCGACAAGGTGAAGTTCTTCCTTCTCGGCGACCCCGCCATGAGTGTGAACTATCCTAAGCCTCTGGTGAAAATCAACGAAATCAACAACGTAGCGCTCACCGACGACAACTCTATCACCGTGCGCCCAATGCAAAAGGTAAAGGTGAAAGCACAGGTGAACACCATCAACGGCAACATCGACGAAACATTCAACGGCGACGCCGTGCTCACCATCTACGACCACGAACGCTTCTACAAAGACATCACCAGCACTTTCAACAGCAAGCAAGTGACTCGCAAAGTGTACTACCCACGCAACAAGATCGCCCAAGTGAACGGACGCGTGGTGAATGGCCTCTTCGAAGGCGAAGTGATGATTCCTCGCTTCGTGGAAGCACAGTGGGAAACCGCACTCGTGAGCATCTACGCTCATAAAGACAACTCTACCCACATGGTGAACGGACAAACCACCCAGGTGAGCATCTCGCCCTACAGCGAAACAGCATCGGGCAATGTGACCGACTCTATCGCACCAGTGATTGAGAAAATGTACTTCAACGATGAAAGCAGTTTCACTGAAGGCGCTTACATCCCCGCCAACTCCACCCTCTACATCACCGCTACCGACAACGTGGCGCTCAGCAACATGCAGGTGGGCATCGGCGGCGGCATGTCGCTCATGCTCGACGGCGGCAAGAACACCTACCGCGAAGTCACCAGTTACGCTAAAGTGAGCGAAGAGGGCAAGGCGATGGAAATCGCACTGCCTATCAACGGCCTCACAGTGGGTCAGCACCGCCTCACCTACACCCTCCACGATGCAGCGGGCAACGAAACCAGCCGCACCATCACCTTCCTCGTGGGTCCAGCAAGCAAAGTAAGCCTCATCGCTGAAGAAATTCCTGCAGTCGACAAGGCCACCTTCCGCATCGAAAGCGAAACCCAGGCCACCCCAGTGGTGACAATGAAAGTGACCGACGCAGCCGGCAACCTCGTGTGGACCAAGACCACCAGCGAGTTCCCCTACGTTTGGGATTTGAAAGACAAAAACGGCAATAAACTCGCTCCAGGCCTCTACCGCTACTTCGGTACCTACCAGGCAGGCAACGAATACGGCGGCACCGACATCAGCAAACTCATCGTGATCGAAGGCTACAAGCACGCCAGCAAATAAGCACGCCAAAAGCAAATTTGCAAAAAGCAAGCACATAGCAAAGCAAGCGAAAAAGTTTCAAAACCCATAACTCAAAGCAGGCTTCCCTCCCCCCCCAGGAAAGCCTGCTTCGCATTTCAAATGCAGCAATCGGAAAGAGAGGTGATAAAAGGTAGCAAGGGCCGCAATCAAAACGTAAAACAAGGTAGCGGGATGTGTCAAAACGCACACTGCGGTAGGTGTGTCAAAACGCAGAATGTGGTACCACCAACCGAGGGGGTTGCAGAACCCAG
>JAUNCU010000027.1 GCA_030526455.1 Bacteroidales bacterium | reverse complement strand
GTATTGCGGATGGGGTTCGTATGCTCGTTCAACTTTTAGCGGACAGCAATAGTTTGTTATAGAACTTGTCGGTGCGCGCGGGGTCGGTGCCCAAGTGAATCATGAGGAAGTGGCCGTTGAGCGAATGGTTGCGCTCAAATTTCATCATGTTGTCGAAAAGCCACTTGCTGGAGCGGTATTTTTCGGCTTCATGAGGCATGCCTGGCCATGTGTAGTCGTCGTTGGAGCCTGTGCCTGGCGTGAAATTAACAATTTGCAGGCCTAAATCATGCGCCCAAGAGGCAACGGTGCTGTTGTAATACTCGTAAGGCGGAATGAAATAAGGGGCTTTTTCCTTAGTAATGCCAAACTGCTGCAAGAGCGAGAAACTCTTGAGCATATCGGCCGTGAACTCCTCCTTGGTCACGAGCAGAGAGTCGCGTTTTTCCCATGGCGCGTAGAGCAGGTGGCCGTAACTGTGGCTACCGATGTAGTGGCCGTCGGCCTGGATGCGCTTCACAATATCGGGGAACGACTCGAAGAATGTGCCCGTGAAGAAGAACGCGCCTTTCACATTGCGCTTCTTGAGTGTGGAGATGATGTGCTGCGCGCCATCGGTTTTGTCGTGAGAGGTGAACACGAGGCAAATTTTCTTCTGGCTAGAATCGGCTTGGATGATGCCGCCGTGATCGTAGACGTTGCGGTCGGCCTGTGAGGCATCCACCTGTGCCCTACCCTCGCTCTGGTAGAAAGAGAGCGGGAAAGTGAGGCAGGCTGTGCCGTCCATGGTGGGCTCGTTGGTGGAATAGTCGTGGGTGTTGTCGTGATAAACCACATCGCCTGGCTGGAAGCGGAGATAAGCGTTGGCCGTAACGTGAGGCATATCGTCGGTGATGTTCACGCCACGCAGACTGTTGAAGATAGTGCTATATACGGGACCGTCGACCAAGCCGCCAACGGGATGACCCAGGTTCTGGAAAACCCAGTTGCTGTGGGTGGCGTGAGGATAGGTGCCGCCCTGTGGCAATCCCACAATCATACTGGTGCCCCAAGGGTTGCAGCCAAAGAGCCAGTCGCGCAGCGAACCTTCCATCTCTTCGAAAGAATTGTCGCCCGAGAGCGTGCGATAGAGAATGCACTGCGTGAGCATGGCAGTGGTGAGATTATTAGAACACCAAATGCCAGGGATGCCCCACATGAAAGGATGTGCGAGCGCACGCTCCTGAGTGCGGGCGATGCCAGCACGCATGTTGCGCAGGAATTCGGCTTTGAGACGGGCATCGCTGGTGGTGGCCGCAATTTGGTAATGGCCCATGTTCATGAAGGGATACCACTGGTAGTGGCGAGCGCTATCGGCACCCATCCAGGGGGTGACGGGCTCGCGACGGCCATATTCCACCGCCTTGGTGAGATACTGCGCATCGCCAGTGGCACGGAAAAGTTCGATAGCACCGAGTTCCATATCATCCACCCAGTTGTCTTCCTCATATATATAAGGAGAAACCACCGACACCGTCTGTGTGTTGCCAGGCTTGTCGATACCCACCTGAAGCGCATCGGCGGCCTTTGCAGCGATTTTCTTCGCAAACTCAGGGTAGAAAGGCTTCAGCACTTCGGCACCGAAAGCGAAATCGCTCGCAAACTTACCGGCAGTGCTACCCGCCCCCATCGTGGCGTTCATAAATTTGCCACGCTGCTGTGGCTTACCGTCGACGAAGTAAACCGGGCGGCCGTTGTTAGGGCCGCGTCCATAGTCGGCTGGATCGTTTTGTGGAAGTTTTTGGCCTATGTGGTCGCGGTCGTCGGCAATCTGGTTGTAGAGTTCGCCCTTTTCAGGATTCATGCGGTCGAGCCAGTCGAGGCCCCAGTAGATTTCGTCGATGATATCGGGGATACCATTGGCACCGGGAAGGCCGTTTGCCTGATAATAATCGCCAAATGCATCTGGGTTTTGCTTATAGGCGAAAAGCATCTGGTAGATGGCGTTGGCAGAGGTGTTGGTATACTGCAAAAGGTCGGCCGCATCGTGCCAACCACCACGCACGTCGATGTGCTGGCCTTCTTTTGTGGGATGATAGCGAATGAAACCATCCTTCTGGTGGCATTCTTCGCCCATGAAAGGATTAAATCCGCATCGCTGCTGGCGCATATAGTTGAGCGCAAAATCGGCAGTGCCATCATACACATGGCCATTGATGGGGAAATTGGGCGATTCGGTAGCGCCCACCTTGATGCGATAGGTGCCCTGACGGGTGAAATCGCTAAAGTTAAGGCGGTAAGTGGCTTTCATTCCACCCAGTGCACCCATGGCTTTCACGGCTTTAGAAGTGTAGACCTCCTTGCCAGTGAACACGTCGATGAGTTGGAATGAAGTGATCGACACAGCCTCTTCACTCATGAAAACGGCCACTTTAGAAGTTTTTGGGAGATATCCCAACTGATTGATTCTTATCCACGAGCCAGCGAAAGCGGTGGCTGCGAACAAGAAAAGCGAGAAACACAACAGTAAACGTTTCATTATTCTTCGTAGTTTTTAGTGATTGCTTGCCAGCAGGCTTTCGCCAGCGTCATATTTTCGTCGTCTTCCGAATTCTCCCAGTAGAGCAATCCGCCCAAGCCGAGGCTGTGGATCCATTCACCCTTGATGGCGATGCTGCGCGCATTGTCGTAGGAACCGTAGAAGGCACCCTTGTAGCGGGCATAGGGCGTGCGGGCCTCTTCGTCCCAGAGGTCGAACTCAAAATTGGGGTTAGCCTTGAGTTTTTGAATCTGCTTGTAGTCGACCACGGTGGTGATGCCGTCGAAACTGTGGCGAAGATAGAACGGGATGCCCAGCAGCATCTTCTCGAAGGGTACGCCCAACTTCGCATAAGTGCGGATGGCCGACATGCAGTCGTAATAGGAGGTCGACGAAATGATAGCCGACTGGAATCCCGGAGCAGAGTCCATGTCGTAGGTCATGATGTTGATGAAATCAACGTAAGGCACCACAGCCTGAATGTCGACGTATTTCTTGCCCGAATCGGTGTTTTGCATATCCATCACATAGCCGGCGAAAGTGAGCAGATAGTCGGGGCCGAGGGTTTCGCGCAGTTGCTTCATCAAAAGGGTGTAATTCTTGGTGTCGATGGCGGGATTAGAAGCATGGCCGCTCCACGACAGGCCGGGGAATTCCCAGTCGATGTCGATGCCATCGAGGTTCCACTTCTTGCAGAAAGCGAGACAATCTTCAGCAAACTGCTTGCGCATCTCGGGCGAAGCCGCCATCTTGGAGAAACCGCCGCCCTGACGATTGTCGCTGTTGCTCACGGTGTGGGTAAAGGAGAGACAAATCTTCAAATCGGGATTTTTCTCCTTCAGCGCCATCACCTGGCGGAAGCGCGACTCATTGCCCTGGAGTTTGAAAGTTTTATACACGCCATCCACCACATAGAGTTCGGCGAAGCCATAGTTGATATGGGTCACAAGACCGGGATCGGGCAGCATGTTGCCATAATAAGTGCAATAAGCGAGGCAAATTTTCTTCTTAGGCGTAGCCGCCTGAAGGGTAAACGTGCTCAGCACAGTGAGCACCATGATGAGAATTGAAAACACAATTTTCATGAGCGTGAATATGAGATGTTAAAGGTATCGAGAATAAATTATTAAAATGAAGTTTATGGATTACAAAGATAGTAAAAAAAGGATATAAAAAAAACATCCACTCATCACATTATGCGATGAGCGGATGCATTTTGATTTATCATCGTGAGGGAAAACCCTCAAGGTAAATCGAAGAATTACTCAGCAGCAGCTTCTTCAACTGGAGCGGCTTCGGCCTTAGGAGCAGCCTTCTTGCTACCACGACGGGTAGACTTCTTAGCGGCTTTCTTCTTGTCGGCGAGCATTGCTTCGTTGTAGTCAACGAGTTCAATGAAGCAAGTCTTAGCGTTGTCACCAAGACGGTTGCCAAGTTTCAGGATACGGGTGTAGCCACCTGGACGGTCAGCGATCTTCTGAGAAACGTTGGTGAACAGTTCGTTAACTGCTTCCTTGTTTTGGAGATAGCTGAAAACAACGCGGCGAGATGCAGTATCGTCTTTCTTTGCACGGTTGATAATAGGCTCAGCATACATGCGAAGTGCTTTAGCCTTTGCCAAGGTGGTGAAGATTCTCTTGTGAAGAATCAAAGAAATAGTCATGTTAGCCAAAAGGGCTTCACGATGGCTTTTCGTACGACCAAGGTGATTGAATTTTTTATTATGTCTCATCGTTTAATTACTCTTTATCTAATTTGTACTTAGAAATGTCCATACCAAAGGAAAGACCCAGATTAGCCAGGAGATCCTCAAGTTCTAACAAGGACTTTTTACCGAAATTACGGAATTTGAGCAGGTCGGTCTTGTTGAAGACTACCAACTCAGAAAGTGTTTCAACTTCAGCCGACTTCAAGCAGTTGAGGGCGCGAACACTGAGGTCCATGTCCACAAGTTTAGTCTTGAGGAGTTGGCGCATGTGGAGCACTTCTTCATCGAATTCTTCATTGCCTTCTGTCTCAGTGGCGTCGAGAGCGATTTTCTCGTCGGAGAAGAGCATGAAGTGCTGAATGAGAATCTTGGCAGCCTCCTTGAGCGCTTCCTTTGGCTGGATTGAGCCATCGGTAGTAATTTCGAGTGTCAGTTTCTCGTAGTCGGTTTTCTGTTCGACACGGTAGTTGTCAACAGTGTACTTAACATTGATAATAGGGGTGTAGATAGAATCGATTGCGATTGTATCGATGGTGTCGTTAGCGCTGCGGTTTTCGTCAGCGGGCACGTAACCGCGACCCTTGTTAATGTTAAGGTCAATCTGGAAACTAGTGCTAGGATCCATGTGGCAGATCACGAGTTCTGGGTTGAGAACTTCGAAGCCGTTGAGAACCTTACCGATGTCACCAGCCTTGAACACATCCTGGCCTGAAACCTTGATGGTAGCCTTTTCAAATTCGGTGTCTTCAACCACTCTCTTGAGGCGTACCTTTTTGAGGTTAAGGATCACGTTGGTCACGTCTTCCTTGACGCCTGCGATGGTGGCGAATTCGTGCTTCACACCGTCAATGCGAATGTTGCAGATGGCATAACCCTCAAGCGAAGCGAGAAGGATGCGACGCAATGCATTGCCGATAGTAACACCATAACCCGGTTCCAATGGGCGGAACTCGAATTTGCCGAAAGTGTTGTCGGCTTCCAGCATCAATACTTTGTCTGGTTTCTGAAATGCTAAAATAGCCATGGATGTTAAATTTTACTGTTTTGAATACAATTCGACGATTAACTGTTCCTTGATATTTTCTGGAATGTCTTCGCGCTGTGGCAGGTTGAGCATCTTACCACCCTTTACGCTTTCGTCCCATTCAATCCAAGGATACTTGCTGTGGTTGAAACCAGCAAGGCAGTCTTGGATCACTTCAAGTGACTTAGATTTCTCGCGAACGGCAACCACTTCACCAGGAGTAACCTGATAAGAAGCGATGTTTACCACCTGACCGTTAACGGTGATGTGACGGTGGAGCACCAACTGACGTGCAGCAGCACGAGTAGGAGCGATACCGAGACGGTAAACTACGTTGTCGAGACGCGACTCGAGTAATTGAAGAAGAACTTCACCAGTTACACCCTTGAGAGAAGATGCTTTCTTGAAAAGGTTACGGAACTGACGTTCGAGCACACCGTAGGTGTATTTAGCCTTTTGTTTTTCGCGAAGCTGAGTACCATACTCTGAGAGTTTTCTTCTCTTATTGGCGCCGTGCTGGCCCGGTGCATAGTTCTTACGAGCAAGAACTTTATCTTCACCGAAGATTGCTTCGCCCAGTTTACGGGCAATTTTTGATTTTGGACCGGTATATCTAGCCATTTTTTAAATAATTAAAGTTTGATTTGATGAATCGCTTCAGTGCAGCCGCGATTGCAGAGAGGTTGTTAAAAAATGCAATCTATTCACTGACAGAGATTCGCGAAAAAATAAATGAAATTGATTTACAGAGTTTAATAATGTGTGGATTACGCTTGATTAAACTCTTCTTCTCTTAGGAGGACGGCATCCGTTGTGTGGAAGTGGAGTAACGTCGATGATCTCAGTTACTGCAATACCAGCACCGTGCACGGTGCGGATAGCCGATTCACGACCGTTGCCTGGACCCTTTACGTAAGCCTTAACCTTGCGGAGGCCGAGGTCGTAAGCAACCTTGGCACAATCTTGAGCGGCCATCTGGGCAGCGTAAGGAGTGTTCTTTTTAGAACCGCGGAAGCCCATCTTACCGGCAGAAGACCATGAGATAACTTGTCCCTCGCCGTTTGCGAGACACACAATGATGTTGTTGAAAGAAGAATGAACGTGGAGTTGACCAACACCGTCAACCTTAACAACTCTCTTCTTAGCTGCGACTGTCTTTTTTGCCATACTTTAAAATTATTTAGTAGCTTTCTTCTTGTTTGCAACTGTTTTCTTACGTCCCTTGCGAGTGCGTGCGTTGTTCTTGGTGCTCTGACCGCGCACTGGAAGGCCATTACGGTGACGGATACCACGGTAGCAACCGATATCCATCAGGCGCTTAATGTTCATTTGGATTTCGCTACGAAGGTCACCTTCTACCTTGTAGTTTTCACCGATCACTTCACGCACCTTTGCTGCTTCGTCATCGGTCCAATCCTTCACCTTGGTGTCTTCGCTTACACCGGCTTTGCTGAGGATTGTGGCGGCTGCGCTGCGACCGATACCGTAGATATAGGTGAGCGCGATAACGCCTCTTTTGTTTTGTGGGAGATCAACTCCGACTATACGTACTGCCATATAATTATTAATTTTTTTGCAAATTTACTAAAAATTATCCTTGACGCATCTTCATCTTAGGATTTTTCTTATTGATCACGTAAAGACGACCCTTGCGACGAACGATTTTGCATTCAGGGGTGCGCTTCTTAATTGAGGCTCTTACTTTCATTATAGTAATGTTTTTTATTTGTATCTAAAAGAAATTCTACCTTTGGAAAGATCGTATGGCGACATTTCCACTTTCACTTTGTCGCCAGGGAGGATTTTGATGTAGTGCATGCGCATCTTGCCTGAGATGTGGGCGGTAATCTGGTGCCCGTTTTCAAGTTCAACGCGGAACATTGCATTCGACAATGCCTCTACGATTGTTCCATCGATTTCAATAGCGGTCTGTTTGGCCATTTCTTGTAATTTAAATTATTGGTTGATGAATTAAATAAAGCGGTCGCCAAGCACTTCTTCGATATAGTCGAACGACGATAAGATGTCGGCCTTTCCATTGTGAACAGCAATTGAGTGTTCGTAGTGTGCCGATGGCTTACGGTCTTTAGTGCGAGTGGTCCATCCGTCGCGTTCTACCACGATATTCTTGCTTCCAAGATTGATCATGGGCTCGATTGCGATGCACATGCCATTCTTGATGAGCGGCCCAGTTCCGCGACGTCCGTAGTTGGGCACTTCCGGATCTTCGTGGAGCTTGCGCCCTACCCCATGGCCACACATTTCTCTCACCACACTGTAGCCGCGCTTTTCGCAATAGTCCTGCACAGCGTGACTGATGTCACCGATGCGGTTGCCTACTACAGCGGCTTTGATTCCCTCGTAGAGAGATTCTTTGGTGGTGCGCAACAGGGCTTTCACTTCTTCGGCCACTTCACCCACACAGAAGGTGTAGGTTGAATCGCCGTTGAAACCTTCCTTTGTGACGGCTCCACAGTCGATCGACACAATGTCGCCCTCTTGCAGAGCGTAATTGGAAGGGATGCCGTGCACTACAGTTTCGTTGACCGAGATGCAGAGCGAGGCGGGAAAGCCATAGAGGCCAAGGAATCCTGGCACGCAGCCTTGTGAACGGATATACTCTTCAGCGATTTGGTCGAGACGGCGAGTAGTAATCCCCGGGGCCACCCACTTGGCCATTTCGCCAAGTGTGCGGGCCACCACGAGATTCGCTTCACGCAGAAGCTCTATTTCTTCATCAGTCTTAAGATAAATCATCTTTGTTTCTGACTAAACTATCCGTCGTTATTAACCTTGAGTGCGTCCCTTGACTTTGCCCGACTTCATCAAGCCGTCGTAATGGTGCATCATCAAGTGAGTCTCAATTTGTTGCAAAGTATCGAGTACAACACCTACTGTAATGAGCAATGATGTGCCGCCGAAGAACTGAGCGAAGTTTTGGTTTACACCGAACAAGCGAGCGAAAGCTGGCATGATTGCCACGATACCCAGGAAGATTGAACCTGGCAGGGTGATGCGTGACATGATTGAGTCGATGTATTCCGCAGTCTTCTTGCCTGGCTTGATGCCGGGGATGAAGCCGCTGTTCTTCTTCATATCTTCAGCCATCTGAGTTGGACGAACTGTGATGGCGGTGTAGAAGTATGTGAAGGCAACGATCATGAGGAAGTAAACGAGGTTGTACCAGAAACCATTCATGTCGCTGAAGGTGCGGGCAAATGATGCCATGAAGCCATCTTCGTTCTGGCTTGCGCTGAAACCTGCGAGTGTGATAGGGATAAACATCAGAGCCTGAGCAAAGATGATAGGCATCACATTAGCAGCATTCACCTTCAGTGGAATGTACTGACGGGCGCCACCGTACTGACGGTTGCCGATGATGCGCTTTGCATACTGCACGGGCACCTTGCGAGTACCCTGAGTGAGCATCACTGCACCAGCAGTTACGGCGAACAGGAGGATAATTTCAACGAGGAACATCACAAGACCACCTTGAGCAGTAGTCAAGCGAGAGGTGAACTCTTCAGCCAATGCCGATGGGAAGCGAGCGATGATACCTACGAGGATGATCATGGAAATACCGTTGCCGATACCCTTGTCGGTAATCTTTTCGCCGAGCCACATGATAAACATTGAGCCTGCTGTCATCACCACGGTGAGATATACGATATCAAACAAGCCGAGTGAGAGAGCACCGTTCACTTGATGATTCAAGTTGAGCAGATAAGCAGGAGCCTGAACAGCGAGGATAAACACGGTGAGATAGCGTGTATACTGGTTCAGTTTCATGCGACCGCTTTCGCCTTCACGCTGCATCTTCTGGAAACTTGGCAATACCATGCCAAGCAATTGGATCACGATCGACGCAGTGATGTAGGGCATAATACCCAAGGCAAAAACAGAAGCCTGGGAGAAGGCGCCACCACTGAACATATCGATCAGCTGCATCAGTCCACTCTGCTGAGTGAACTCACGCATGCGAGCGAGCGCAGTGGGATCGAGGCCAGGAAGCACCACATGACATCCAAATCGATACACGAGAATGAAAAGGAATGTGATAGTGAGGCGCTTTCTGAGCTCTTCAATCTTCCAGATGTTTTTTAATGTTTGAATGAGTTTCATCAGTTATTATACTTTTGCAATTGAACCTCCGGCTGCAGCGATTGCTTCTTCAGCCTTCTTTGAGAATGCATTAGCCTCCACTTCGATCTTCTTGGTGATTGCACCATTAGCGAGAATCTTCACGAGTTGGTTCTTGCGAACGAGACCAGCAGCCAAGAGGTCGGCGATAGTGATCTTTTCGAGATTCTTTGCAGTTGCAAGTTCTTCAAGAGTCGAAACGTTAACTGCCTTGTATTCCACACGGTTGATGTTCTTGAAGCCGAATTTAGGAACGCGGCGTTGAAGTGGCATCTGACCACCTTCGAAACCAACCTTTTGTGAATAACCTGAACGTGACTTAGCGCCCTTGTGACCACGGGTAGAAGTACCACCCTTGCCTGAACCAGGACCGCGGCCAATACGACGTTTTTTCTTATTTGAACCTACAGCGGGTTGTAAATTACTTAATTCCATAATTGATATTGATGTTTTTAAGCGTTCGTAACTTCTACCAGATGACGAACAGTGTTAACCATACCCAAGACTTGAGGAGTTGCTTCCTTCTCAACGACTTGATTCAATTTTTTCAGACCCAGTGCATCGAGGGTCTTCTTTTGACGAGCAGGACGATTGATTCTGCTCTTTACTTGCTTAATCAAAATTTTAGCCATATCGATGTACTTTAGAATTAACCGTTAAACACTTTGTCCAAAGTTACGCCACGATAGTGAGCGATTTCCATTGGAGAACGCATTTCGCCCAGAGCGGCGATAGTAGCCTTCACCAGGTTGTGAGGGTTAGAAGAACCCTTCGACTTACAGATCACGTCGGTGATACCAACGCTTTCGAGCACGGCACGCATCGCACCACCAGCCTTAACACCGGTACCGGCAGTTGCAGGCTTCATGATAATGCGGCTACCACCGAACTTAGCAATCTGTTCGTGAGGAATGGTGCCCTTGTGAAGGGGAACCTTGATGAGGTTCTTCTTAGCCACTTCCACGCCCTTGGCGATAGCAGTGGTAACTTCGTTAGCCTTACCGAGGCCATAACCAATCACACCGTTACCGTCACCTACCACTACGATAGCAGCAAAGGTGAAGGTGCGACCACCCTTGGTAACCTTGGTGGTGCGGTTGATGGCCACGAGGCGATCTTTCAACTCAATATCGCTAGTTATCTTAACTCGATTATTTTTCTTTACCATGTTGTTTAAAATTTAAGTCCGCCTTTGCGAGCGCCATCGGCCAGTGATTTGATTCTACCGTGGAAGAGGAAGCCGTTACGGTCGAAAACTACAGTTTCGATACCCTTTTCAATGGCCTTCTTAGCCACTGCTTCACCAACCTTGGCAGCGATTTCAGATTTAGTTCCTTCAGTGATTCCCTTTGAAGAAGCAGAAACAACTGTATTAGCAGCAACGTCGTCGATTACCTGAGCGTAGATCTGCTTGTTGCTACGGAACACACACAGACGTGGACGAGCAGCAGTGCCGCTGATTTTGCCACGAATACGTGCTTTGATTTTATTTCTTCTTTGAGTTTTTGATATCATAACAGTAATCAATTATTATTTGGCAGCTGCCGTTTTACCAGACTTGCGACGAATAACTTCGCCAACGAACTTAATACCCTTGCCCTTGTAAGGTTCAGGCTTGCGGAATGAACGAATCTTAGCACAGATCTGACCGAGAAGTTGCTTGTCGGCCGATTCGAGAGTGATAAGAGGGTTCTTGTTACGTTCACTCTTAGCCTCTACCTTCACTTCTGCAGGAAGCTGCAGGTAGATAGCGTGAGAGAAACCGAGAGTGAGTTGGAGCACTTGGCCCTTGGCTTCAGCCTTGTAACCTACACCCACGATTTCGAGTTCTTTCTTAAATCCGGTGCTTACGCCAACAACCATGTTATTGATGAGTGCACGATAGAGACCGTGTTGAGCGCGAGATTCCTTAGAATCGTCAGGACGAGTAACGGTGAGTACACCATCTTCAATCGAAACAGCGATGTTAGGATTGATAGATTGTGAGAGTTCGCCCTTAGGGCCCTTAACGGTGCATACGTTGTCTTTCAAATCTACTGTTACGCCGGCAGGTAACTGAATTGGCAATTTTCCTATTCTTGACATAATAAATACCTCCTATAACATTAATAAACGTAACACAATACTTCACCACCAATCTTCTGTTCCTTGGCTTCCTTGTTGGTCATGATGCCCTTAGAAGTAGAAAGGATGGCGATACCTAAACCGTTGAGAACACGTGGCATGTCCTTGTAGCCAGTGTACTGGCGAAGACCTGGACGAGACACACGAGTGAGGCACTTGATAGCGTTCACGTGATCAACTGCGTCGTACTTGAGCGCAATCTTGATAGTGCCGATAGGTGAACCCTCAGTTTCTACAAACTTGTAGTTGAGGATGTAACCCTGGTTGAAGAGAATCTTGGTGATCTCTTTTTTCATCTTTGAAGAAGGGATTTCAACGACACGGTGCTGTGCCTTGATCGCATTCCTCAATCTGGTTAAATAATCTGCTATTGGATCAGTCATTTTAAAAAATGTTTTAAATTGATTCGGATGAGTCCCGAACAATATTTAATACTAATTTTTTTGGATATTTCGGTGATTGGATTTGATTACCAGCTTGCTTTCTTAACGCCTGGAATCAAGCCAGCAGAAGCCATTTCACGGAAGTCGATACGTGAGATACCGAACTGGCGCATGTAGCCCTTTGGACGACCGCTCATCTTGCAGATGTTGTGCAGGCGCACGGGTGATGCGTTGTGAGGCAACTTCTGGAGCGCTTCGTAATCGCCGGCTGCCTTCAGCGCAGCGCGCTTAGCGGCATACTTAGCAACGAGGCGTTCTCTCTTAGCCTGACGGGCTTTCATTGATTCTTTTGCCATACTTATCTGATAAATTATTTAGCGTTATTAAAAGGAAGACCGAATTCTTTCAGCAGTGCGTAACCTTCTTCGTCGGTCTGTGCAGTGGTGACGAAGGTGATGTTCATACCCTGCATCTTGTTCACGTTGTCGATGTTGATTTCAGGGAAGATGATCTGCTCAGTGATACCCACGGTGTAGTTGCCGCGGCCATCAAGCTTGCCAGCGATACCCTTGAAGTCGCGGATACGTGGAAGAGCGATGCGGATGAAACGTTCCATGAATTCATACATGCGGTCGCGACGCAAAGTAACGCGGGCACCGATAGGCATTTTCTTACGCACACGGAAGTTAGAGATATCCTTCTTCGAAAGTGTCTGTACAGCCTTCTGACCGGTGATAGTGGTCAGTTCGTTGATAGCAGTTTCAATGATTTTCTTGTCCTGAGTAGCGTCGCCCAGACCTTCGTTGAGAACGATCTTCACGAGCTTAGGAATCTGCATTGGGCTGCTGTAGTTGAATTGCTTCATCAAAGCTGGAGCAATCTTTTCGTCGTATTGTTTCTTAAGAGTTGTAGCCATTACTTAATTTCCTCTCCTGATTTTTTAGAATAACGTACTGTTTTGCCCTCTTCCTTCTTGAAACCTACGCGAGTGGGCTTGCCAGTCTTGGGGTCAACCACGTTGAGGTTCGACAAGTGAATAGGGGCTTCCATCTTAATAATGCCTCCCTGAGGATGCTTTGCACTTGGCTTGGTACTCTTTGATACCATATTGATACCTTCAACGATTGCACGGTTTTCCTTAGCCTTGATGCTCAGGACACGACCAGTTTTACCCTTGTCGTCGCCGGCGAGAACGCAAACGGTATCGCCTTTCTTTATGTGTAACTTAGCCATTTAAAATTAAAAACTGTGATAATTATTAAAGTACTTCGGGAGCGAGTGAAACAATCTTCATGTTGGTCGCACGCAATTCACGTGCCACAGGGCCGAAGATACGGGTGCCACGAAGCTCGCCGTTATTATTGATCAACACACATGCGTTGTCGTCGAAGCGGATGTAAGAACCGTCCTGGCGACGGATTTCCTTGTTGGTGCGAACCACCACCGCACGTGATACGGTGCCCTTCTTTACGTCAGAAGATGGGATAGCGCTCTTTACGGTAACCACGATAGTGTCGCCCACCGAAGCGTAACGGCGACCAGTACCACCGAGGACGCGAATGCAGAGCACTTCACGAGCACCACTGTTGTCGGCTACTGATAATCTACTTTCTGTCTGAATCATAATTTAAATTACTTAGCTTTTTCGATGATTTCAACTAATCTCCATCTCTTGGTCTTGCTCAAAGGGCGAGTTTCCATCAAGCGCACCTTGTCGCCTACTTGGCACTCATTCTTTTCATCGTGAGCGTGGTACTTCTTTGTCTTGTTGACAAACTTACCATAGATTGGGTGTTTTTCCTTCCACTTGATATCTACAGTGATGGTCTTGTCACCCTTGTTGCTGGAAACAACCCCAATTCTCTCTTTTCTTAAATTTCTTTTTTCCATTTCAGTTTGGGATTATTTGTTAATTTTTAATTCGCGAGCGCGAAGTTCAGTTTTCATACGCGCGATATTTCTTCTGTCGACAGTGATCTTTGCAGGATTGTCGAGGGGAGAAATAGAATGCTGAATCTTAGTTTGAACATACTCTTTCTCAGCTGCATCCAAGCGTTCGAGGAGTTCTTTGTCGTTCAATTCTTTGTAATCTTCCTTTTTCATGTCTTGCAAATAGAATTACACTGTTTGAGATGGATCATAGTCGCGGCGAACCACAAACTTAGTTGGAATAGGGAGCTTTTGAGCTGCCAAGCGAAGTGCTTCCTTAGCGATATCATAGCTAACGCCTTCTACTTCGATGAGGATGCGTCCTGGGAATACAGGAGCTACGTAACCGGCTACATCACCCTTACCTTTACCCATACGCACGTCGGCTGGCTTGCGAGTATAAGGCTTGTCAGGGAAGATGCGAACCCAAATTTGACCTTGACGTTGCATGTAGCGAGTTACAGCCACACGAGCAGCTTCAATCTGGCGAGCGGTAATCCACTTTGAGTCAAGTGCCTTAATACCGAATGAGCCGAAGTTGAGCTGTGTACCACGCTTAGAGTACTTGCGTGTACCACCGTCTGATGGTCTTCTGTATCTTAATCTTTTTGGTTGTTGTAACATTGTTGTTCAGTTGATAAAATCAAGTTTAACGATTGTTCTTTTTGTTGCGGAAACCACCACGGCGGCCACCATTGCCACCACGGCGTTCGTTACCATTGTTGGTGAAGTTAGGAGCGAGGTCCTTCTTACCGTAAACTTCGCCACGGCAGATCCAAACCTTTACGCCGATCAGACCCACCTTGGTGAGTGCAGGAACGAGAGCGTAGTCGATGTCGGCACGAAGAGTGTGCAGAGGAGTACGACCTTCCTTGAACATTTCAGAACGAGCCATTTCAGCACCGTTGAGACGTCCGCTCACGAGCACCTTGATGCCTTCAGCACCGAGGCGCATGGTAGAAGCCACAGCCATCTTCACAGCACGGCGGTAAGCCACCTTGCCTTCAATCTGGTGTGCGATGTTGTTCGCAACGATTTGCGCATCGAGTTCAGGACGCTTCACTTCGTAGATGTTGATTTGCACGTCCTTGTCGGTGAGCTTCTTCAATTCCTCTTTCAGCTTGTCGACATCCTGTCCGCCCTTGCCGATAATGATACCGGGGCGAGAAGTGCAGATAGTGATAGTAACGAGCTTGAGAGTACGTTCAATGACAATACGTGAAACGCTAGCCTTAGCCAGACGCACGTTCAGATATTTGCGGATTTTGCTATCCTCAACCAATGTATCACCATAGTTGCTGCCACCAAACCAGTTTGAGTCCCAGCCGCGGATGATACCTAAACGATTGCTAATTGGATTTACTTTCTGTCCCATAATTCTTTTTATGCGTCTTTATTGTCATTGTTAATTGTATCTACTGTCAAGGTGATGTGGTTGCTACGCTTGCGGATGCGATAGCCACGGCCTTTAGGGGCTGGACGGAGGCGCTTCAACATAGGAGCACAGTCAACTGTGATAGCCTTGATGTAGAGTTCACCGCTTTCAGCCTTCTTATCATTCTTCTGTTCCCAGTTAGAGATGGCCGACTTGAGGAGCTTCTCAACGTCGACGGCAGCTTGCTTATTTGAGAAATGAAGGAGACCGAGAGCCTTGAATACTTCAACGCCGCGCACCATGTCAGCTACAAGACGCATCTTGCGTGGTGAGCTAGGCACGTTTTTCAGCTTGGCGAAAGCAAGGTCGCGCTTGGCTTCCTTAATTTTATCTGCTGATAATCTTTTTCTTTTACCCATTGTATTTAATTCTTTTTTTGTCTTAAATTGAATTGGTTCCCGGGTCTATTATCGCTTGTTGTTGCCGCTGTGGCCACGGAAGGTGCGGGTTGGCGCAAATTCGCCAAGCTTGTGACCTACCATGTTTTCAGTGACATAGACAGGGATGAACTTATTGCCATTGTGTACGGCGAAGGTGTGACCAACGAATTCAGGAGCAATCATAGAGGCGCGCGACCAGGTCTTGATCACGTTCTTCTTGCCGCTTTCATTCATAGCGTCGACCTTCTTTTCGAGCTTAACACTAATGTAAGGTCCTTTTTTTAATGAACGACTCATAGTTTAACTTTTAATCAAATTACTTCTTTCTTCTTTCAATAATGTACTTTGAAGATTGCTTCTTCGGAGCACGTGTCTTCAAGCCCTTAGCGTAAAGACCGTTGCGTGAACGTGGGTGACCACCAGACTGACGGCCTTCACCACCACCCATTGGGTGATCAACAGGGTTCATAACAACACCACGGTTGTGAGGACGGCGACCCAACCAGCGTGAGCGACCAGCCTTACCAGACTGCTCGAGAGCGTGGTCGGAGTTACCAACTACACCGATAGTGGCCTTACATGCTGCAAGGATCTTGCGGGTTTCGCCCGAAGGTAATTTGATAATTGCGTAGTTGCCTTCGCGAGAAGTGAGCTGAGCGAAGGTACCTGCACTACGAGCAATCGCTGCACCTTGGCCAGGACGCAATTCAATGTTGTGAATTAAAGTACCAACAGGAATGTGACTCAGTGGAAGCGCGTTTCCCACTTCGGGGGCTACGTTCTCACCGCTTTCTACCATCTGGCCCACTTGCAAGCCGTTAGGACAGATGATATAAGCCTTAGAACCATCAACGTAGTAAAGAAGAGCGATACGAGCCGAACGGTTAGGATCGTATTCAATAGTCTTCACACGTGCTGGTACACCGTCTTTGTTTCTCTTGAAGTCGATGAAGCGGAATTTACGCTTGTGACCGCCACCAAGGTAGCGCATAGTGAGGTGACCCTCATTATTGCGACCACCAGTGACGCGTTTGCCGACTGTAAGAGACTTTTCTGGTGTACGTGCAGTGATGTTATCAAATACACCAATAATCTTGTGTCTTTGCCCCGGTGTTGTGGGCTTCAATTTTCTTACTGCCATTTGTTTTATTAAATATTACTATAGAAATCAATAGTTTGACCTTCGGCAATGGTTACAACGGCTTTCTTGAAAGCAGAAACCTTGCCGCGTTGAATGCCACGCTTTGTGTAGCGCATTTTCTTTTTGCCTTCGTAATTCATTGTGCTGACACCCACAACCTTAACGTCGTAGAGCTTCTCTACGGCGTCCTTGATCTGGTACTTGTTGGCATCAGGAGATACCTTGAATGAAAAACGATTGGTCTTTTCGCTGATGGCGGTTGCCTTTTCAGTTACAATTGGGATGATCATCAAGTTCATTTTCGTTACCTCCTTCTATTAAAATTGGTTCAACACAGCCACACTGCTTTCGGTGACCACCAGCTTCTTGTTGTCAAGAATGCGATAGGTGTTCAGCTCAGCAGCGGTGATTACAAATGTCTTCTCGATATTTCGAGCAGACAAATATACGTTCTTATTTTGAGATGGCAAAACGAGAACGGTCTTTTGGCCGTAAACTTTAATATTTTTAGCAAAATTTACGAATTCTTTAGTCTTTGGAGCCTCAAAGTTAAAGTCTTCCACTACTACGATCTGGTCATTCTGAGCCTTGAATGTGAGCGCTGAACGACGAGCGAGAGCCTTAACTTTCTTGTTCAACTTGAAGCTGTAGTTGCGTGGACGTGGACCGAACACGCGACCACCACCCACCATCACTGGAGAGTTGATGTCACCGTGGCGAGCACCGCCGCCACCCTTCTGGCGACCGAGCTTTTTGGTTGAACCTGAAACTTCACTTCTTTCCTTTGACTTGTGTGTACCTTGGCGCTGGTTAGCGAGGTATTGCTTAACATCGAGATATACGGCGTGCTCGTTGGGTTCGGCGAGAGCGAAAACTTCGTCGTTGAGAACTACCTTCTTCCCGGTGTCTTCTCCTTTGATGTTATATACTGCGAGTTCCATTACTTAACGATTGATAAAATTGAACCTTTAGCACCTGGAACGCTACCCTTCACTACGAGTACGTTGTTCTCAGGCATAACCTTAATAATCTGTAAATTTTGAACAGTTACACGTTCGGCACCCATGTGGCCGGCCATGCGCATGCCCTTGAACACCTTTGCAGGGTAAGAACAAGCACCGATAGAACCTGGCGCACGCAGACGGTTGTGCTGACCGTGAGTAGTCTGACCTACACCACCGAAACCATGGCGCTTAACAACGCCCTGGAAACCTTTACCTTTTGAAGTACCGATTACATCGACAAATGAGGCATCGCTGAACAAATCTACAGTGATTGTGTCACCAAGTTTGTACTCACCATCAAAATCTTTGAACTCGGCCAAGTGGCGCTGTGGGTTAACACCGGCTTTCTTGAAGTGACCAGCCTCTGGCTTGTTGGTGTGCTTTTCAGTCTTTTCCTGATAGCCCAACTGGATAGCAGCATAGCCGTCTTTTTCAACAGTTTTCACCTGAGTAACTACACAAGGACCTACTTCGATAACAGTGCACGGTACGTTCTTACCGTCGGCACTGAATACGGATGTCATTCCGATTTTCTTTCCTAATAATCCTGGCATTTCTCTTAATTTTTAAAATGTTTACTTAGAATCACTTTGTTTTGATTAACTCGAGAGTTTTGAAAATTCTCTTAGACTTTAATTTCTACTTCTACACCGCTAGGCAACTCAAGTTTCATGAGCGCGTCGACAGTCTTTGCAGTTGAGCTGTAGATGTCGATGAGGCGCTTGTAAGCAGAGAGTTGGAATTGTTCACGCGACTTCTTGTTTACGAAAGTCGAACGGTTTACAGTGAAGATGCGCTTGTGAGTTGGCAGTGGAATTGGACCGCTAACTACAGCACCTGTAGACTTCACAGTCTTAACAATCTTCTCGGCAGACTTGTCAACCAAGTTGTGATCGTAAGATTTTAATTTGATTCTGATTTTTTGGCTCATATTATTTTATGAATAAAATTATTTCAACAAGTTAACGTTACCCTTCACTTCGGTAAGCACCTTTTCAGCGATAGCACGGCTTACTTGTGCGTAGTGAGAGAAGCTCATGGTGCTGGTAGCACGACCTGAGGTGATTGTACGCAGAGCTGTTACGTAACCGAACATTTCTGCCAGTGGAGCAGAAGCCTTCACGATGCGGGCGCCAGAGCGGCTGGTTTCCATACCTTCTACCTGGCCACGGCGCTTGTTCATGTCGCCGATCACGTCACCCATACTTTCTTCTGGAGTTACAACTTCCACCTTCATGATTGGCTCCATGAGCACTGGGCCAGCTTGAGCGCAAGCCTTCTTGAATGCCTGTTGAGCACAGAGTTCGAATGAAAGTTGGTCAGAGTCTACTGGGTGGAACGAACCAGAGATTACGGTAACCTTGAGTTGTTCTACTGGGTAGCCAGCGAGCACACCGTTCTTCATAGCGGCGAGGAAGCCCTTCTGGATTGCAGGGATGAATTCCTTAGGAATATCACCACCCTTCACTTCGTCTACGAATTGGATATCGCCTTCGAAGCCTTCGTCAACTGGCTCTACGCGGCAGATGATATCTGCGAACTTACCACGACCACCTGATTGCTTCTTGAACACTTCGCGAAGTTCCACCGATTGAGTGATGGCTTCCTTGTAGGTAACTTGTGGACGACCTTGGTTACATTCAACCTTGAATTCGCGGCGCAGACGGTCGATGATGATGTCGAGGTGAAGCTCACCCATACCGCGGATAATGGTTTGACCGGTTTCTTCGTTAGATTCAACCTGGAATGTTGGGTCTTCTTCAGCAAGCTTCTGCAAGCCTTGATCGAGCTTGTCGAGGTCCTTCTGAGTCTTTGGTTCCACAGCGATACCGATAACTGGATCGGGGAAGTCCATTGCTTCGAGAACGATAGGAGCATCTTCAGCGCAGAGGGTATCACCAGTACGGATGTCCTTGAAACCTACGCCGGCACCGATATCACCGCAGCCGATGGTTTCCATTGGGTTCTGCTTGTTAGAGTGCATCTGGAAGAGGCGAGAGATGCGTTCCTTCTTGCCAGAGCGAGAGTTGAAGATATAAGAACCAGCGTCGATTTGACCTGAATAAACGCGGAAGAATACGAGACGACCTACATATGGGTCGGTAGCGATCTTGAACGCGAGCGCACACATTGGTTCTTCGAACAGTGGCTTGCGAGTGATTTGCTTGTCGGGATCACCGTAAGCGTGACCCACTACTTCTACTGCATCTGATGGGCTTGGCAGATATGCACAAACGGCATCGAGGAGCAGTTGCACACCCTTGTTCTTGAACGAGCTACCGCAGAGCATAGGCACGATTTCCATCTTCAGGGTAGCAGCGCGGAGTGCACGGTGAATTTCTTCTTCAGTGATAGTGTCGGGATCGTCGAAATACTTGAGCATCAATTCTTCGTCGAATTCAGCGATGGTTTCAAGCATCTTGTCGCGATACTGCTGGCATTCTTCGAGCATGTTTTCTGGAATTTCTTCCAGCACGTAGTTCGCACCCATTGATTCATCAGGGAAGAGAACTGCTTTCATGCGCACGAGGTCAACCATACCCTTGAAGGTGTCTTCAGCACCGATAGGAAGTTGGATTGGGCAAGGATTTGCACCAAGGAGTTCCTTCATCTGGCGAGCCACTTCGAGGAAGTTAGCACCCGAGCGGTCCATCTTGTTGATGTAAGCCACGCGAGGCACGTTGTACTTGTCGGCCTGGCGCCATACGGTTTCAGACTGAGGTTCAACACCACCAACGGCGCAGAAAGTTGCAACGGTACCGTCGAGCACGCGGAGTGAGCGTTCCACTTCCACAGTGAAGTCAACGTGTCCTGGGGTGTCAATCAGGTTGATCTTGTATTTTTGATCGTTGTATT
>JAUNCU010000255.1 GCA_030526455.1 Bacteroidales bacterium | reverse complement strand
GGCTGAGTATTAGCATTGTAAGCCCTTCCCTTCAGGGGAGGGTTTGGGAGAGGCTGTTTGTTTGGGAGAGGCTTCTTCTATCCCAAAATCTGATTGATGAGCGCTGTTACGTCGCTCACGTTCACCTTGCCGTCGCCGTTGATGTCGCACACGTCGTCGGCATAGGTGGCGGTGCCGAGGATCTTGTTGATGAGGGCGGTCACGTCGCTCACGTTCACCACGCCGTCGCCATTCACGTCGCCCTTCACGCCCTTGCTCCATAGGTCGATTTTCACGCTTTGGGTGGATTCGTCGATGCTGTCGCGCTTAATCTTCAGGAATGCGTAGCCGTCGGGCATATAGGTGGGTCTGGGTGCCTTCACAAACGTCTTGGTGGCGTCGTCGAAGGTGTAGGCGTAGCAGCCTTCGCTCGAGGCTTCGGCGTTGATTTCCCAAGATGATGCGGGCACGAAGCCGAGCATGTTTTCGGAATGTCGCTCCACGTTGGTGGTGCGGGCGAGTTTATACACAAGATTCTTTTGGATGCCCTTCAGCAGCATCGAGGTCACGTCTTGCTCGCTCACTTTGGTGGTGTGCACGGTGTTGGTGGCCTTGTCGTAGCCGTCCACGATGTAGGCGTCGAGTTTGTTGAGGCCTGCCCACTTGAATGGGTGGGCAATGTGAACTGCGGCTGCCTGGGTATCGGTGATGAACTCCATGCTCGAGCCCATGCTTTGCAGGTTATCCGACGAGAAACCACCCACCCACTTGTAGAGTTGCATGCGGTAAGTTTCGTAGTCTTGCCAAGGCACGTAGCACTTGAAGTCGGCGGCGTTGTTACCGAAGTAGTTGGCGCCCAATTCGCGCTTATACGCCTCGTCCTGGCGCAGAATCAAGAGTTCCTTGAGCGATGAAGCATATCGGAAAGCATCGCGTGCAATTTCTGTGACAGTGGATGGCACGGTGAATTCAATCACGCCTGAGTTCTGGAGGATGCGGCTGCCGATGCGCTCGATGGCTGCATCGGTGTGGATGGCCACGTATTCCTTGTCGGTGCAACCGGCCAGCAGGCTGTCGCCGAGTTCGGTCATCAGATAGGTCTGGTTAGCACCCAGGGTTACATTCGTTTCTTCCTTACGCACGGTGAATGCGTTTGAGCCTTTGTTGTTGGCGGGGTGGAACACGTATTTTGCCTTGCCGGCATAGGTGACGCCGTCCTTCACCACTGGCTCGTCGCTAATCACGGTGATGTGGTAGGCTGCAGTGTGGATAGGTTCATCATTGTAAGTGAAGTCGCTAGCGCCGGCTATGACGTTGCAATGGCTCCATGATGAGTTTTTTTGATAATTCTTCCAACTCTCGGCGGGCACAAATACGGCGCACCCCTTGGGAATGGATGAGGTGCCTACAGTTTTGGTGCTCAGTTCGTTGTTATTCAGAACCAATTGGGTGAGGAAGGTCATGCCCTTGAATACATCGCTCTCCAACTTGCACGACGATGGAATGCGCAGACTGGCGATTTCTGCACCCCCAAAGCACTGCATGCCCAATTTCTTCAGTCCGTAAGGCAAAACGATTTCGCCTCTGAGGCCGGTGCCGCTGAAGGCGTTGGCATCGATGAGTTTCAGGCGAGGACTGAGGACGATTGATTTCAACTTGGCCACGTCGAGGAAGGCGTTACGGTTGATGGTGTCGACGGTGGCTGGGAGCGTTAAGTGAAGGTCTTTTTCGAGACCGTCGTCGTAGAACAAGAGGCCGCCGATTTTGGATACGGCAAGGCGTGTGTCGGGGTCGTAAAGGATGTAACTTGGCACTGTCCAGTTAGATGGCACATTCTTGCCGACATACGACAGCATTACGTGGCCCTGATAGTCTTTTCCGTTGATAGTGTCGGGTCTGGTGTCGAGATAGGTGTAACCCGTTTCAAAGCGTGTGCCGGTTTCGGGGTTCTGTTCGGCCACCAATTCATCGTAGGCGCCATTCTTGTAGTTGCTCCACGAGCGCCATGGGGCGGTGTCGTATTGGTAGGCCATAAATGCGCCGGCATAGGTATGGAGCGTGGTGCGCTTGCAGCCCGAGAATTCATCGGAACTCACGCTTGGTGGCGACTGGATGTTGACGTAGAGTGTGGCCAGTTTTGGGCAGTCCTTAAACACGGTGTTGCCCCATTTCTTCACCGAACTGGGGATGCGCACTTCAGTCACGTTGGGCACTTTATAGAAAGCGCCGGCTTCGAGTTGGGTCACGCCGTATGCGAGCACCACTTTCGTGAGATTTTTGCAATTCATCAAAGCGTTAGTGCCGATGATGGGGTTTGTGAACACGTTTTGCTCTTCGCGGGTGAGATTATTGATGTCATGATGTTCCCATCCTTCGGGGCATCTCACCAGTTTATTATTGTCTTTCCTTACCAGCAGGCCGTATTCGCTGGCGAAGGTCTTGTTGTCGGGATCTACCACGATTTCGTAAATATTGGAGCAACCATCGATGAAAGAATGGGCACACGAGTCTACGTTGATGGGTACTTGGATTTGCTTAAGACTGGTGCAGCCGTAGTAGGCACGCTCGCCGATGGTGGTGAGCGAATAGATGGAGGCTCTCACACCTGTCAAGGCTGTGCAGCCCGAGAAGGCATCAGCACCGATGGTGGTGAGATAGTTCAGCGAACCGAAGTCCAAATATTTCAGGCCGGTATTGTCGAGGCAAGCATCGGAGGCCACGCTGGTGAGCTTGTAACTGTAGCCTTCAAAATTGTAGTTGCCTGAGCCGCAGGAGGGCTCAAGTTTGCCGTCTTTCACGCCCGAGGTGTTGGCGTTGAAGCCCACGAGGGCCAATTCGCCCACGGTGGTGCGCGTTGGATCCTTGGTTACGCACAGGTAGGCACCGTCGGTGAAGTACATGTCGTAGGCCAGCGAACTGGTAGCGACGGTGGCAAACTGGCTGAAGGCTTCCATGTTGCGGTAATTGACACGCGCATAGCGGGAGGCCTTGGTCACCAGCAGGCGCATATTGGAGTTGCTGGGGAAGGCCGTGGTGGCGTAACTGCAACTGCTCGATGCAGGGTCGGGGTTGGCCATATACACATCCTTCAGAGCGGTACAGTCCTTGAAGG
>JAUNCU010000254.1 GCA_030526455.1 Bacteroidales bacterium | reverse complement strand
ATTTGTGTATCTTTGTAGTCTAAAAAACAAGTAATTAGGATGTATTTCAATAGACTCATTGATAAAAGCCTTGAGGAGTGGGCGAAAATAGATGATCACAAGCCCATTCTTTTGCGTGGTGCTCGACAGGTGGGAAAGTCGAGTTCTGTGAAGCATTTGGGACGAAAATTTAAAAATTACGCAGAGATTAATTTTGAGAAAACGCCGATATATAAGGACGTGTTTGAAATCGATCTCGATCCTGTGCGCATTGTGAGCCAACTCTCGGCGCTTTGCGGCACAACCATCGTTCCGGGCAAAACCCTTTTGTTTCTCGATGAAATTCAAGAATGTCCAAAGGCGGTGATGTCGTTGCGCTTTTTTAGGGAAGAGTTGCCGCAACTCCACGTGATTGCGGCTGGGTCGTTGCTTGAATTTGCATTAGACGATCTTCCAACATTCGGTGTGGGGAGAATCCACTCCGTGTTTATGCGCCCCATGAGTTTCGATGAGTTTGAAATGGCATGTGGATTCGATGCGCTGCTTAAGGCAAAAAACGAGGCGTCGGCTGAGCATCCATTGCCGGAGCCCCTCTACAAAACCATATTAGAGCACTATCGAACCTACATGATGGTGGGCGGTATGCCCGAAGTGGTGTTGAAATGGGTGAAGACTCACGACTACATTCAGTGCCAGGAGGTGCAGGACGACATCATTGTATCATACGAAGACGATTTCCCGAAGTATAAAAATAAAGTAAACCCCGATTTGCTTCGCGCAGTGATGCGGAGTGCTGCCATTCAGTGTGGCAGGAAATTCGTGTACGCTAATGTGGCGGGCTACAAAACTCATGCTGTGAAGCAAGCGCTCGACTTGCTTTACCGAGCGGGCATTCTCGTTCCTGTGACCCACACATCGGCCAATGGTTTGCCTTTAGGAGGCGAGGCCGATTCGGCCAAACGTAAAGTGATTTTTCTGGATTGTGGACTTTTGCTTCGCACGCTCAACATGGCCTTGGGCGATATCACTGAGATTACCACTCGAATTATCACGGCAAGCGCTGCCGATCTTGTCAATAAAGGCGCAATTGCAGAACAAGTGGCTGGCACAGAACTTCTTGTCTATAAATCTGCAAACTTGCGACACGAACTCTATTATTGGGCACGTGAGGCGAAAAATTCGCTAGCCGAGGTTGATTATGTAGAATCATTAGGCAATGCGGTGACGCCGATAGAAGTGAAAGCCAATGTGCAAGGTGGCATGAAGAGCCTATGGGTGTTTATGCGTGAGAAAAAATTGCACCGCGCAGTGAGATGTTCGGCCGAAAACTTCGGCACCATCATCTTTGTTGATTCAAAGGATGGCGACGAGCAGCGTGAGGTTGAAATCGTTCCTCTATTTGCCATCAGCAAGTTGTATCGTTGATTTCGCTAATGCTCTATAGCAAAATGAGATTTGGTGGTTTGCTGAAATAGTGGTAATTTTGTGGGATAGTTTGCGCGCTCGTGTGTGTGCGGGCTGAGTTTTATCAATTACGATTATTAGCATAATAAAATATTTTTCTACACGATATGGACATGAAGTTGAGTTACGATAACCAGGGTGAATTTTCCAAGAAATTATTCATCGAAACCTATGGCTGCCAGATGAATGTGGCCGATAGCGAAGTGGTGGCTTCGGTGATGAAAATGGCGGGCTACGACACCGTCGACGATCTCGATGCGGCCGACGCCATCTTCATCAACACCTGCTCGATTCGCGACAATGCCGAGCAGAAGATTTTCTCACGCCTGAATCAACTGAACGCCTTGCGCCGCAATCGTAAGCGCCGCCTCATTGTGGGCATCATCGGCTGTATGGCCGAGCGCCTGAAGGAGGTGCTCATCAGCGACTACGACGTGGATATCGTGGCTGGCCCCGACTCTTATCTGGAACTGCCTAGCCTCACCGCCAGCGCCGAAGCGGGCGAAAAGGCTATCGAAACCACACTCTCCACCACCGAAACCTATCGCGACGTGATTCCGCAGCGCATAGGCGGCAACAAGGTGAGTGGCTACATCAGCATCATGCGTGGCTGCAACAACTTCTGCACCTACTGCATCGTGCCCTACACCCGTGGCCGCGAACGCAGCCGTGAGCCTCAAAGCATCCTCAACGAACTCCGCGACCTCCAGGCCAAGGGCTTCAAGGAGGTGATTCTGCTGGGCCAGAACGTGAACAGTTACCTCTACAAGCCAGCCGATGGCGGCGCTCCCGTCGACATGGCTGCCTTGCTCGCCCTCGTGGCTGAGGCTGCGCCCGAAATGCGTGTGCGCTTCACCACCAGCAACCCCGAAGACCTCACCGACGAGATCATCGCCACCATGGCTTCGCACCACAATATTTGCAACCACATCCACCTGCCAGTGCAGAGCGGCAGCAACAAGGTGCTGAAACTGATGAACCGTAAGTACACCCGCGAGTGGTATCTCGACCGCATCGCCAAGATTCGCGAGGCAATGCCCGACTGCGGCATCTCGAGCGACATGTTCACCGGTTTCCACAACGAAACCGAAGAGGACTTCCAGGAAACTCTCTCGCTCATGCGCGAAGTGGGCTTCGACTCGTCGTTCATGTTTAAGTACAGCGAGCGCCCTGGCACTTTCGCCGCCAAGCACCTGCCCGACAACGTGAGCGAGGAGGTGAAAATCGACCGCCTCAACCGCATGATTGCCCTGCAAAACGAACTCTCGCTCTGCAGTAACCGTGCCGACGTGGGCAAGACCTTTGAGGTGCTCGTGGAAGGCTACAGCAAGCGCTCAAAAGACGACATGTTTGGCCGCACCCAGCAAAACAAGGTGATCGTGTTCCCCGCAGGCGACACCAAGGTGGGCGACCGCGTGATGTGTGTGGTGGAAAAAGCCACCAGCGCCACCCTCATTGGGCATAGAATTTGAGAAATTAGAAGTTAGAAATTAGATTTATGCCATCAAAGGGACGGTTCTTTTGATGGCATAAATATTTATATTTACATAGTAATCAACAGATTACACATAACAACAAACACCTCCCGAAACAACCACCCACCGCCTCGGAGAGGGTCGGTTGTGGAAGCAACTAGGGTTCTCTCCCCATGCAAAAAAAGCCAAGAAAGCCCATCAATCCCAAAAGGTCCGATAAGTCCGATAAGTCTGAT
>JAUNCU010000253.1 GCA_030526455.1 Bacteroidales bacterium | reverse complement strand
TCAGCAACTCAAAAAAAATGAAACTGAAATTTATCGCAGGATTGATGATGATGGGCTTGCTTGCTGCCTGTGGTGGCAAGCAGGATGCATCGTCGGAACAGAGCGCCGATGCGCTCGACACCACGCTGGTGGAAGTGACTGAAGGCGCTAAGGTGCCCGACGACTTCTACTTCATCGAGTACGTGAACCCTCGTTTCGCCTTCCGCTGCGAATACCCCTCGTTTCTCGACAAGGGTGAAGCGCCAGCCAATGGCGACGGACGCATGTTCAGCAACAAGGAGTTGGTGATCAACGTCTACGGCAGTTACGACGAACTCGGCAACGAAGACATCAAGGTGGCTTTCGACCAAGCGAAAACCGACACCGACACGCTGCAGACGCAGAAGGACGACTGGTTCCAGGTGGCGGGCAAGGACGCCCACGGCAATGTGTACTGCCGCCGCGTGGTGGCCATCGACGGCGCTTTCGCCACCGTCCACGCCATCTACCCAGCACACCTCGCCAACGTCTACGCGCCCATCGTGGAGAAGGTAGCGGCCTCACTCGAAGCACTCAAGCCAGCCAACTAAGGCTCTGCAAAGCATACTCAACGACGAAGCACCGACGCGATGCCCCCTGTTTTTTTCATCAGGCATCTCATCGGTGCTTCGCTATTTTTTTCCACCAGGCGATGGCGGACTTATTTCACCAGCAATTCAGGGCGATACTCGAAGTGCATGGTGTCGAAGTGATACCAGCGGCCGCCCCATATGTAGCCGTGCTTTTCAAAAATTTCCACCAACTTGTGCGGAATCTTGTTGGCGTATTTGAATTTCGCCATTTCGTTGCTGGCTTTGTAGCGCCAGTAGTCGCTCTTGCTCACGGCGATGTCGAAGGCTATGCCGAAGGAATGGGCACTCAGGCGATTAGCACCGCGCACCATGCGCCAGTAGAAGGTGCCGCTCGACTTCAAATAGGGCTTCAACTCGGGATATTTGGCCACTTCCTCAGCCACTTTGCGAAGGGCGTCGGCTGCGCCGTTCACCTTGGTGATGCGCACTGTGGTGCCAAACCACTTCACCGGCACGAGCGTTTTTTGCACCGCCGCGGCGCTGGCGCCATACATTTTCTTGAACAGCGGCTCGTAGCGCACGCGCCCGGGGTCGTGAAGATAGCCGGGCGTCCAGTTGGCGCGGTCGTAGTCGGCAAAAAACATATCCTCGGCATCGGGATTGTTAAGCCTTTCGACAAATGATTTCTGCTTCCCATCGTCATACACCATGGTGGTGCCGTCGGCCAGCACCAGTTTATTGTCTTTGTATCCTTTCACGAAATCGGGATACGCCTTCATCAGCGCACGTGCCCCTGCCGGAACGGCGCCCGCCTTTGCCTCGGCAGGCTTCGCCTCGGCCGCCTTCGCCACCGCCGGTGTTGCCGTGGCGCTCTCGGGCTTGTCGGCACATGCCACTCCTGCCGCCAGCACTCCCGCCAGCAGCAAGGCTGCAATTTTATAACGCACGTTCATCGCTTATTCGTAACTGCGCAAGAATTGGATGTTGTATTGCTCGATCTTGCTGAATTCCTTCGTAGGGATCGACTTGCGATAGCCGCGATACCAGCGCTGACTGTTGAAGTAGGCGCGCAGGTTGGAGTCGTTGAACACGTAGCCGTGGCGGGCATAGATGGAGTTTTTCAGCACGCGCACCTGGCCGCGGTCCATATAGCGGATGTCGTCATAGGTCACGTAGCGGTTAGAGAGCCAGTCGTATTGTGTGCCCCACACCACATTTGAGGAACGCTGAGTCGACCTCTTCACCGTAGAGCGACGTGGAATTGAGGGTACTTGAGCACTTGAAGCAAATTCGCCCACAGCCGCTGTGCTCACCAGCAGCACCAAGAGTGCGATCAGTCGTTTTGTAAAGGATTTCATTTTCTATCAGTTTATTAATTCAGTTTGTAAAATGGTGGCTACAATTTTTTTCCAAGCGCAAATATATAAAAAATATTCTTTCACCCGAAGAATTCAAGGGAAAATCTTTAACTTTGTAGTTCACAACATCAATTCACCACACTACGCATGAAGATTGCTATCATCAACGGACCCAATCTCAACCTGGTGGGCGTGCGCGAGCCGGGCATCTACGGCAGCCGCTCACTGGCCGAATATCTCAACGAACTGGTGGCGCAATACCCCCACGTGGAGTTCTCGCTCTTCCAGAGCAACCACGAGGGCGCCATCATCGACGAACTCCAGCGCATAGGCTTCGACTTCGACGGCATCGTGCTCAACGCCGGCGCCTACACCCACTATTCCATCGCCATAGGCGACTGCATTCGCGCCATCACCACGCCGGTGGTGGAAACCCACATCAGCGATGTGCACGCGCGCGAGTCGTTCCGCCACGTGTCGATGATCAAGGATGCCTGCGCCACGGTGATCGCGGGCTTCGGACTCGACAGTTATCGCCGAGCAGTGGATTGGCTCATTGAAAATGCTAAGTAATCATGACTGAACAACTCGAAGACTACATCCTGCACCACATCGATGCCGAACCCGAGCATCTCTATCACCTCGACCGCGACACCCACATCCACTTGCTCTATTCGCGCATGTGCTCAGGCCATCTGCAAGGGCGCCTGCTGAAGATGCTCGTGCGCATGGCGAAGCCCCGCCGCGTGCTGGAATTGGGCACCTTCTCGGGCTACTCGGCACAGTGCCTCGCCGAGGGACTGCTCGACGACGAGGCGCAGGTGCACACCATCGAAATCGAGGACGAACTCGAGGATTTCCTCCGCGAGCACTTCGCCGCCTCGCCCTTCGGCCACCGCATCCACCTCCACATTGGCGACGCCAACGAGATCCTGCCCCGCCTGAACGAAACCTTCGACCTCGTGTTCGTCGACGCCAACAAGCGCCAGTATCCTGAATACTACGAGATGGTGCTGCCCCACGTGGCAAAAGGCGGCTTCATCATCGCCGACAACACCCTATGGGACGGAAAAGTGGCCGACCCTAGCACAAAACCCGACCCACAAACCGAAGGCATCCGCCGCTTCAACGACATCGTAGCCACCGACCCACGAGTGGAAACAGTAATCATCCCCCTCCGCGACGGCCTCACGATTCTTTACAAGAAGTGATAGATAGAAATTAGAAATTAGAGGTTAGAAATTA
>JAUNCU010000252.1 GCA_030526455.1 Bacteroidales bacterium | reverse complement strand
GTTTCTTGTCACACACAAATCTCACGTTTTTTTGAGTTGTGGGATTCTGTGTGAAGAGTATTTTTTCAATAGCCGTTCACTACCCTGTGATAGCCCTTGGCAAAATCGTGTTCGTTAAAATTGATTAGATAGCCTAATCTTTTATTTGCGAGTTTTAAATATGACAGCAATTGTTTGTAATGAACTGGTTCAAGTTTTTCAACCGACTTTAATTCTAGAATGACTTGGTCCTCAACCAGGACATCAATCCTAAAAGTCTTTTCAAGGTTCATCCCCTTATAAGACAAAGGAAGAGAAACCTGACTTTCAGCCTTCAAATCCGCCTTTGAGAGTTCATACATCAATGCTTTTTCATAAACATCTTCAAGCAACCCAGGCCCCAAATGATTATACACCTCCATTGCACAGTGTATTATCTTATAAGTCAACTCGTTTTCAGTCATAATCAAAAGATTAAAATATCAATAATAAAATGCAAAAAATTCAGTGTAAGTGCCTGTCGCCCTCAGAAAAATAATCCGTGAGATCTGTGTGGGGATTATCGCCCTCAAAACAATTATTCCGTGAGATCCGTGAGATCTGTGTGGGGCTTGGGGCCTGTCGTTAGAGGGTGGCGAGGAGGGCTTTGCAGCGGCGCTCGTGGGTGATGATCATGTACACCATCATGGCGTTGAGCACGATGAGTTCGAAGGCGAAGTAGAGCCAGGGCACTTGGATGATGACTGAAATAAACATGGCAATGATGCGGGTGTTGAAGCAGAGCATGTTGGCGTACTTCATCAGCGGGAGCGACTTCTTGCGGAAGGCGTCGCGGAATGGCTGAGGAATTTCGTCGTCGGCGTAGCGCTCCTTCAATGCTCGGCGCAGGCGCTGCATGTTGGGGGTGAGTACCTCCTGATTAGCAGTGTAATTGCGATAGAACATCATGGTGAGTTTCTTGAAGAAATCGCCGCTCCAGGTGAGACCGGCGTTTTCCTTGTCGAGGGCCTCGGTGCTGTCGAGTTCGCTGCCCGCCTTTCCCTTGAGGAAGAACAGGTGGAACTGGCGGTAGTAGTCGGCCATGGCAGCCTGCTTGGCATGGCAAGCGCCAGCCACTACGGCGATGAGCCAGATGAGCCAGGCGTGCTCGTCGAAGAAATGAGGACCCAGCAGAGCGTCGCCAAACTCGATTTCGCGGAACACCAGAGCGAGGTAGATGGCCACAAACCAGAAGTCGCCGCTCACGCCGTCGAGAATGCGGCCCAAGCGCGAATACTGCTTGGTGAGGCGCGCCAACTGGCCGTCGGCACTGTCGTAGGTATTCGCCCAGATGATGAGGAAGATACCTATATAGTTGAGCCAGAGCGCGTCGGGCTGTCCGAAATAGAGCAAGATGCCACCTCCCACACCCAGGAAGATGGATGCGATGGTGACGGCATTAGGCGTAACACCGAGTTTAGCGAAGAGCCAAGCCCAGGCAAAGCCGAGCGGACGGTAGAAGAACAAGTCGATATGCTCTTCGGTGTCCATCGACTTGAGTGATTGCTTGTATTGTGATTTTATCTCCTGAAAGTTCATTTTCCTAATTTCTGATAGTTGTTTTATTTATCTTGAGCCGATTTCACAATGGCTAATACGCGCTTGGCGATGTAGGGCGCGGCTTCACCACGGCATGGCGCGAAACTGGGCCAGTCGTTGAAGTCGATGATGCGGATTTGGCCGTCGGGCGCCACGATGCAGTCGCCGCCGTAGATCTCCACATTGAGTTCGGTGGCAGCCTGCTGGCAGATGCTCTTGAAGTATTTCTCGTCGAATTTGATACCCTTGCTCTTGCCATTCACCTCTTCCCAGCCATATTTGCTGTGGCCCATGTCGAAGGGATAGAACCAGTGGAAGAAGGGGGTGCCGTTCACACCGTAGAACTTCACGAGGTCGCCCTCGAGGTGCACATTGATCACGGCGCGCTTGATGCCACGGAGGAAATATTCCTGGAGCACTTCTTGTGCTTCCTCAGGATGGCGCACAAACGACACATCCTCCTTGTGCATGGCGTGGAAGTCGCCGCGCTTGATCCAGCAACTCTGGAAACCGCTCTTCTTGAGCATGGGCTTGATGGCCTCGTTGGTGTTCACGATGAGGCTCTCGGGATAAGGGATGCCGTTGCCCAGAAGGATGCGCGTCATGCGCTCGCGGGTGCAGTTTTCGATGCCGTAGCCCGAGTTGATCACGATTTTGCCCGCGTCTTCCGCCTTCTGCAGATTAGCGATAGAGCGCTGCTCGCGACACATGTTCAGAATCACGTCTTCCTGCACACCGCTGGTGTTGAACTGCTCTTCGCTATAGATGTTCACCAGGCATCCGCGCTTGCGCAGATGTTCGGCTGCGGCGTTGAGGATGGCGGCATCGTTGCCGATGTGGTTAGGAGAATATGCGCCGGCGCGCATGATTGCTGCTATTTTAATTTCAGCCATAATGGGGTGCTTATTATAGATTATTCATTGATGAAATTCTGTGCCACTTCAATGTCGCTGGCGTGGTCTACGTCGATGATTTTGTCGATGCTGTAGGCCTGCAGGTTGAAGCCTTCGTCGATGAGGGCACGCTGGAAGTTGCGCATGCGCGAGATGCCCTGTTCAATGCACTTGTCGAGCACGGGGAAAGCCTTGTCAGTGATGGCGTAGATGCCGCCCGACACGTATTTTGCGCCGTCGTAGGCCGCGTCGCGGAATGCCTTGATGCGCATCGAAGACTCGTCCACCTCCACATAGAGTGGCTTTTCGTCTTCGATAAAAGGCGTCACTGCCCACATGCCATCGTGGGTGGAGTCGGCCTCAAAGGCGTCGATATAGCGGGCGAAATCCTCTTCGCGGAAGATGGTGTCGACCGTGGTGAGGCAGAATTTGCCCGTCTTCATCACCTTGCTCAATTCCCAGAAACTGTGCATCGAACTGGGTGTGGTCTTCACCACCACATTGAGGGGAACGGGCAGCGAGAGCGTGCTCAAAAACTCGCGCACCTCGGTCATGTGCTCGTTCACGATGATGCTGATGCTTTCGGCTTTGCATCGGCAGAAAATGTTGATAAGGCGCTGAATCATGGGCTCGCCATTGAGTTCAACGAGAGGCTTAGGCTTCGCCACACCTTCCTGTGCCAGGCGTGAGCCTTCGCCCGCGGCTATTATTCCGTA
>JAUNCU010000251.1 GCA_030526455.1 Bacteroidales bacterium | reverse complement strand
CGTTGACTTGTTGACTCAGGGGCTCATCACCTTCTTGATGCACCAGGCGAAGGCTGTGGCTTTGCGGTGCTCGCTGTGGGTGAAGTGGTCGCCTTCGTGCCAGCGCAGGTGGCAGCAGTCGGGGCCGAGTTGCTCCACGTGGCGCTGGTGCTGACGGCGGCAGCAGTCGCCCACCAGGCGATAGGGCATCTTGCGGGTTTTCTCTTCGTCGACGCCGAGGCTCATGTAGATGTACTTCGCCTGGGTGGGGTGGGCTGCGTAATATTCTTCCCAACCCGGCATCCACAGCGAGGGCGAACAGGCCGCCACTGCAGTGAAGCGACGGCTCTTTGTGGCGCTCCAGAGGGCGAACAGGCCACCGAGCGAATATCCGCCCACGATGAGCGGCAAAGTGGCGTAGCGAGCCTCTACGGCGGGCAAAAGGGCGTTTTGGAGATAACCGAAGGTGCCATCTACGCCTTCGGGGCGCAAATCGGGCTCTTCCACCTCGAAGGCACACATAACGAAGCCGCAGCCCGCCTCCTGCACCGTGAGGCTGAATTCGTGGTGCAGCAAGCGACGCTCGAAGGTGCAGAGCGGTTTCACCACCACGCACACGGGGGCAGCATCGGTGGTGATGAAGTGGCACGCACGGCCGCCTATGTCGATGATTTCTTCTTTCATGAAATGGAGTGGGGGAGGGCTATTTGCAGGGCTTTTTATGCGTCATAATGTCGAGCACCATGCGGTCGGTTTCGTTCATGCCCGTGGCACCGATGCGGGTGAGATTGTGGATGCAGCGATCCACATCGTCTTCAATCAATCCCTCGGCATTGGTGGCATGGCGATTCTGGATGGCGAGCAGGGCCGAGAGCACCGCGGTCGACACACCGCTGGTCACCTTCAGCGCACAGGCGGGCTTGGCGCCGTCGCACACCATGCCGGCAAGGTTGGCAATCATGTTTTTTACGGAATAAGCCACCTGTTCGTAACCGCCGCCCATCAGATAGGTGATGCCGCAAGCCGAACCCGTGGATGCCACCACGCAGCCACACAGCGCCGAGAGTTTGCCCAGCGACTGCTTGATGTAGATGGCGGTGAGATGGCTCAGGATGAGAGCGCGGGTGAGTTCTTCGTCGGTGTTGTGGTTTTCTTCGGCAAACACCACCACGGGCATGGTGCACGATATGCCCTGGTTGCCGCTGCCCGAGTTGCTCATCACGGGGATGGGCGCACCCGCCATGCGGGCATCGCAGGCCGACGACGTGGCCGAAAGGATGTGGCTGAAGATGCTGTCGCCCATGATGCCTCGGCCCAGCGGTCGCGTGAGCGTCTTGCCCAGGCGGTGGCCGTAGTTGCCCTTGAGGGCTTCGCGCGAGGCGTTCTCATTGAGGCGGCGCGCCTCCTTGATGAATTCTATCTCGTCGATCGGCGCGGTGGTGGCAAAGTCAAACACCTTGCGCAGCGTGAGTTCGCACTCCTCCTCGTCGGGCGTGCGCTCTGCGCTCTGTTTCTTCTTCAGGGGCTTACTCAGCAACACCTCGCCATCCTTTTCGATGGTCACGAAACGCGTGTGGTGGTGGGCAATCACGGCGGTGGCGCGGTGGCCGTCGGCCGAAGTCACCGTCACTTCGATATATAGTTTCTCCTCGATGCCCTCTTTCAGATGAATGCTGATGCGCTGCTCGTCCACGTATTGGCGGCCGCGCTCCACATCGGCTTCGGTGAGGTCGCGCAGCACCTCGAGGCTGTATTCGCTCTTGCCGGCAAGCGCCCCCAGTGCGATAGCGATGGGCAGCCCCACCATGCGAGTGCCCGGAATGCCCACGCCCATAGCGTTCTTGAGGATATTGGCGCTCAGGTGAGCCTCAATGCCATCGGGCGTGCAGCCCAGCGTTTCGGTAGCCTTCGCCACACACAGCGACACCGCCATAGGCTCGGTGCAACCAATAGCGGGCACCACTTCACGCCGCATCAGGTCGATAATTTGCTTTCTTTCGTCGAGGGTAATCATAGTAGAAACATAGTTAAAAGGAATTCTTGCACACAAAGATAACGATAAATCTCCAAACATCAGCCAAAGCGCGCTGTGAATTATCACGCGTGGCTAAGCCAAAGCGAGAGATAGCGGTCGTAGATAAAATAGCCGCCTTGCGATTTCGCCACCACGCCATTTTTCACGAGTGCGTTGAGCGCGAGCCTCACGCTGCTCACAGCCTTCAGCCCGTGGCGGTGCATAAATCCGGCCTCAAAGGGCTTCTCCACCACATCGGCCTTGGCGATGGCACGCAAGAGATTCAGTTGTCCTTTGGCCAAGAGGTCGCAATAGTCCTTATACACCGTGTCACCCTCTTGCACGAGTTGAAGGAAAGTGGCGTCGAGCATTGCGCCGGTGATTTCACTCTCAGAAAGGGCATAGAGGCGATTCATGATATCCTGCACATAATAGGTGAAGCCGTGGGCGAAGCGGTAGGCGCGGGCAAACACCTCCCTGGGCAGCGACTTCTCGCCGTCGCTCATAAGCCGCGCAGCGAAGTGGTAGTACACCTCTTCGTCGAGCGGTGCAAGCCCCATGTGCTGCGTGCTTTGGTAGAACGGGCGGCGCGGAGAGGTAAACATTTCAGCCATGAGATGCTGCTTGCTTCCCGCATAGATGAAATGCACGTGGTGAGCAAATTGAGCCACCGAGCGCAACAGCGCCTCCGTCCCCTTCTCGGGATATTCAATGATTTGCTGAAACTCGTCGATAGCCACAAAGCATTCATGGCCGCTCTCATCCATGTAAGCGATGATTTCCTTCAGCGTGGCCTCGCTATTGTTCTGCTGCACGTCGAGCGAGAGCGAAGGCGCCCCCGAGATGGAATCAAAACCCACCACAGGCCGGCAACTTTTGAAAAATCCCAAAATGGTGGCCATCATCTTGTCGCTAAACTTGTCCATACTGCCAAGAATGTTTCGCGCCAGCAACTGCACCAGTTCTTGCTGATTCTGAGTGTTGTAGATGTCGATATAGAAACAGCGGCGGCTCTCATCTTCCTCCATCAGGTGATGAAAGGCGTGATGAATCAAGCCCGTCTTCCCCAGGCGGCGAGGACTGATGAGCGCCACATTCCGCCCATTCACCAAAGCGCTGGCCAACTTCTTCGTTTCCACATCGCGGTCGCAGAAATACTCAGGACCACCGTAACCCATTGTGAACAAA
>JAUNCU010000250.1 GCA_030526455.1 Bacteroidales bacterium | reverse complement strand
GTCTCTTAGTCTTTTAGTCTTTTAGACTTTTAGACTGAAAGATCCTACTTCACTTGCAGCACGAAGCCTCCGCCTGGGGCTAGGTTTACTGTGAGGGTGGTGGGCACGGTGCCGGTGGTGATTTTGAAATCTTCGGCGTGGCGGGCTGCGTTGAGGCCGTCGGTGAAGAGTTGCATCTCGCGGCCTGCGATGAAGTCGAGGTCGAGCGAGAGGCTGCGCGCCTTCCAGTTGGTGATGCCGCCCACCCACCAGCGGTCGCCCTTGCGGCAGGCTTCGATCACGTATTCACCCACCTTGGCGGCAAGCACGCGGCGTTCGTCCCACACCACGGGTATCTGGGCAATGAAGTCGAGGCACTCGGGATTGGCCTCATAATTGGTGGGCGTGTCGCAGAGCATGTTGAATGGCGAGTCAAACACCACGTAGAGCGCCAACTGGCGGCAGCGGGTGCCTTGGCTCATGGGCTGTGAGTAGCAGGGATGATATGACTTCTTGGTGGCATTGCGCATCGCGCCCTGGGTGTAGTCCATGGGGCCCACCACTTGGCGGATGAATGGCAGCAGCGTCTCGTGGCGCACCTGGTCGTATTTCGAGAACTTGCTCCACTTCACCTGTTCCTGGCCAGCCACCGCTTCGTAGTTGAGCACGTTGGGATAGGTGATGGTCATGCCATTGGGCACGGGTGTGCCGTGGAAGTCGCAGAATAGGCAATACTTGGCGCATGTGGCGGCCGCACGCTCCAGAAATGCCATCATCTTCTGGTCGCAGCGGTCCATGAAGTCGATCTTGAATCCCTTCACTCCCATGGCGCTATAGTGCTGGCACACGCGCTCCATGTCGCGCTCAAATGCCTTGTAGCCAGCCCAGAGCACGATACCCACGCCACGCTCGCGGGCGTAGTTCACCAGCATGGGGAGGTCGATTTCGGGCACCACCTGCATCAGGTCGGCCTTCTTGTTCACCGCCCACCCCTCGTCGAGAATCACGTATTCCACGCCGTGGCGCGCCGCGAAGTCGATGTAGTGCTTGTAGGTGGCATTGTTGATGCCCGCCGCGAAGTCCACGCCTGTGATGTTCCAGTCGTTCCACCAGTCCCAAGCCACCTTGCCCGGCTTTGCCCACGAGGCATCCACCACGGGCGCATCGGCCAGCAGGCGAGGAATGGTGGTGTTGATAAGGTCGGCATCCTGCTCGCTCACCAGCATCATCTTCCATGGGAAGGTGCGCGCGCCGGCTGTGCGGGCAATGTAGGGGTGCCAGTCGTCCACTATCATCTGCAGATTGTTGTGGTCGCCCTGGTATTCGTGCTTGGGGTAGGGTGGGAAGAAGCCCTTGAGCACAGCGCCCTCGGCAGCCAGCAGAAACATGCCTGGATAGGAGCGCACGTTGTAGTCGCCTATGAGCAGTTTCTTGCCGCCTTCCAGTTCCACGAGCATGGGCGAGAGTCCCAGGTGGCCGTGGTCGAGTTCAGAGATGCGCTTGTGCACGTAGGTGTTCTCGAACGAGCAGTAGGCCTGGTCGCGCAGATCGGCGGTTTTGTGGTGAGAATTGGCGGGCGCCTGATAGGCCATGCAGTCGGCGAGCAAGTGCAGTTCCACCTGCTCGGCGTCGATGGTGATGGAGTCGGGCATGGCGGTGACGAAGCGGTAGGCCACGCCGCCATCGTAGGCGCGGAATTCCACGCTGTATTTACTGAATTGAAGCGTGAGGGTGTTGCACTGCTCGGCCTTTCCCGGCTTTGCCTTCTTGCACTGCTCGGCAGCCAGCGCCTTGCCTCCCACGGTCATGCTCAGTGGCGAGGCCGAGAGCACAGCGGTGCCGCCGTGGCTCAGCGCGAGCGTGGTGGCAGTGGGCGTGTTACTGATGGTGGCGGCGAGTCGGCCGTTGGGCGAAAGGAGTGAGAAGGTTTTTGCGGTGGCGCAAATGCTCAGGCACGAGAGCGCGAGCAGGGCGAGAAGATGCTTCATAATCATGCGGTGGGTTAAAGGGGTTAATTTTCAGCCACAAAAATACAAAATCGCGGCGTAATTTCGCCCATAAAAAGAAAGAAAATGAAGATTTTACACGATTGTTACAAAAAAATGCTGAATATGTGGCCGTTGTATTGAAATAATGTATAAATTTGCAACGCATTAGCACGATAAGCATACTAAATAACAACATCGAATACTCATTATAATTAAAACAATTATGAAGAAAAATTACTTGAAGATTTTTGCTGCTGCACTCATGGCAGTGGGTAGCCTCTGCGCGCAAGCAGAAGAGGTAGTGGTGCTCGAAGAAAACTTCGACAACCTTGAAAATGCCATGAAAGATGGCAAGCACTTGCTTAGCAAGAACCCATGGACCGGTACCGACGCTGAAGGCGTAAGTTATCAGCCCAATTTCACCAACTTCACCAACGACGGCCACGGCGAATTGCTCAACGGCTGGTCGTCGGTTACGGGTTACCTCTATCCTTGCCAGGGCTTCGTGCGCATCTCGAAGACTAACTATGGCGGCGATCTCGTTTCGCCAGCGCTTTCTGCCCTCAACAAGGCTACCGACGTGCAACTCTCTTACCAGGCCATCGGTTACACCTCCAACGTCACTCTCGCCGAAGACGGTTCTTACAAGTCGGGCCTCAAGCACGACTACCAATTCTACTGCGTGGGCGTGATTGGCGGCGGCGAAATTGAAGGCGCTACCAAGACCAAGACCCTCACCTTCGCTGGCGCTGAAGTTACTTGCGCAGTGATGGAAGTGCCCACCAATAGTTTTATCACTATGGACACTACAGCAGCATGGGGCTTCGAAGGCACTAAGAAGCAACTCACCATCAAGGGCGCTACTGGTTCAACCCAAATCGTGTTTGCCTCTATGATTCCTGGTGTGAAGACCACAACCTACGCTACAACTGAATTCCCAATCGCTACCGATGCCGAACACGGTGTGAACAACGCTGTGAACCGCATCATCTTCGACAACATCAAGGTAAGTTACGAAGAAGTGCCTACCGCAGTGGAAGACATCAACGCCGCAGTAGCACCTAAGACTCGCAAGGTGATTGAAAACGGCCAAGTTTACATCATCGCCGGCGACAAGAAATTCAACGTAATGGGCGCTGAAGTGAAATAAGAAATCACATAAGTTAAGAAGTTAAGAACCACAAGAAGCGAAGAGCGCAGTCTCAACCCACGGATTCTTAACTTCTTATCTTTTTTCCGCGCGAATCAACTCCTCCAC
>JAUNCU010000026.1 GCA_030526455.1 Bacteroidales bacterium | reverse complement strand
GCCGAGTAGCCTCAATGTTCTAGAGGAAAAAAGAAAAAAGGAAATAAGAAAACACGGCTCCCATAGCACCACCTATGAGAGCCTTATTTATATATTCACTAGAAAAACTAGAAACTTCTAATTCCTAATCTAATCTCAAATTTCCAATTTCTAACTTCTAATCTCCAATCTCTCTCATCCAAGAATAATCATGAAATACGATATCCTCATTATAGGTGCTGGCCCTGGCGGCTATGAGATGGCTGCCGAGGCGGCTCAGCACGGCCTTTCAGTGGCTATCGCCGAGCGCGACCAGTTGGGCGGCACTTGCCTCAACCGCGGCTGCATCCCCACTAAGGCGCTCTGCCGCAATGCCGAGGTGCTCAACCTGCTCCACGATGCCGAAGCATTCGGCGTGAGTGTGCAGGGCATGACGGTGGACTACGCCAAGGCTGTGCAACGCAAAGACGCCGTGGTGAGCCAACTGCGCGACGGCATCGCCATGCTCATGAACCATCCACAAATCACTGTGCTGGAAGGCGAAGCGCGCTTCGTCGATGCCCACACCGTGACCGTGGGCGAAGAGCAGGTGGAAGCCGAAAATATCGTCATTGCCACCGGTTCTGCACCTAAGGCGCTGCCCATTGAAGGCGCCGAGCACGCCATGACCAGCGACGATATCCTCGCCATGACCACCCTGCCCAAGAGCCTCTGCGTGATTGGCGGCGGCGTGATTGGTATGGAGTTTGCGGGCATTTTCAGCAGTTTCGGCGTGGAAGTGAGCGTGGTGGAATTCTGCAAGGAAATCCTCCCACCATTCGACAAAGACGTGGCCAAGCGCCTGCGCACTGTGATGGGCAAACGTGGCGTCGACATTAAGGTGGGCGCCGGTGTGAAAGCCATCGCCAAAAGCGACGCGGGCTACACCGTCACCTACGAGGCTAAAGGCAAGGAACTCGCCATTGAGTGCGAAGCCGTGCTCATGGCTGTGGGCCGCCGCCCCGTGATTCCCGAAGGCGTGGAAGCGCTCGGCATCGAGGTGAGCCGCCGTGGCATCGAAGTGAACGAGCAGATGCAGACCGCTGTGCCTAGCGTCTACGCCATTGGCGACGTGAACGGCCGCTGCATGCTGGCTCACGCCGCATCGGCACACGGCACCATCGCCCTGCACGCCATCGAAGGCAAGCCCTGCAGCGTGAAACTCCACATCGTGCCCAGCGCCGTGTTCACCACACCCGAAATGGCAATGGTGGGCCTCACCGAAGAGCAGTGCAAGGCGCAGGAACTCGACGTGACCGTGAAGAAAGGTTTCTTCCGCTCTAATGGCAAAGCCCTCGCAATGGGCGAAACCGAGGGCTTGGTGAAACTGATTGTGGACAATGCCTCGCGCCAAATTCTGGGCTGCCACATCTGCGGTCCACACGCCGCCGACCTCATCCAGGAGGTGGTGATGGCGATGAATGCCGAGGCTAGCATCGACGCGCTCGTGTCGAGCATCCACGGCCACCCCACCCTGGGCGAAGTGATCCTCAACGTGGCACGCCAATTCTAAAAAGAAACATCATCACATTCTACTCATTCCGAGGCGGTTCACCACCATGAGCCGCCTCGGTTCTTTTAATTTTGGCAAAGAAAAGCCGCTATTCTGCATAATTTTGCGTAATTTTGTAGTAGAAAATAATTTACACAATGAATATGAAAAGAATTTCTCTCCTTTTTGGGCTGTGCCTTGTGTGTGCCGCAGCCATGGCTCAGCAGGCCAAATATGTGTTCTACTTCATTGGCGACGGTATGGGCTTGAACCAGATCAACACCACTGAGTATTACCTGGCCAGCGTGAAGGGCCAGTGGGGTTTCGACCGCCTCTCGTTTGCCGATTTCCCCTACACCACCTACGCCACTTCCTATTCGGCCAACCGCCGCGTGACCGACTCGGCCGCTGCCGGCACCGCGCTGGCCACTGGGCACAAGACGCGCAACGCGATGGTGGGCATGAACGCCGACTCGGTGGCTGTGACCAGCATCGCCACTTGGGCTAAGAATGCGGGCAAGAAGGTGGGCATCAGTTCCACCGTGAGCATCGACGACGCCACGCCATCGGCTTTCTACGCCCATCAGGTGAACCGCGGCAAGTATCACGCCATAGGCCTCGACCTGGCCGCATCGGGTTTCCACTATTTCGCGGGCACCGACTTCCACAAGCCTAAGGAAGGCGAGAACTACGATATGCACCAAATTTGCGCCGACAATGGCTACACCTGGGCTTTCGGCTACGACGAAGGCAAGGCGAAGTGGAAGCAGGCTGAGAAACTCTTCATGGTGCAGCGCAAGGATGCCAACAGAGCCATCCCCTACGCCATCGACCGCACCGCCATCGACCTCACGCTGCCTCAAATCGTGGAAATCGGCATCAATACGCTCACCAACAACAATAAGAAGGGCTTCTTCTTCATGATTGAAGGCGGTGCCATCGACCACGCCTGCCACGGTCGCGACGCTGCCACTGCCATCCACGACATCATCGACTTCGACAACGCCGTGAAGGTGGCGCTTGAGTTCTACAAGAAACATCCTAAGGAAACGCTCATCGTGGTGGCTGCCGACCACGAAACCGGCGGTATCGTGCCTGGCAACGGTCGCCGTGACCTGAACCTGGAATTGCTCCAGTATCAAACTTGCAGCACCAATGAGGTGACAGCCAAACTCACCGCGATGAAGAAGAACCGCATGAAAAAAACTTGGGAAGATGTGAAGCAGGTGCTCATCGACAGTTACGGCCTCTTCACCCACACCGAGGTCACTTGGCGCGAAGAAGCCGAATTGCGCGAAGCCTACGAGACTGCTTTTGAAGGCAATGCGAAGGAGGAAAACCTCTACGCCGTGAACTCAGCCCTCGCCGCCAAGGCGCGCGAAATCCTCAACAAGAAGGCGGGTATCTCTTGGGCAAGCCACTCTCACTCGGCTGGCTACGTGCCAGTTTACGCCATCGGCGTGGGCGCCGAGAAATTCCACGGCCGCCTCAACAACACCGACATCCCCGAAATCATAGCCAAAATCGCTGGCTATAAGAAATAATACACGCCAGCCATCATCTGGCTCCTTCGTATAGCCCTGGGCAAAACAATCGCCCAGGGCTATTTTCTTTATAAAAAATTGTGGCGGGAAAATGGGGGCTATGAGGAAAAAAAGCAGTAAATTTGTAGGTTAGCAACATCAACTACTGCATTCAATGAATTTAGACAAATTTATAGCGATGGCCGATGAGGTGGAATTCCTGGGCACTACCCTGGGAATGCAACTGGTGAGCACTCCTGAGCCCGATGAGGCTATGTGCACACTGAAGGTGACGAAGGCCGTGAGCCAGCCTGCCGGCTTCATGAACGGCGGCACTTCGCTCGCTGTGGCCGAAAACCTTGCCGGCATAGGCAGTTCGGCGCTCGACACCGAGCATTTCCCCATGGGGCTGAACGTGACCGCCAACCACCTTCACGCCGTGCCCATCGGCCAAACCATCAAGGCGGTGGCCAAAATTCTCCACCAGGGCAAAACCACCCACGTGTGGAATGTGGATATCTTCGACGAAGAGGGCACGCTGTGCTTTACTTCGCGTGTCACTAACTATATGTTCTCCCTCAAGAAATGAAGCCTTTTGCCCTCTATCGCATGCCCGGCGAAACGCTGGCCACCCGCATCACGGCTGCAAGCGCCACGGTGGTGAACAGTTGCCACGAGTTGAATGGCCGCAGCGGTTTCGTGATTGCGCCGTTTGCCCCGTCTCAGGATGAACCCATCCTGCTCATCGAGCCTGAAGAGGTGAGCAAATTCGTGCCCGAAATCGACAACAACGAGCCTTTCAACGTTGAAGCCACGGCCACCGATGCCCACCGCGAGCAGTATGGCCGCACCTTCCGCGCCTTTCACCACCAACTCACCAGCGGCACGTTTCGCAAGATTGTGCTGGCGCGCCAGAAGGCCGTCACATTCAGCACCGAAATCGATGCCATACGCCTCTTCAACCGCGCCTGCGCCATGTATCCCCAGCAAATGATTGTGCTGGTGAGCGCTGAGCAGTGTGGCACCTGGCTGATGGCTACGCCCGAAATTCTGCTTCAGGGCCGCGGCTTGCTGTGGCGCACAATGGCACTGGCGGGCACCATGAAGGCCGAAAACGAAGGTCAGGGCTGGAGTGTGAAAAACATTCGCGAGCAGCGACTGGTGTCGACCTACATTAGCCGATGCCTCGAGAAATATGCCCACGACATCGACCTGCGTGGCCCTATGACGGCTCACGCTGGCGCGCTGGTGCACCTGAAGAGTGAGTTCACTTTCCGCCTCCACGATGTGGAGAAGGTGGGCAGCCTGCTCCACGAACTCTACCCCACCCCTGCCGTGTGTGGCATTCCCAAGGAGCAGACGCGCGCCTATATCTGCGAGATCGAACCCGAGCCACGCAGTTACTACAGCGGCTTCATGGGACCGCTCAATATGGAAGGCAACTCCGACCTCTACGTGTCGCTGCGCTGCATGCGCCTGATGGACGACCGCTTCGTGCTCTATGCCGGCGGCGGACTCATCAGCGACAGCATTGAGCAGCAGGAATGGGACGAAACCGAGGCAAAGATGGGCACCATGCTCCGCTGCCTCGACAGTAAGAAATACTAATCACTATCATAATAATATGTATAGCAGCAAAGAAAATATCGGCATTCTCACGTCGCTACTCGTGGAATACGGCATCAGAGAGGCGGTGGTGTGCCCCGGTTCGCGCAATGCCCCCATCATCCACAATCTGGATGAATGCCCGTTCATCAAGTGCTACCCCGTGACCGACGAGCGTAGTGCCGCTTTCGTGGCGCTGGGTATGGCACAAGCCAACGATCGCCCCGTGGTGGTGTGCGTCACCTCGGGCACGGCGTTGCTCAACACCGCTCCAGCCGTGGCCGAAGCCACCTACCAGCACCATGGCATCATCGTGATTTCGGCCGACCGCCCCGCGGCATGGATTGGCCAGGGTGCCGGACAGACGATGCCCCAACCCGGAGCGCTGGGTTCCTTTGTGGGCAAATGCGTGAACATTCCCGAGCCTCACACCGAGGAAGACCGCTGGCACATCAACCGCCTGGTGAATGAAGCCCTCACTGAAACCCACAAGAGGCACCGCCCTAGCGTGCACATCAACGTGCCACTGAGCGAGCCCCTCTTCGTATACGAAAAAAAGGAACTTCTCCCGGAGCGAATGATTGAATACTTCCAACTGGAATATTGCGAAATCGAACCTTGTTTCGATGATTTTATGGAAGCCAAGCGCCCGATGATTGTGATTGGGCAAATGGATGAAGTCACCTCTGAATTCGCCCTGCCCCCATTGACGGCGCTTTCTGAGAGAGCCGTCATTGTCCACGAAGCGCTGAGTGGGTATAGCGAAGCCGGTGGCCTCGACATTATCCTTAAGGCCATTGAAGACGATAAAGTAGAAGACAAATACCTACCCGATTTTGCATTAGTGCTCGGCGGCGACATCGTGAGCAAACGCCTGAAAAAAATGCTCAGCAAGGTTCCTACCCTATGGCGGGTAAGTCGCGATGGCGCCATTTGCGACACTTTCCAAAATCTCTCGGGCGTGCTCGAGGGGCACGAAAATAAGGTATTATACCTGTTGCTTCGTCTCTACAATTATGAAAAGCCGTCAGCCCCAAAAGGTTTAGCCAAATTTATTAAACTATGGAACGACGCCATTAAGAGCGCCAAAATACATACCGAGGGACACGAGCCCGCTTATTCTCAAACCGCTGCTGTATTGGCTTTTGAAGAACAATATTACGACAGCGACTTTGCTCCTCACATCCACTATGCCAACAGCAGCGCCATTCGCCTTGCCAATATGTTTGCACACCACTTTGTGTGGTGCAACCGTGGCATCAATGGCATTGAGGGCAGCGTGTCCACGGCTGTGGGCTATGCGATGGCAGTGCCTATGGATGAGCCTGTGGTGCTCGTCACGGGCGACCTGTCGTTTTTCTACGACAGCAACGCGCTGTGGAACGATAATGTGCCCGACAACTTCAGCGTCCTGCTGCTCAACAATGGCGAAGGCGGCATCTTCCGCCAGGTGGAGGGCTTTGGCGACAATCCCATGGCGCAAGGTGAACACGATGCCAATGCCAGGGGCATCTGCCTGCAGAATGGCGTGAAATACATCGCCGTGCACAACGCCGAGGAACTGCGAAAGAATATCCGCTATCTGGGTCATTGCAACGGCCCATTGGTGGTGGAGGTGTTTACCAACGCCGAGACCGATAAGAAAGAATTTGACAAAATTTTTAATGATTTTATATTATGAGAGAATGGAAAAAGATTGAAGGATTCGATTTTCAGGAAATCCTTTTTGAAGAATATAATGGTATTGCAAAAATCACCATCAACCGTCCACGCTACCGCAATGCATTCACCCCTCGCACCACCTGGGAAATGAGCCAGGCGTTTGCCTACTGCCGCGAAGCGAGCCGCATCAGCGTGGTGATTCTCACCGGAGCGGGCGACATGGCTTTCTGCAGCGGTGGCGACATGAATGTGAAGGGCCGCGGCGGCTATGTGGGTGAAGACGGTGTGCCTCGCCTCAACGTGCTCGACGTGCAGATGCAGATTCGCCGTCTGCCTAAGCCTGTGATTGCCATGGTGAATGGCTACGCTGTGGGCGGTGGACATGTGCTCCACCTGGTGTGCGACCTCACCATCGCCAGCGAAAACGCCATCTTTGGCCAAACCGGTCCTAAGGTGGGCTCGTTCGACGCCGGTTTCGGTTCGTCGTATCTGGCACGCATCGTGGGCCAGAAGAAGGCGCGCGAAATTTGGTTCCTCTGCCGCCAGTATTCGGCAAAGGAAGCCGAGGAGATGGGCATGGTGAACAAGGTGGTGCCGCTCGACCAACTCGAAGACACCTGTGTGGAATGGGCTGAAATTATGATGGAACGTTCGCCTCTGGCGCTGCGCATGATCAAGGCCGGCCTCAATGCCGAACTCGACGGACAAGCCGGTATCCAGGAACTGGCAGGCGACGCCACCATGCTTTACTACTTCCTCGACGAAGCCCACGAAGGCGGCAAAGCATTCCTCGAAAAACGCAAACCCGACTTCTCAAAATACCCAAAGATGCCGTAAGGTTTAGGAGTTAAGAAGTTTAAGAAGTTAAGGAGTTAAGAAGGGGCTAGTGCTCTAGGTTTCTAGAGTTTCTAGAATCACTAGAGTCCCCTCAAAATCATCATCATGAACATCTCTATTGAAGAGAAATTGCTGCATTTTAAGCAGCCGGCTGGCACGTCGCGTGGCATCTACACCACGCGGCGCATTTGGCTCGTGCATGTGGAGCATAAGGGCCGCCGTGCCACTGGCGAATGCGCGCCGCTGCCACAACTCAGTTGCGACGACATCGCTGATTACGAGGCGGTTCTGCGCCGCTTCTGCGACACAGTGGAGGCTACTGGCGTGATTCCATACGAGCAGATGCGCCCCTACCCTTCTATGCTGTTCGGGCTGGAGATGGCGCTGGCCGCGCTGCAGCGTGCCGATGGCTTGGTGCTCGACACGCCGTTCAGCCGCGGCGAGGAAGGCATTCCCATCAACGGCCTGGTGTGGATGGGCACACACGAGGAGATGCTGGAGCGCCTAAAGGAGAAATTGGCACTTGGATTCCGGTGCGTGAAACTGAAAATCGGCGCCATCGATTTCGATAAGGAACTTGACCTGATTCAGCACATTCGCCGTCACTTCACCCGCGAGCAGGTGGAACTGCGCGTGGATGCCAACGGCGGTTTTTCACCCGAGGTGGCGCTGGAGCGACTTCAGGAACTGGCACGCTACGATATCCACAGCATTGAGCAGCCCATCATGGCGCGCCAATGGAAGGAGATGGCTCGCCTGTGCGAATGCTCGCCGCTGCCTATCGCCCTCGATGAGGAACTGATAGGCGTGAACGCCACCGAAGAGAAAATCCGTTTGCTCGACACCATTCGCCCGCGCTACATTATCCTCAAGCCGTCGCTCCACGGTGGCATGAGCGGCACGCGCGAGTGGATTGCGCTCGCCCAGGAGCGTGGCATTGGCAGTTGGATCACGAGTGCGCTGGAAAGCAACATCGGCCTCAACGCCATTGCCCAACTGGCGGCCGACATCTACGGCCCATGCATCTCCATGCCACAAGGCTTGGGCACCGGCATGCTCTTCACCGACAATATCCCCATGCCGCTGGAAATCAAAAACGACTGCCTATGGATTACGAAGCATTCCTAACGCAGTGGAACAACGACGCCGACTGCGTGCTGGTGCACACGAGCGGTTCGACCGGAGCGCCCAAACCCATGATGGTGGAGAAGCGCCGCATGGAGGCGAGCGCTCGCATCACCTGCGCCTTTCTGGGGCTGAAGCCGGGCGAGAGTGCGCTGCTGTGCATGCCCCTCGACTACATTGCGGGCAAGATGATGGTGGTGCGCGCCCTCACCTGTGGCTTGCGCCTCGTCACCGTCGCCCCCAGCAGCCATCCACTGGCTGAGGTGGATGAACCCATCGATTTCGCTGCCATGGTGCCAATGCAGGTGGCGAATTCGCTGAAAGTGGCTGCCGAACGGGAAAAACTTATGGCTATCAAGCACTTGATTATAGGCGGCGGTGCCATCGACGATGCGCTGGAGCAGGAGTTGCGCGCTTTCCCCAATGCCGTGTGGAGCACCTATGGCATGACCGAGACGCTCTCCCACATCGCCCTTCGGCGCATCAGCGGCTGCGACGCCAGCCTGTGGTACACGCCGTTTGAGAGCGTGACGGTGAGCCTCGACAATCGTGGCTGCCTGGTGATTGACGCCCCCGAGGTGTGCGCCCAAAGGCTCGTGACCAACGACCGCGCCGAAATCGTCGACGGCCGTTTCCGCATTCTTGGCCGAATCGACAATGTGGTGTGCAGCGGTGGTATTAAAATCCAAATTGAGGAAGTGGAAAAGTCGCTTAAACCACTCATTCAAAAGCGATTCATCATCACCAAGCGCAGCGACAGCACGCTGGGCGAAGCGCTCACGCTGCTCACTGAGGAAAGCGACCTAGAGGCGGTGCGCGCTATCTGCCAGCAGGCGCTGCCTAAGTATCACCAGCCGCGCCACATCTTCCATGTGGAAGAAATTCCCACCACCGAAACAGGAAAACCCGCGCGTGCACGAGCCGAAGCACTCGCTAATTCACTTTAATTTATTATATTTGCATCTCAGAACATAACATCACACCACTATGACCAATAACAAACGCCCCCAAATAGCGCTCATCTACGATTTCGACGGCACGCTCGCCCCAGGCAACATGCAGGAATTTGGCTTTATCCAGGCCATTGGCGACGACATCGAGCAATTCTGGGCGAAGTGCAACAAACTCGCCGACAAAAATGATGCCAACCACATCCTCACCTATATGTACACCATGCTCAACGAAGCCCGCGCCGACGGTATCTCGCTCAAGCGCAAGAGTTTCAAGAAGTTTGGCGCCATGGTGAAACTCTTCCCTGGCGTGGAGCAGTGGTTCGCACTCATCAACAAGGTGGGCGACGATCTGGGCCTCGACGTGAAGCACTACATCAACTCGTCGGGCCTGCGCGAAATGATTGAGGGAACACCCATCTACCACGAATTTGAGCAAGTGTACAGCAGCACCTATCTCTACGACGTGGATGGCGTGGCCTACTGGCCAGGCGTGGCGGTCGACTGCACGGCTAAGACGCAATTCATCTTCAAAATTGCCCGCGGCATCAAGGAGGTGGGCGACACCATGAAGGTAAACGAATACATGCCCAAGGAAGAGCAACCCGTGCAATATCACCACATGATTTACTTTGGCGACGGCCTCACCGACGTGCCTAGCATGCAACTCGTGCGCCACTTCGGTGGCCATTCAGTAGCCGTCTACGCCGACGACAGTTGCAAGCCTAAGGCCCAAAAACTCATCGAGCAAGACCACGTAGACTTCATCGCAAAAGCCGACTACACCGAAGGCAGCGAAATCTACAACCTCGTGAAATCAATGCTCAAAAAAATGAAAGCCGACCACGACTTCGCCCAACTAAAACAAACCCACAAAGAAAACAGCAAATAGATACAATGAGGCTAAATTTTCAAGGGTGGCTAATCTTGCGAAACCGTCCTTGTAGTTCAGCCATCTTTTTCATTAGAGCGAAAAAATCCAACGAATCCCCATAAATGAAACTCTTTCGCATCTCATTGTAATCAGCCTCATAATTTGATAGAAGTGTTTCACTTGGAACGATTTGTATGTTTTGTGGCAATTCTTTGTCGTAATCGACATAACCGACATGATAGAATCGGCGACGATGCTCTACGATTTTCTGATACAAGCCAATATCAGTAAGTGCAGACTCCGCATATGGGGTCTGCATTAGTTTTTCTAAGTCGTAGAAGTGCCGTGTCATTCTGTGGGTGCGAGGCTCTGCTTTCTGGTATTCCTCGCAAAGCAGAAATGCCTTTTCTAGAAAAGTGCGTGAGGGTGACACTGTGCGAATAGTCTGAACGAAATCAGAGTCTACATCTTTGCCTTCGAAAATTTGCTCCACCAATGAGGAAATACGTCTCTTTTCAAATGGCTCATTCATTGACAATACGCTTATTTCAATCTTCACTGTAGGCGTAGCATATGTGGAATTATTACTATATAGCGATGGAAAATTGATAAAAATCACGGAAGGATCTTTATCATGCGGAACTTTGCAGCATTCACCATTTTCATCAAGTGCTTCATTATCGGTAACAACACTTACCGGCAACTCCAATCTCTGAAAAACAGTCTCTAATTCCTCCTTGAAATCTCCGAAGATATAGTCCTGAGCCTTCTCTCGCAAATGGTGTATTTGAGTATTGGAGGCACAATTGGCACAAGGCAGTTTCTTTATTTCTAAAAAGAAGTCTCTGCTAAGGGCCAAATCTATGTCCTCACTAAAACGATTGATGATATTCCATCCCTTGCTAAGGCTTGTGCCACCCTTGAACAAGAGATAATCACCAATACTTGTATGAAATATTGCATAGAGAACAGCCGTTACCCACCAATCCTTCTCAGCCGATGCTTCATCTATCTGCTTTGCTTCACTGACAGCTTGTATCATCGCCAAGCGCTCGTCTTTCGAAAAATCAATCCATTTGCTCATAATGCTGTAGATTTCATGTTTCGTTTGATAATTTTTCTTATCCATACAGGGGCCAATAATAAGTCGTGCTCAATTGTTCCTGCTTCAGATTTCTCCACCAGCAACTTAGATATTTGCCTTTCGTGTTCTGATGTGATATTATTTTCGCCTATGTTACGAAGCGCTTGCACGAGATCGCGCATCAAAACACCCTTGAAAGCAAAGTTTTTCGGGGCTCCATGCTTCAAAATCACAATTCGTTTCCCCAAGTATAGTTTCCTGCTAGAGCCTGTAGTAAGGTAACTTGTTGTCATTGGCACTTGAGTAGAGAGTCCTAACTGATTGGCTGCCGTCGGTCCCGTAGGGATAATAATAGCCTTGTCCCTTTTGGCTATTTCTGTCACCAATTCATAGGCAGAAGGATATAGAATGCCAAAACGAGTCTTTCGCGGCTTAACATATACCCCCTTTGATATTCGAGATAGAATACCATCTTTCTCAAACATCGCAAGGAGTTTTGTCACATATTCCACATCATATTCAGGAAAAGATGATACAAAGAACAACCTACCGAACTTACTGTGAGAAATATTACTCTTAATCTTTTTTATTACAGCGTCTTGCATAACATAATCGCATTATAAATTGGTCGGAATCATCACAAATATTTCCGACTACAAAGTTACTTATTTTCTCTAATTAAACCACACCTACAACCCAATATTTATATATATATTTCAGTTTTCTGAATAGTCAAGCCCTTTCATATCCAAATAGTCTATAACATCTCGCATGGCGAGCGTACACACAAAAATGGCAACGACATATATCGCTGCCATTTTGTCTATCTGTTCTATCACTTTACCTTTACTGCTTTTGGGCGGGGGACTATGGTGTCGCCTAGCCACTCGTAGGTGGTGATGCGCACGCGGCCTCCGGAGAGTTTTTTCACGGGTGGGTTCTGGTCGAAGTCGTCGGCGTCGAGGTATATGGTGAAGGGCTCTACGGCGTCGATCCAGCCTTCTGGCTTGAGGGCGAAGATGCGGTAGAGTTGCCAATTGGAGGTCACCCAGCCGGGCTGAATGCCTATCTCGTCGGTTCCGTCGCCGTTGAGGTCGCCGAGGTTACGGGGCGCACCCATCACACACTGCTTCACGAAGATTTCAGGAATCGCGGGGTCGGTGAACTTCAGCACGCCATTGAGCACATCGAGGTCGTCGAGTTCATCCCAGTGCTCGGCATCCTTGGGCGGCACGAAATACACGTATTCCTGCTTCCCGTCGCCATTGAAGTCGCCCTGGGCATAGTTGTAGCCCTCGGGCGGACGCTGCTGTGCCATAGCCGAGAGCGCCAGCAGTGTCGTAGCAAGTGAGCAAAATAGGCGGTTCATAGCGGTCATATATTATAATGTGTCGAGGAATGCCTTGGCGTCGAGAGCAGCACGGCAGCCCGAACCCGCGGCAGCAATTGCTTGACGATAATGAGGGTCGGCCACGTCGCCAGCGGCAAACACGCCTTCTACGCTGGTGGCGGTGTTGTGGCCCGAAAGAGCGATGTAGCCTTGCTCGTCGAGCGCCACTTGGCCGGCGAGGAAGTCGGTGTTGGGCTTATGGCCGATGGCGAGGAAGAAACCGTCGATGTTGATATCAAGGGTCTGTTCCTGGTCGGTTCCCTTAAATTGCACAAGGTGGGCGCCTTCCACACCGCCTTCGCCGAAGAGGCCGAGGGTGTTGGTGTTATAGAGAATCTCGATGTTTTCTTTTTCGTTCACACGCTGCTGCATCGCTGCCGAGGCACGCAGATAAGGCTTACGCACGATCATATACACCTTCTTGGCGAGGTTGCTCAGGTAGTGTGCTTCTTCGCATGCAGTGTCGCCACCGCCTACCACAGCCACCACCTTCTTGCGGTAGAAGAAACCGTCGCAAGTGGCGCAGGCCGACACGCCCAGGCCGGCATACTTCTGCTCGTCGGAGAGGCCGAGGTACTTCGCCGAAGCACCAGTGGCAACGATCACCGACTCGGCCGCAATCTGGCTGCCATCGTCGATGGTGGCCACGAATGGGCGCTTCGAAAGGTCGATGGCAGTGACAATGCCCTGACGGATGTCGGCACCCACATTCACCGCCTGCTGACGCATCTTCTCCATCAAGTCAAAGCCCTCTACCCCATCGGGGAAGCCAGGGAAATTCTCGATGGTGGTAGTCTGCGTGAGTTGACCACCGGGTTGAATACCAGAATAAAGCACGCTACCAATAGCGGCACGCGAAAGATAAATGGCTGCTGTATAGCCCGCAGGGCCAGAGCCTATGATAAGACATTTTGTAGTTTCCATTATTTTGAGTTGCTAAGTTGCTGAGCCTAGAAATCTAGATTTCTAGATATCTAGAAAAATCTAATATCTAATTTCTAATCTCTCGTTAAAAAATCCTAATTCTTCATTTTCTAGCGCAAATCCACCACTTCGGTGCCGGCTGGAACCTGCTTTTTGTCGAATTTGAAGGTGGCGGCTGAGGTCGCAACCTTGGTCTTGTAGTTGCTGATCACGAGCGTTTCGCTGCCCTGCTGGGTGGTGTAAACGGCCTTGGTGAGCACGTAGGCCGAAGAGATGTGGAGTTGCACGCTGGTCACGTTGCTCTTTGCCTTTGGCTTGAGGGTGAGCACGTAGCCCGCGCCGCTCTTCTTGGCGCTCATCGAGTAGCCTTGCTTGAGGGTCTGTGCGGCGGCCAAGGGGTTCACCATCACCAGTTGCTGCGAGGTGGGATTAGTCACGTTAACCTCGTCGGTAGCAGTGGAATAGGTCCATTGAGTCTTGCCGTCGTACCACGACTTCACGTTGTTGGCAAGGATGCGGAATTGGCTGCCTTTCATCACGATTGTGCCGCGTGAAGCACCCATGCTGTAACTAGCGCTCACAGCCCCAGCAGCCTTGTAGGCCGCAACGGTGCGGTCGAATATTTGTGTCGCATTCTGCGCCTGGCAGCACATTGCCACCATCAGCGCAAGAGCCATTGTGATAAACTTTTTCATCGCTCAATCAATTTTTAAAAGTGGTTGCAAACATTTGATCTACATCCATTGGACTCATCAACACGCTGCGAGGTTTACCGCCGTTGCTCGGACCCACGATGCCAGCGGCCTCCAGTTGGTCCATAATGCGGCCCGCGCGGTTGTAGCCTATGTTGTAGCGGCGCTGGAGCGAAGAGGTCGACGCCTGGCTAGCCGTCACCACCAGTCGGGCTGCTTCTTCGAAGAGCGGATCGCGGTCGTTGAGGTTGCCGCCTGCGCCACCGCCGTAGCCCTCACTGTCGCCATCGGTTCCGCCCACGTATTCAGGCAGTTCGTAAGGCTCCTCGTGGTTCACGTCGAGGTCGGCATCTTCCTGCGCCTTGATATAGTCGCAAATCTTGATGATTTCGGGCGTGTCGATGAATGGACACTGCAAGCGGGTGATGTCGCCGTCCACCGAGAAGAGCATATCGCCGCGGCCGATGAGGTTTTGCGCGCCCGGACGGTCGAGGATAATGCGGCTGTCCATCATCTGCGACACCGCGAATGCCATACGGCCGGGGATGTTGGCCTTGATGTTACCGGTAATCACATTGGCTGCAGGGCGCTGGGTGGCCACAATGAGGTGGATACCCACGGCACGCGCCTTCTGAGCGATGCGCACAATAGGCGTTTCCACTTCCTTGCCCGAGGTCATGATCATATCGGCAAACTCGTCGATGATGCACACGATGTAGGGCATAAAGCGATATTTCTTCTTGCCGTTGGCATCGAGCACCTCGCGCAGTTCGCGACGCCACTTGTCGTTGTAGTCTTCCAGTTTGCGCACCTTCACTTCTTCGAGCACACTGTAGCGATTTTCCATCTCCTGCACGAGGCAGTTGAGCGTTTTCACCACCTTGGCGGGATCGGTGACGATGCAGCGGTCTTCACCCGGCACGCGGGCAAAGTAGTATTTCTCCAGGTCGGCATACACGCTAAATTCCACACGCTTGGGGTCGACGAGAATCATCTTCAATTCCGACGGGCCCTTAGTGTAGAGCAGCGAGGCGATAATGGTGTTCAAACCCACCGACTTACCCTTACCGGTGGCACCAGCCACGAGCAAGTGAGGCATCTTGGCAAGGTCGGCAACGAACATTTCGTTCGACACGGTGCAGCCGATGGCCATAGGCAACTTATACTTCGTGTTGCGGAACTTGGGGTCTTCGAGTGCGCGGCGAATGGGCACCACCTGTGGGTCGCGGTTTGGCACTTCGATGCCTATGGTGCCGCGGCCTGGCATTGGGGCAATGATGCGGATGCCCAGCGCAGCGAGGCTCAGCGCGATGTCGTCTTCCAGATTTCGGATTTTGGCGATGCGCACACCGTCTTCGGGCACGATTTCAAAGAGTGTGACCGTGGGGCCCACATGCACCTCAATCTTCTTGATGCGGATGCCGTAGTTGTTGAGCGTTTCGGTGATGCGTTGCTTGTTGGCTTCCTGTTCCGAGGCGTCCACACTCACGCCCATGGTGGCGGGAGCGAGCAGGTCGAGCGGTGGGAAGCGGTAGTGCGCGTATTCGTAGGTGGGGTCGTTTTTGTAGAGTTCGCCCTCAGCGCTGGCAAAGAGTGTGCCAGTCTTGGGGTCGCCGCCTTCCTTGAGCACGGTATTATCCTTCTGCGACTGCTGCTTGCGCTTCTTCACCGGTGGCACCACCACGGGCTGCACCTTCTGGGGCTCGGCCTTGTGGTCGTCGCCAAGGAAAGTGGGCTGCACCACTGGCTGATTGGGCTTGGGCTCAATGATTTCGCCATTGAACTGGCGATGAGGAATAATGCGCTCCTTGAGCGTGTGGTAGATGGTGCGGATGGTTTTGTAGGTAATCACCACCCACAGGAAAAACACAAAGAAGTTCACTCCCCACATGCCATATTCGCCCAGCAGCCCGGTGAGCAACTGGTTGAATTCCTTGCCGAAGTGGCCTCCCAGCGGGAATGAGGCGAGGTGGAACGGATCGGTGCATGCGCTGATGATGAGCGAAAACGCAAACAGCGAAAACAGGCATATCACCGAGAACGAGAAAAAGAGCACTTTCTTGTTCTTTCTAATGAAGCGGTAGGCCAGGCAGAAGCACCATATCACCAGCACAAACGAGGCCAAGCCGTAGCCCTGGCGTATGAAAAACTCCGAAACTGATGCGCCCAGTGTGCCCATCATGTTGCGTGAGAGCACGCCCTGGCGAGCGTTTTCTATCGCCGAATCGGCTGTGATGCTCTGGTCGATGTCGCCTGCGCCTGCGCAGAACGAGATAAACGCCACCAGCAGAAACATGCCCACCATGCCGAAAAATGCGCCTATCACACCACGGGTGCGGCGGTCGTGAACGAACGATGAGAGGCGCATGCGGAAGGTGAGTTCCTGCTCCTCGGCCTGCTTTTTTGCTTCCTGCTCACGGCGCGTTTCGTTCTGCACGCCGGTGAGGTCGGGATTGAATGTTGTGTCTTTTCTCATTGTATAATTAAGTATTGAATCGTTTTCGTGAATAATATTTTTGTTGATGAATAATATTTTTTTAGTCTTCAAACCAGAAGTCCTTGGTGAAGAGCACCAGCACGGTGAAGAGTTCGAGACGTCCCACCAGCATCTCGAGCGACATGAGCCACTTGGCCACGGGATGCACCACATTCAAGTCGTCGATGATGCTCAAGCCCACGTTGCTGATGCACGACATGGAGGTGAAGAAGGCGTCGAAGGGGTTGTCCATCCCCAGGAAGGTGAAGGTGAGCGCCATCACCACCATGAAGAAGATGAAGATGGAGAGAAACGCCACCACGCGCGACACCAGGAATGGCGGCACGGCGCGGCCGTCGATGCGCACTGCGGTCACCGAATTGGGGTGTATCACCTTGTAGAACTCGTTGCGAATGTTTTTCACCATCACGATCATGCGGTCGATTTTCGCACCACCGGCTGTGGAGCCCGCCATACCGCCGAAAAACATCACCACCATAATGGTGAACGACACGAAGGGGCCGTAACTGTCGAATTTGATGGCGGCGTAGCCGGTGGAGGTGATGGCCGAAACGGTGTCGAACACCGCGTCGAGCGAGTGCTCGGCCAGGTCGACGTCGCTGAAGAGCGGCTGCCCGGCCTGGTTGTTCATGGCCATATCGTGGTGGAGCATGCGTGCCGTGATGATGACCGATGTGATGAGCACCACCATCACATACCACTTGAGCGTGGTGTTGGTCTTGAGCGCCTTCCAGCCATTGCGCTTGGCAGCGGCAAAGACGAGCGCAAAGTTGATACCGCACACAAACATGAATATCAATATCATGATGTTGCTATACGGGTCGGCGAGCGTGGCATAGTCGTTCACGGTGGAGAAGCCGCCCGTCGACACGGTGGAGAGGGTGTGGCATAAGGCGTCGAAGGTGCTCATCGGACCCACCCAGAGGAGCACGCCCAGCACCACGGTGTAGAACACGTAGAGCCCCCACATCCACATGGCGGTTTCGCTCACACGCGGACGCATACGCTCGTGGGAGATGCCCGTCACCTCGGCATTAAACATGGCTATGCCACCCTTGGTGTTGAGCATCGGTATCACGGCGAGGGTGAAGAGAATGATACCCATACCGCCTATCCACTGCGAGAGCGCACGCCACAGCAGTATGCCGTGGGGAGCCTTTTCCACATCGGGGATGAGAGTCATGCCTGTGGTGGTGAAACCCGACATCGACTCGAAGAAGGCGTCGGTGATATTGGTGTGCACGCCCGAGAGGTAGAACGGAATGATGGAGAATGCCGAGAAAAACACCCACACCACGCCGGTGAGCAGGAAGCCCTCGCGGCGGCGCATCTGCGTGGTTTTGATGGGCACATGGTAGAGCCCAAGGCCGCAGGTGAAGGTGATGAGTGCCGCCCACACGAAAGCCATCAGGCACGTGGTTTCGCCATAGATGAGCGAGGTGAGCAGCGGCATGAGCATGAAGCCGGCCTCTATCATCAGCAGCAGGCCGATGATGCGAAGCACTACGGGGAAGTTGATATGATGATGATGCAGCGCCATGCCTTTTATTTCTTGAAGAATTTTTCTACTTTATGGAACGAGCCGTGCATGCAGAACACCACCACATGGTCGCCTGCCTGCAGACGCGTGTTACCTTTCACGAGCATGCCTTCGCCATTGCGCACCAGGCCCGCGAGGGTGAATTCGGCGGGGATGTCGAAGTCTTTGATGTCTTTGGTGCACAATTTGCTGCCTTCCTTGATCACCACCTCGGCCACTTCGGCGTCGGCCAGGGCGAGGCAGCGGGCGTTGTCTTGCTCACTGTCGAGCAGCATCTGGAAGATGCGGCTTGAGGCGAGCAGTTTCTTGTTGATGATGGTGCCTATGTTGAGGCGCTCGGCTTCGTGCACGAATTGGATGTTCTCCACCTCGGCGATGGTTTTGCGCACGCCGTATTCCTTCGACATCAGGCAACTGAGGATGTTGGTTTCGGAGCGGTCGCTCAGTGCGGCGAAGGCGTCCATGCCGCCGGCTTCCTCTTCCATGATGTCGCTGTCGGTGGCGTCGCCGTGAATAATTTTGCAGTGAGGCAGCACATCCACCAGATAGGCGCAGCGGTCGTCGTCGGGCTCTATGATTTTCACCTTGATGTCGGTTTTCTCCAGTTCTTTGGCCACTTGCACGGCGATGGGCGACCCGCCCATGATGAGCATTTTCTTCACCTGCACTTTCTTCTTTCCGCACAGTTCCACCACCTGGGGCAGATAGTCGCGCGTGGTGGTGATATACACCACGTCGTTTTCCATCACGCGGTCCACACCGCGGGGAATGAGGATTTCGCCGTTGCGGCGTATGGCGTTGAAGTGCACGAAGGAGTTGCCCGCGCCTATCTCCATCAGTTTCTTCCCCACCATGGGCGAGGAGGCGCGAAGTTTCACGGCCGCCACGATGAGTTGGCCGTCGAAGAGTTCAAACCAGTTGCGCACCCAGTTGTGCTTCAGCGCGGTGGCTATTTCCTCGGCAGCGAAGAGTTCGGGATAGATGAGCGTGTCCACGCCCATGCCTTTGAAGTAGTCGGCATATTCGGGCTTGAGGAATTCGTAGTTGTCGATGCGCGCCACCGTCTTCTTGGCGCCCATGCTCTTGGCGATGGAGCACGCCAGCAGATTGCGCGTTTCGTAGGGCGTTACGGCGATGAAGAGTTCGCAGCGGTTCACGCCATTGTTGCGCAGCGTCTTGAACGAGATGCACTCGCCCAGGCTGGTTTTCAAGTTGTAGGAATCCAGGGCAAAGAGTTTGCGCTCTTCGTTGTCGATCACGATGATGTCGCGGTCTTCGTCGCTCAGCATCTTGGCCAAGTGCGATCCCACTTCTCCTGCTCCGGCTATGATAATTCTCATTTCTCTGCAGTTTTGGTGATGATGTTTTCAATCGTTTGGGCTATCGAGGCAGCGTCGAAGCCGCATTGTGCCTTCAGTTGCGCCACGGTGCCTTGGTGCACGAAGGCGTCGGGGATGCCCAGGCGTGTGAGGCGTGGTGCCTTGGCCTTGTCGCTATACCACTCTGCCACAGCGCTGCCGAGGCCGCCATCCACGGTGCCGTCTTCCACGGTCACCACATGGGTGTATTTTTCGCCCACTTCGGCCAAGATGGCTTCGTCGATGGGCTTGAGGAAGATCATGTCGTAGTGTGCCACGGCTATGCCTTTTTCCTTGAGCATGGCGAGGGCTTTCTGCACGTCGACGCCTGCGGTGCCTATGCTGAGCACGGCCACGCGTTCGCCGTCGGCGAGTTTGCGTCCCTTGCCCACAGGCAGTTCCTGCATGGGGCACTGCCACTGGGTGAGCACTCCGCCGCCGCGTGGGTAGCGAATGGCGAATGGGCCCTTGCCTTCGAGTTGCGAGGTGTACATCAGGTGGCGCAACTGGTGCTCGTCCATTGGGGCTGCCACGGTCATGCCGGGGATGCAGCGCAGGTAGGCGAGGTCGTAGGCGCCGTGGTGGGTCACGCCGTCTTCACCCACGAGGCCGGCGCGGTCGATGCAGAAGGTCACGGGCAGGCGCTGGATGGCCACGTCGTGGATGATGTGGTCGTAGGCGCGCTGCAGGAAACTGCTGTAGATGGCGCAGAATGGGTGCATGCCGTCTTTGGCGAGGCCGCCCGCGAAGGTCACGGCATGGCCTTCGCTGATGCCCACGTCGAAGGTGCGGTGCGGCATTTTCTCCTGAAGCATGCCCACCGAGGTGCCCGATGGCATGGCGGCGGTGATGCCCACCACCTTGGCGTTCTGCTCGGCCAGTTCCACCAGCGTGTGGCCAAACACGTCTTGATACTTCAGCGGCTTGCCGGTGGCGTCGCTCACGATGCGTTCGCCGGTCTCTTCGTTGAATTTTCCGGGTGCGTGCCACACCGATGGGTCTTCCTCTGCTGGCTTGTAGCCCTTGCCCTTGCGGGTGTGCAAATGCACAATCTTAGGGCCGGTCATGTCTTTCAAGTCGCGGAACCTCTTCACCAGTTGCACCACATCATGGCCGTCGAATGGGCCGAAATAGCGAATGTTGAGTCCCTCGAAAATGTTTTGCTGACCCGATAGGAGCGACTTCATCGCGTTGTTGAAGCGAAGCACCAGTCCTTTTCCCTTATCGGTAATCACATGATGGCGACGCAAGAACTGGTAGGTCTTATAGCGCAAATTATTGTAGCGTTTCGAGGTGGTGAGGTCGGCCATGTAGGCACTCAATGCTCCCACGTTTTCGTCGATCGACATATCGTTGTCGTTGAGCACGATGAGCATATTGTTGGGGTGCGACGACACGTTGTTCAGTCCCTCAAATGCCAGCCCGCCACTGATGGAGGCGTCGCCGATGATGGCCACGATGTTGCGCTGCTTTTCGCTCAACTCCGAGGCTATCGACATGCCCAGGCCGGCCGAGATGCTGTTGCTCGCATGGCCTGCCATGAAGGTGTCGTATTCGCTTTCGCTGGGGTTGGGGAAACCGCTCAAGCCGCCCATGGTGCGATTTTCCGAAAAGCGGTCGCGGCGGCCGGTGAGTATCTTGTGGGCATAAGCCTGATGTCCCACATCCCACACAAGACGATCGTGGGGGGTGTCAAACACGTAGTGAAGGGCCACATTTATTTCCACAGCACCCATGCTTGAGGCAAAGTGGCCGGGATTGCTCGAGAGATAATGCACTATGAAACGGCGCAACTCCTCGCACACCTGAGGCAACTCACTCACGTCTAACTTGCGCAAATCGGCAGGACTGTCGATAGTGGCAAGCAGGGGGAAATGTTGCTTAATATATTCGTTATCCGACATTATTTTCTGTGTTTATAACATTTTCATTTTCAAAGCACGAAAGCACTCTCTACTTTTCGCGCATATTATAACTTGCAAATTTAGCAAAATTTGCGCACTTTTTAGCCATTTCACCACATTAAATATAACAAAGAAAAAAAACACCCTCCACAAAACCTCACCCCCAGCCCACCCCAGCAAGCCACCCTAGCAAGGGGAGGGCAAAATGCAAAATGTTGTGGGAACGCGATACTTCGCGTCAGCGCCAGACGATGGCTATTATTTTGATTACCAACGCCTAATGCAGACTCAAAGTATCGCGTCCCTACCATGAATTTCCTGGTTTTGTGCGTATTTTTGAATTTTG
>JAUNCU010000025.1:20150-21949 GCA_030526455.1 Bacteroidales bacterium | reverse complement strand
GAGGATGAATTCGTTGTAGTAGGAGATGAGGAGTGATGTGGTGGGGAGGGCGATGATGAGGCCTATGAAGCCGAGCACGTAACTCCATAGCGCCAGTGCCAGGAACACGATGGCGGGGCGCAGGCCCATCTGCTTACGCATGATGGATGGGATAAGCACCACATCTTGAATGAGTTGGCAAATGCAATAGGCCGCGAACGTCCATCCGAAGAGCGGCCAAAGTGGCTCGCCCGTAGCCACCGACTGCACGATGCAGAGGAAGGCGGCGAAGGGGATGGAAATGAGTTGCAGGTAGGGTACCATGTTGAGCACACCTATGCCGAGGCCAAAGATGATGGCCATGGGCAGGTCGATGATAGAGAATTCAATAGCGAAAATAATGCCCACAAAGAGCGACACCAGCGCCTGGCCACGGAAGTAACTGCTCATGGTGCCGGTCACATCGTTGAAGATGCGGAACACCGTGCGGCGATAAGGCTTGGGGATGCTGCCCTTGAAGCCGCGGGCAATGATATCGTAGTCGATGAGCACGAAAAACATGTAGAGCAGCGCAATGAGCCACGAGGCCACTGCCATCACGAAGTGGATGGTGCTGCCCACCACCGACACCGTGCCGCTCATCACGCTCTTGGCGAAGTCGATCATTTGCTCCTGCGAGAAGGTGCTTTCGAGTTTTTCGGCGTTGAGGTATTCGGCCACAAACTGGCTCATCCACTGTGGCATGGTGGCTTCTTGGGCTTCGTTTTTGATGTATTTGCCCAGCAGGGTGCCCATCTCCACAAAGTCGTCGACAATCCACGGAATCAGGTACCAGCACGCCAGGAATATGCCCCCAAAGAAGAGCACCATGGTGAGCAAGGCGGGAAACATGCGGTTCTTCAGGTGGAAGATGCGCATAAAGAAGCGCACCACCGGCTCGAGCATATAGGCCAGCAGGCATCCCACCACGAAGGGCAGCAGAATAGGACTCAGGTAGTCGATAATAATCACACCCAGCGCTACGCTGGCGCAGGTAAGCACCAGTCGCACGGTGCGGTCGAGGTCGTATTTTTTGCGAATGATAGTTTCTGTCATCGTTCTGAAAAAAGATTTTTGTGTTTGTGAACCACAAATATAGTGCATTTTCGGGGATTATTGCGTAATTTTGCGAAAACATTCTCATCCTTTTATGAATAATTTTCCAATTCTCAAGCAGCGCATCCTCAGCGAGGGCCGTTGCCTCGACGGCGGAATCCTGAAAGTGGACAGTTTTATTAACCACCAGATGGACTCCGACCTGATGATGGCTATTGGCGAGGAATTTGCGCGACGCTTCAGCGACTGCCAGTACGACAAAATCGTGACCATCGAGGCCAGCGGCATTGCGCCCGCCATTGCCATGGGCATCGCCACCCACAAGCCGGTGGTGTTTGTGAAAAAGCAGAAGCCCTCCACCATGCACCATATGGTCACTACCGAGATTCACTCCTTCACCAAAAACACCGAGGTCACCGTGTGTGCCAGCACCGAATATCTGCAGAAGGGCGAACGCATCATCGTGATCGACGACTTCCTCGCCTGCGGCGACACCTCTCAAGGCATCATCGAGTTGGCCAAGCAGGCAGGTTGCGAAGTGGTGGCTTTCGGTTTTGCGATAGAGAAAGTGTTTCAGGGCGGCGGCAAACTCCTCACCGATGCCGGCTACCGCGTGGAATCCCTAGCCCGCATCACCTCACTAGACAACAACACCATCACGATGGAGTGAGGAGGAGGGACTTCTTGGGAAGTTAAGAAGATTCCTTTTTAAGAAGTTAAGAAGT
>JAUNCU010000025.1:4367-20140 GCA_030526455.1 Bacteroidales bacterium | reverse complement strand
CGATAGCCTCGCCTGCTTCCTGGGCTCTTGCTTCCTCCCTGCATCCCATCCCCTCACCATCCGGCTTTTCCGGAACCTCCGGAGCCTCCGGAAAACAAAGACTCGTAGACTCAAAAAAATGACCTCAAATACGCTCATAGTGATAACTGGCCCCACCGGCGTGGGTAAGACGCGGGTGGCTATCGACGTGGCCCGCCATTTGGGCTGCGAGATCATCAATGCCGACTCGCGGCAGATTTTTCGTGGCATCCCCATAGGCACGGCTGCCCCCACTGCCGAGGAACAGGCGCTGGTGAAACACCACTTTGTGGCGTTTAAGAACCTCGACGAATACTACAGCGCGGCGCAATTCGAAACCGACGTGATGGCACTGCTGCCTCAGTTTTGGGCGAAGGGCAATTATGCGGTGATGTGCGGCGGCAGCATGATGTATGTCGACGCCGTGTGCAAGGGCATCGACATCGTGCCCGACATCTCCGACGAGATTCGTGCCGAAGCCAAGCGCCAACTCGCCGAAGAGGGCCTTGAGCCTATGCTCGCCGAACTCGAGCGCCTCGACCCGGAATACTACGCCATCGTCGACCGCAAAAATCCCAAGCGCATCGTGCACGCCCTGGAGGTGTGCCGTCAAACGGGCCAAACCTACACCTCGTTTCGCACGGGAAAGAAAAAGGAACGCCCTTTCCGCATCATCAAGATAGGCCTCAACATGGACCGCGCCGACCTTTTCGACCGCATCAACCGCCGCGTGGACGCGATGATGGAGGAGGGATTTGTGGAGGAGGCACGCAGCGTGGAGCACCTGCGACACCACAATTCGCTCAACACGGTGGGATTCAAGGAAATGATGGCCTACTTCGACGGCACCATGGACTTCGTCACCGCCCGCGAGCGCATGAAAAAGAACACGCGGGTGTATGCAAAAAAGCAACTCACCTGGTACGCAAAAGACTCTGAAATACAGTGGTTTCACCCCAGCGAAGCAGTAGCGGAAATACTCAAACTCATCCATCAGGATTAAACTATCTCGTCCCAGCCTCGTCTATATCAACAAAGAAAACGAGATTGTTGAACCACAAAAAACTACAAGCATTATGAAAGCAAATATGAAACTCATGGCAATGCTGGCCTCAATGGCATTTGTGGCCACATCTTGCGGCATCTTCAATGACCCAAGTTACAACGACGTAGTGGTGTACGGCACTCCTTACTATTACGAAGGCACCACCTACTACTATTATAACGACAATTATTATCTGCCCTACGATTCTTACGGCACCATGTGTGTGCGTCGCGCCCACAATCTGCCTAGCCACTTCTATCAGAACAGTTATCGCTACAACGATGTGTATAACGATGGCTACAACCGTGGCTACCTCGATGCCAACCGCGACAATCGCAACAACAACCGCTACGACTCGGGCAACGGACGTCGCCCAGGCAACAGCGGCACCGTAGGCAACACGGGCAGCGGCACCACCAATCGCCCCACTCGTCCAGGCTCAAGCGGCAGCAGCGCCACCACTGGAGGCAACCGCCCTAGCACCAGCACAGGCACCACCAGCGGCACTCGTCCCACCCGCCCAGGTTCAAGTGGCAGCACTGGCTCCGGCACAAATTCCGGCACCACCACACGCAAGCCAAGCGTATCTACCAGCACTGGCAGCACCGTGGCACCCGGCCGTGCAACCGTAAGCAGCAGCGCATCGCAAAGCACAGCAGTGAAGAGCACCAGCGCCACTCCCGCCAAGCAAGCCACCACAAGCACCAGCGTAGACGTGTCAGGCGGCCGCCGTCGCTAAAAAATAAACTAGCAATCCATCATTTAGGCTGAGCCCTCCCACAAAAGAAAAGTAGAGCCCAGCCTAAAATATTTATGGTCAAAAAAAGCACCCCCATCAAAAGTCCGATAGGTCTGATTCGTCCGATAGGTCCGATGCCCTCCACCCCCACAAATCCCCCAGCAAAATAAATTCGTGCGATTCGTGCAATTCGTGTTCTCAAAACTCCGCTTTTGCCTCGAGGTGGATCTTTTCCTTTGTGGTGGGGTGGGTGAAGGTGATGGCTTCGGCGTGTAGCATGAGGCGTGTGCTGGCGCGGCCGTAGAGCATGTCGCCCACGATGGGGCAGCCCAGGCCCGCGCAGTGGCTGGCGTGCACGCGCAGTTGGTGGGTGCGGCCCGTGAGGGGGAAGAAGGCGATGCGAGTGCGGCCGTCGGGCGTGTTTTCGATCACCTCATAGCGCGTGATGGCGCGTTTGCCATGGTCGTGGTCCACCATTTGGCGCGGACGGTCGTCCACATTGGCGCGCAGGGGCAAATCGATGGTTCCCTCCTTGGCGCCGACGATGCCGTCGAGCACCGCCGTGTAGCGCTTGTGCACCTTGCGGCTGGCAAAATCGGCCTGCAGCGCCGAGTAGGTGTGCTCGTCCTTCGCCAGAATCACGATGCCCGAAGTGCTCATGTCGAGCCTGTGCACCGCCTTCAGCGCCATGCCCAGGTGCTGCGAGAGTCGGCTCTGTAGCGAATCATCGTGCAGTCGGCCCGGCACGGTGAGCATGCCGGCGGGCTTGTTGGCCACCACCAGCCATTCATCTTCATAGATGATGATATCCTCGGCCTGCGCCACGGGGCGAGCGTGCTGGCGCGGCTCGATGTGGGTGCCACGCAGCATGTGCCACAAAATGGGGCGGCACTTGGGCAAGCACGCGCCATAGTAGTGGCCGTGGTGGCGAATCTCCTTCGCTGGCGAGTCGCCCCACCAGAATTCGGCCATGCACAGCGGCGTGAGGCCGTGGCTGAAGGCATATTGCAGCAATTTGGGCGCACAGCATTCGCCCGCTCCCGAAGGCGGGATGGCCGACGCCTGCAGCGTGGGATTCTCGCCGTAGAAGCGCGCAAACACCTCCATCAGGTCGATTCGTTCGCCCAGCGCGTTGTTCACCACAAAGAGGCGGAAAATCCTCTCCTGCAGCGCCTCGCTCATGCTTTTTCGCTTCGCTTTCAGCGCCGTGATCTCGCTCAGCAGTCCGTCGACCGCCGCTTTCTTCTCGGCCACGTTGGCTTCGTGATGCTGGCGCAAGCGCTTCAATTCGGCCTTCTGAAACTGGCTTTCGCCTATGAGCGCCCGCTCTTGCTCGGCGCTGAGGCCGCCCTGTGAGCGCATGGCCTCGCGCCGTGCTTTTGCCTCGCTCATCATGCGCTTGTGGGCATCGATGGCCATGGCTTTTTCTTCCTCGGCCTGCTGCAGCGCCACTCGTGCCGAGGCCAGGGTGGGGGATTGCTGCCTCTGGGCGATGAGGGCGTTGATGGCCGAGATTTCGGCTTCGCCCCGCTTAAATTCGCCGTCGGGGGCGAGCAGGTCGTAGACGGGCGGCACGAAATAGGCGTGGCTGTTGCTCCCCGCCAAATTGCCCGAATAGGCGGCGAGGAAGCCCAGAGTGCCATCGCCCTGGTGGCGCACCACCAGCACGCCCAGCATCTTGCCGCGCTGCAGTTCGTCGTGCCACTGGCTTTGCGATGCCACATAGGTGCGCACCTGCTCGGCAGCCATTGCCGCCAGCGGGTGGGGTGCGTATTCAAAGGGGTCGTTGAGCCGCTCCGGCACCGCGATGCCCGCTACGCTGGCCTCAAACCTATGTAATTTGCCGTCGTTCATAATCAATACGCAAAGTTAATACATTTTTCTTGCTTGTTTTTAACGAAAAATATATATCTTTGTGAGTGAAACGGTTAGTCGTTTCTCTGCTCAACTGGAAAATGTACTGAACCTCATCAATTCACAAACCCCCGAATATCGCAAAACCTCAACGAAAATGAAAAAATTATCACTTCTTGCACTGTTTTCTATCTGCTGGCTCGCTGCCTTGGCAGAGAATATCTTCGACAATACATGCTATTATCGCGTGAACGACGACCAGAAAACCGTCACCGTGATCTACGGCAGTTATTACACCGGCGACATGGAGATTCCCTCCACGGTCACCTTCCACGGCGTCACCTACACCGTCACCGCCATCGACAAAGAAGCCTTTGCCTACACCGATGTCACCTCCGTGAAGGTGCCTTCCACGGTCACCGGCATTGGCCGATCGGCTTTCAGAGATTGTAAACAACTCAAATCGGTGAGTCTGCCCAATAGTGTCGACACCATCGGCCCCTACGCATTCCAGTATTGCAATGCACTCACCGAAATCACCATCCCAGCCTCAGTGCGCACCATCAGCGAATATATGTTCGACGGTTGCTGGGAACTCTGCAAGGTGAATCTTCCCTCTGGCTTGCGCTACATCGGCTTGAATGCTTTCCAGTCCTGTCACCGCCTCACCGCTATCAATTTGCCAAGCGGCCTCAACATGATTGGAAATTCGTCTTTTCGCTCATGCTTTGGTTTGCAAAGCGTGAGCATCCCTGGCAGTGTGAAAAACATTGGCAACCAATCTTTCATGGATTGCTCAGAACTGAAGTCGGTCAACATTGGTAATGGCGTGATTAGAATCGGCGAAGATGTTTTTCGCAATTGTGATAAACTCACTTCCGTCACCATCCCTTCGAGTGTGAAATGGATTATGGACTTTGCGTTTCGTGGCTGCAAATCACTCACATCGATCACAATACCGCATGGGGTGGAAAAACTGGCTTACTATGCCTTCCTTTCTTCCGGCCTAACTTCAATCTCCATCCCATCCTCTGTCAAAACCATCGAGCAACGCGCCTTTGACGAATGCTGGAGTTTGACCACCGTCTATTGCAAGAATCCTCAGCCGATTACTTTGGAGGCCACCATCTTTGCCCCCATGGCGACTAGTAAAATGACCCTCTATGTGCCCATCGGCTCTAAGACACTCTACGAAAACGCCGAATACTGGAACAAGATAGGCACCATCAAGGAAGTGGACTTCACCCAGAAGGGCGACGTGAACACCGACTCCCGCATCGACGTGAGCGACGTCACTGCCCTCGTCAACCATATCCTCGGCGTGACCACCTATCCCACCGAAGCCGCCGACGTGAACGCCAACGGCCGAGTAGACGTAAGCGACGTAACCACCCTCATCAACCAGATCCTGAAATAAAAGAAGCAAAATAACCACCAAGGGGGGCTAGAGATCTAGTTATCTAGAAATCTAGCCCCCCCTATAGCCTGTCAGAAAACTCAAAATGGGACAAATCTATAGCAAAACCACTAGACGACCACCAGCCGCCGTCGGAGACGGCTTATTATGGTTAACTCCATGCAAGCGAGTGAATTGCGCAGCAATTCGCGAGCGCAGCTTGGAGGTTGGGAGCCAAAAAGGAAAGAGCCTCGGAGAGGGTCGGTTGTGGTAATAACCCAAGTTTTCGGTCAGCCTTTCTCGTTGACTTATATTTTTCTTCGCTTTGTTGAAAAAAATAATACAAAAATATTTGGTTTTAATAAAAAACTCGTCTAAATTTGTGGCATAAATTTTAAATATTTAATGATATGAATGAGAACTTAAACACAAATCAATTTGTTATTAATCCAGCCGCCATTTCGGTCGGTATTATTCAGTATATAAAATTCTTAAAGTTTATGAAACGATATCTTATTTTACTAGCATTTGTGGTGTCGAGTGTGGCGGCGTATGCTTCTGCAGACTCTTTGCTGTTTGAGTTGAAGCCATCTCAGGTGCAGCGTGGTGTGCGTATCGCCGATTGGCAAGAGACGGCCCGATATTTCAAGAAGGGTTTGCTTAAGTATCAGGTGGTGGTCGACACCAAGACGCAAGATCGATTTGCCATACTCAACGAAGCCGACACCGCCCTGAAAGGCAAGGTGGAGATTCCTCAATACGTACATTCCGATGAAGACGGCGACCTCGAAGTGAGAGGTCTGGGGCTTTACGCGTTTTATTTGGGCCGCGTGTCGGAAGTGAGACTTCCTGAGAGTGTAGAGTACATTGGTGATTGTGCTTTCTTTCGCTGCTATGGGCTAAAGAAACTGAAAATTCCCGAAAAAGTGCACACCATAGGCAACTGGCCATTCAATTACACTTCGCTCGATTCTATCAGTTTCCCCGACAACGTAGCCAATCTGGGTGAATTGGTAATTGGTGGAGTTGTTGATTCCGAGATGAATTATCCATACGTAAAATACTTGTATATAGGAAAAAAAATCTCTAATCTCTATAATCGCATTAGTAGGTTAGGGACTGAAATTCGGTGGCCACGTTTTACTTTCGCTTCATTTTTTCCTAATCTGGAAGCGATTGAGGTTTCGCCCGAAAACGAAGTGTATTTCAGCAATGATGGCGTTTTGTTTGAAAGGCATAACCGCGCATACTTATTTTATCCTGGAAATAAAAAAGATTTGATATATCGCATGCCCGATGATATACTGTCAATCTCTAATGATGAAGGAGTTTTTAATTCTTATTGTCGTAATAACCATGTTCAAATTTTTAAGTTCTCAGAGGCCATGGATACCGTTATTTTGTCAACTATAGATAGGTTTGATAATTTAAAAACTGTTGTTCTGCCTAAAAAACTAACTTACATACGTTTGACCTCTTGGTATAAGTTTTGGGGACTCACGTCAGTATATGTGATAGATCCTGTTCCGAGAAATGGGTTTTCTGAGAACTATTATAAAGACTATCCAAGCCAGTTTGGTAACACCACGCTGTATGTGCCCCGGGGCAGCATTGAGGCGTATAAGGCTCATTCCGTTTGGGGAACCTTATTCAAAGAGGTTAAGGAATATGACACCATCGACTATTCGCTCAACGGATCCAGTTCTTGCCATGAACTGAAAGCCGATGCCGACCAAGCCCTGATAGAGGGTGGCAGCGTGCGAATCCTTACCGACGACCACCACACCCCAGCCTACATCTACGATATGCAAGGCCGCATCGTGGCAGCCGGTAAACAACGCGAATTCACATTGAGCAGCAAAGGCATTTACCTGCTGAAATTCAAAAACCTCACCAAAAAGTTCGTGGTAAGATAACCACCCTCATCAACCAGATCCTGAAATAAAAGAAGCAAAATAACCACCAAGGGGGGCTAGAGATCTAGTTGTCTAGAAATCTAGCCCCCCTCTCGTTGACTCGTTGGCTCGTTGCTCCGCCCTCCCCGTTGCTCTGAGCCGTCACATTGCGCTGATATCAAGCGGTTTTTTGTGTTTTTGCTTGCATTTTTCGTGAATTTTAGCGAAATTTGCTTGATTTTTGCAAATGCTTTGCAGAGAGAACTTACCGCATTTTTTTTGCGGTTGAACACAGATTACAAACAAAAACATAAAAATACATAACAAAATCATTATGATTCGTTCAAGATTTTTGACAGTATTGTCATTGGCTATGCTGCTTTTGGCCTCTTCTTGCGGAAAAGAAGACAACCAGAAAGCACCTACAGTGAAATTCGAAACCAAAGTTCTTCATCCAGTAGACCGCACCTACAACATCGATCTGCCTGCCACCCTGCAGGGCACACACGAAGTGAAGGTGTATTCGCAAGTGAGCGGCACCATCACCTCCTCGAAGGTGCACAATGGCGACCTCGTGCAGCGCGGTCAGGTGCTCTACATCATCGACCAGACTCCTTTCCGCCTGGCCGTGCAGACTGCCAAGGCCAACCTCAGCGTGGCTGAAGCACAGATGCAGACTGCTAAGATGCAATTTGAATCCACCTCGAAACTCGCCGCAAAGGGCATCGTGAGCGACTTTACGCTCAATGAGGCACGCAACAACTTCAGCGCCGCTTCGGCTGCCGTGGCTCAGGCTCGCTCGCAAATGGCGATCGCTCAAACCGACCTCAACCACACCGTGATCACCGCCCCATGCACGGGCTTGGTGACTACCAACGACTTCACCGAGGGTTCGATGGTGACTGTGGGCAATCCTCAGCAACTTTGCACCGTGAGCGAAAACAAGGAAATGGAAGTGAAATTCTCGATCAATGAAGCCGACATGCTCGCCCTCATTCGCGAATTCCATCTCACTCCTTCGGCTAGCGGCCTCGTGTGTGAAGACGGGCTGCCTCTGAGCGCAAAACTCCCACAACTCGAACTCAAACTCAAGGACGGCACCACCTTCGACGAAAAGGGCACCTTCGCCTACATCAGCGGTAGTGTGGACCGTGCCACCGGTACTGCTCAGTGTATCGCAAAATTCCAGAACGCCAAGGGCCTGCTCCGCACCGGTCTGTCGGCTAATGTGGTGTTCCCATTCGCCGCTAAGCAGGTGATTTGCATTCCACAGCAAGCCGCTGTGCGCATCCAGGACAAGTACACCGTCTACATCGTGGACAAGGACGGCAAGGCGCAAGGCGTGCTTTGCGAAGTGATTCCATCCAACGACGGCAAGGAATACTTCGTGGTCGACGGCTTGAAGGCTGGCGACGAAGTGGTAGTGAACGGCGCTCGCAAACTTAAAAACGGCGACAAAATCAAGTAATTAAAGGGAGGCTCAATATGCTCAAGAAAGAAAATTTCTTTGTAAAAAACTGGGTTGCGGCCCTCGCCATCACAGTGGTTACGCTGCTGATTGGTATCGTGGGTTTGGAAACCTTGTCGGTTGAACAATACCCCGACATTGCGCCACCCACCATCTCTATCTCGGCCAACTACGACGGTGCCGACGCTAATGCGGTGATGAGTTCTGTGATCATGCCGCTGGAATCGGCTGTGAACGGTGTGGAAGACATGCTCTACATGACTGCCACCGCCAACTCCGACGGTTCGGCCTCTATCGACGTGTATTTCAAGCAAGGCACCGATGCCGACAAGGCCTGTGTGAACGTGCAAAACCGCGTGAACCAGGCGCAAGGTATGCTCCCGGCGCCTGTGCTTAAGCGCGGTGTGACCGTGATGAAAAACCAGAACAGTATCCTCCAGATTGCTGCCCTGGTGAGTACCGACGATAAATTCGACTTTAAGTTTGTGTCAAATTACCTCGACATCAACGTGATGCCTCGCATCAAGCGTGTGAAGGGTGTGGGTAAGGCACTGCTGCTCGGTAACTCTTACGGTATGCGCGTGTGGCTCAAGCCCGACGTGATGGCCACCTACGGCATCTCTACCGATGAGGTGACCGCCGCCATCAACGAGCAAAACAGCGTTACGCCCGTGGGTAACCTGGAAAACAAGTCATATCGCTTCAATATCGAATATAAGGGTCTGCTTGAGGAAGTGCCCGACTTCGAAAACATCATCGTGCGCTCTAACGCCGATGGTAGCGTGGTGCGCCTCTGCGATATCGCCCGCGTGGAACTCGGTACCAACTCCTACAGTTTCCGCTCTTCATTTGAAGGCCACCCCAGCGTGCTCTTCGTGATCAACCAGGCTCCTGGCGCTAACGCTACCCAGGTGAACGAGGAGATTGCCAAGGTGTTTGAAGAAATGAGCGACCAGTTGCCCGCCGGCTTGAAATTTGAGGTGCTCGAAACTTCCAACGACTTCCTCCACGCCTCTATGCACAATGTGGTGGAAACGCTCATCATTGCCATCATCCTCGTGGTGCTGGTGGTGTACCTCTTCTTGCAGAATTTCAAGGCCACCATCATCCCCAGTATCTCGATTATCGTGTCGCTGCTCGGCACTTTCGCCATCGTGAAGATGGCGGGATTCTCGCTCAACCTGCTCACGCTCTTTGCGCTCGTGCTTGCCATCGGTACGGTGGTCGACGACGCCATTGTGGTGGTGGAAGCGGTGATGGCGAAGTTTGAAAGCGGCTACACCAATGCCCGCGAAGCCACTACCGACGCGATGGAGGAAGTGCGCACCGCGGTGGTTTCGTGTACGCTGGTGTTTATGGCGGTGTTTATCCCCGTTACCTTCATGCCTGGCACCTCGGGCACGTTCTTCACCCAGTTTGGTATCACCATGGCTGCGGCTGTGGGTCTGTCGATGGTGAATGCGCTCACGCTCTGTCCCGCGCTGTGCGCCATCATGATGCGCCCCGAGAAGGAGGGCGAGCAAAAGGGCTTCAGTTACCGCATCAAGAAGGCCTACGACACTTGCTACAATGCGCTGCTGGGCAAGTATATGAAGGCTACCAACAAGTTTATCAAGAAATCGCGCTACGCCTGGATTCTGCTCATCATCTTCTCGGCTGGCTTGGTTTACTTGATGACCCACTCGCGCCAGGACCTCGTGCCTCAGGAAGACCAAGGCTTCTTGATGGTGGACTTGCAACTCACCCCCGGCACCTATCTCGACCAGACTGAAGAGACTGCCAACAAACTCGAAAACTTCATCAAGAGCATCGATGATGTGGAAAGTTATAGCCGCATCACCGGTTACTCGCTCCAGAACAGCGTGGCCAGCACCAACTGCGCCACCATCTTCGTGCGCCTGAAGAACTGGGAGGAACGCTCGTTCTACAGCATCAGCAATGTGCAGCAGCAAATCCTCGGATGGGCGGCACTGAATTTGCCTGAAGCCGATATCAACGCCTTCCAGATGCCTCAGATTCCGGGCTACGGTGTGGGCTCGCTGGTGGATATCAAACTCCAGGACCGCTCGGGCGGCGACCACAAGCAGTTTATCGACCTGTGCCAGCAGTTTATGCTCAAACTCAACGAGCGCCCCGAAATACAAGCCGCGCTCACTTCTTACTCTAGCAACTTCCCCAAATACAAACTCGAGGTGGACGTGGCTGAATGTAAGCGCGCTGGCACTTCGCCCACCGCGGTGCTCAACACCGTGGGCAACTATTTCGCCGGCTCTTATATCTCCAACTATATCAAGTTTGGTAAGGTGTATCAAGTGATGATTCAGGCCGATGCGCAATATCGCCGCCAGGCTCAGAATCTCAATAGCCTCCAGATGCCTATCAATGGCCAGATGGTGCCTGTGTCGCGCTTCGTGACGCTCACCGAAACTTTCGGCACCTCTATCGAAAACCACTTTAACCTCTACTCTTGCTTCCCTGTGCTGGCGATGCCTGCCGAGGGTCACGCCAACGCCGACGTGCGCCAGGCTGTGCAAGAGGTGGCCGACGAGGTGTTCCCCGATGGCTACGGCTATGAATATGGCGGTATGTCGCGCGAAGAGGCCGAAAGTGCGGGCTCTAACATGACGCTCATCATCTACGGCATCTGTATCCTGCTCATCTATCTCATCATGGGCTGCCTCTACAACAGTCTGTTCATTCCATTCGCCGTGCTGCTCTCTATTCCATTCGGTCTGTTTGGCTCGTTCCTCATCATCAAGCCACTCGAAAGCATGGGTCTGGGTGTGAACATCTATGTGCAGACGGGTGTGATCATGCTTATCGGTCTGCTGGCGAAGACAGCGATTCTTATTACCGAGTTTGCCGTTCAGCGCCACCACGAGGGTCTCTCGGCATTCGACGCCGCTATCCAGGCTGCGAAAGACCGTCTGCGTCCTATCCTCATGACCGTGGCATGTATGGTGATAGGTATGATTCCACTCGTGATTGAAGGCGGTGCAGGTGCTGTGGGCAACAAGTCGCTCGCCCTCACCGTGGTGGGCGGTATGACCGTGGGCACCGTGGCACTCGTGTTTGTGGTTCCGGCGTTCTACATCGTGTTCCAGAACATTCACGACCGTTTCGAGAGCCGCAACAATGGCGACGCCGCTGCGGCAGCCATTGAGGAAGCAAAACCCGCGAATGAAGAATAATTCCTAACGAAGAATATCATATCAATATGAAGAAATTAGTATATATCGCGCTGGGTATGCTGCTCGCCACCACCAGTTGTGGCCTGCACAAGGAATACACCAGCAATGTGAAGGTGGACAACCACCTCTTCGGCGACTCGGTGCAAATCGACACGCTCGACACTGCCAACATCGCAGCCATCCCCTGGAAGGAGTTCTACACCGACCCCAAACTCCAAGCGCTCATCAGCCACGCGCTCGACAACAATAAGGACCTGGCCATCTCGCTGAAGAATATCGACAAGGCCCAGGCTTCGCTCACGGCTTCGCGCATGGCCTATCTGCCCACGTTCGCCTTTAGCCCATCGGCGGGTGTGAACAAGATTGGCGACAACCGTCTCCACAACTACACCATGCCCATCACGGCACAGTGGGAACTCGACATCTTCGGCTCTATAACTAATCGCAAGCAGCAGGCGAAGGTGGCGCTCGAGCAGGCCTACGACGAGGTGAAGGCGGTGAAGACTGCCCTTATCTCTAATGTGGCTTCGGCTTACTACGACCTTGTGATGCTCGACCGCCAGGTGGAAATCTCTCGCGAGACGATCGACCTTTGGGAAAACGGCCTCGGCATGATGAAGTCGCTCTTTGAGTCGGGCCACTACTACAGCACTGCGCTCACCCAGCAGGAGGCCTCTATCGAGGGCTTGCGCATCAATCTGCTCAACCTCCAGGACGATATCCGCAAGACGGAAAATGCGCTCTGCCTCCTCATGGGCGACACGCCTCACGCCATCGAGCGCGGCTCGTTCCAGGATTTCGCCATGCCTGAAGTGGTGAAGGTGGGTGTGCCAGCACAGTTGCTCCAGAATCGCCCCGACGTGCACTCGGCTGAGCGTGCCATCGCCATGGCATTCTACGGTGTGCAAGGCGCGAAGGCTGAATTCTACCCCCACGTCACCCTCAGCGGTAGCCTCGGATGGGGCACTGAAGCGGCCAACCCCGCTAAGTTCTTGATGAGTTTCGTGTCGTCACTCTTCCAGCCTCTCTTCCAAGGCGGCAAACTCCGTGCCAACCTCAAGATTAGCGAGGCTCAACTCGAGCAGGCGCAAATCGGCTTCTACAAGGCGCTCCTCACCGCCGGCAACGAGGTGGTGAACGCCCTTCAGGACTGCCAGATGACCGAGAAGAAGCACTCCCACGTGAAGAAGCAACTCGAATGCTACACCAAGGCCTTCAACGACACCAAGGATCTGATGAAGAACGGTAAGGCAAGTTACCTCGAAGTGATCCGCACCCAGGAATCGCTCCTCTACGGCCAGTTCTCAGAGGTAGAAAACCGCACCAACGCCATCACCTCCCTCATCGCCCTCTACACAGCCCTAGGCGGAGGCAAATAAAAGCCAAAACACAACACAAAATAAACCCATCCAAAAAAATCGCCCGCAACCTGCTATCAAGGCTGCGGGCGATTGTCATATTATCAGCAACACTCCGAGTAGGGAGAATTGGGTCAACGAATTAAACGAATTTCTAGTGGCGTGTTCACGAATTAAACGAATTAATCGAATTTATAAATTAATCGAATTTTATCCGTGAATTCCGTGTGAGCCTTTACGATAATCCGTGAGATTTCCGTGTGGGGGATTAAAACACAAATTTTACCAATTATAACCAATTCAACCAATTTTTATTTATGTGTATCAACCCGCCGTCCAGAGCCACAAAAGGCCACTATCGCACAGATAAAAAAGGTTACTTCCTATTAGTCTGTTAGTCCTTTAGTCTGTTAGACTTAAAAAAATAATTCGTGAATAATTCGTGTTAATTTGTGGCTAAAAAATCCGTTGAATCTCGTTGAATCTGTGTGAGCCTTTAATATAATCCGTGAGATCTGTGGGATCTGTGTGGGGCGAGGTTAGTTGCCGAGGATTTGGTTGATGAGGGCTGTTACGTCGCCCACGTTCACCACGCCGTCGTTGTTGATGTCGCCTTTTGTGCCGCCGGTGTAGAAGTATTTTTCCTTAATGGTTCCGAACTCTTGCCACACCGATGCTGCCTCGTATGCTTCCTTGCAGCCCACCGGCACGTAAAGCACCGCATTCGCAAGGTCCACATTCTCGAATACGCTGGATTCTATATTGATGGGATCCTCCGTTTGGCATTCCACTTTTTTGAGTTGTGTGCAGCCAGCGAACGCCGATTTCTCAATGGTCTCCATTGAGGCGGGGATAACGACTTCCTCTAAATTGTAACATCTTTGCAAAGCACTAGAACCTATTGATGTCGCGCCATGGGGAATAACCATTTGCTTCAGGAGATAACAGTATGCAAACGTCTTACTTGGAATCGTGGTTATGCCCTCTTGAAGTATAACAGAATTCAAATTTAAGCAATTATAGAACATATGTTCGCCAAACTGTTTCACACCCTTGGGGATAGTGATTTCTTTAATATTTGCGGTATAGAAGGCACTATCGCCGATAGTGGTGAGCGTAGAGGGCAAGGTGATCTTGTCCACATTTTTTACGTTATTGAATGCCCTGGGAGCAATTTTTATCACTTTGTCTATCACTTTGTACTCAGTTGCTGCCCTCAACCGTGGGTAATAAAGCAGTTCGCTCATGTCTTTGCTATAGAGCACGCCACCCATACTTACATATTTTGGATTGTCACCCCAAATCTCAATGTGGTTGAGTTTCATCCATAGGGTAAATAATCCCGTCTGGTGATCGACATCTTCAATAGAAACCGAAGCGGGCAGCCTCAGCGTTTCTATGTTTTGATTATAGCTGAAAGCACCAGCCTTGATGGTTTTCACTCCATTATAAATCTGAAGATTAGTGATGGAAAGTGCTGGTGGGCACGAATACAGTGTGGTAAAGTCTTTGCTACAAAGCATCTGCCTGTCCACTGCCAAGTAGGGGTTGCCAGCATCCACTTCAAATTTCTGCAATTTGGTACACTGATGAAAAGTGAGTCCTGAAATGCGTTCGATGCTTGCTGGAAGTTTGACTTGTGTGAGTTGGTTCTCGGTGAAAACTTTGTCACCCAATATTTTAACACCATTTTTGATGGTGACACTGCTCAATTTCGTACATCCATAAAAAGCATAATCCTCAACCTCAACCACAGTGGAAGGTATCGTGATTTGAGTGATAGCCGTAAAATAGAAACATTTAAATTTCAAATATTTAACACCATCTGGTATGGTAACGGTTGCCAATTTGGAGCAAGAAGCAAAAGCCCAGGATCCAATCGTTTCAACAGAAGAAGGAATCGTGACCGAAGTAATCTCTTTTAAGTTGCAGAAAGCATTGCCCCTGATTTCGTTCACAGTGAAGGACTTGCCGCTATATGTAACCGATGATGGAATGGTGATATCCACTGTCGTGGTGTTTGCGCCACTGGTGAGCGCGGCAGTCATCGTAGCATCGTCGAGTTCGTATTGCAGCCCTGAGGTAGCGTCGATGTAGGAGATGATTGTTGCCTTCGCCCCTTGGGCGCACATGAGCAGCACTGCCGCCATAAGCAATCGTGTAAAAATCTTTTTCATAATTCTATCAGATGGTTTAATTTGAATAAATTTGACAGGTATAAAAGTTTTTGTAAGGTAGAATGAACACGAAATGTCGCCACAAATTCAAAGCATCTATCCAAAGGCCCAAATCGCATGCAATCAGATTCCGTAAAAAACTCATCCACAAAAATATACATTTTCCACCAAAAAACAAAATCTCCCATAAAAAAACGCGCCTTATCACGAAATATTTTCTTGAATGTGAGTGACTTTTTTTCACGAATTAAACGAATTGAACAAATTTATTGTTGATCTGTGAGGTTTCAGTGTGTGGGGCAGTGTTCAACGAATTAAGCGTCATCGGCTTGCCGCTTCGCTCCGCGAAGAATTAAACGAGTTTATTTTTTGTAGAATCCGTTGAATCTGTGTGAGCCTTTAATATAATCCCACAAAAAAATAATTCGTGAATAATTCGTGTTAATTTGTGGCTAAAAATTCTGTTGAATCCGTTGAATCCGTGTGAGCCTTTAATATAATCCGTGAGATCTGTGGGATCTGTGTGGGGCAGTGTTCAACGAATTAAGCGAATTAAACGAATTGTTTTGTAGAATCTCGTTGAATCCGTGTGAGCCTTTAATATAATCCGTGAGATCTGTGGGATCTGTGTG
>JAUNCU010000025.1:0-4267 GCA_030526455.1 Bacteroidales bacterium | reverse complement strand
GGGCAATGTTCAACGAATTAAATGAATTTGAGATCTGTGTGGGGGCCATTCCAGCCGGGGGGAGGGAAAACAAAAAACGGCTGCGACTTGCGTCACAACCGTTTTAAGCGGAGAGGACAAGATTCGAACTTGCGGTAGGATTACTCCTACGGCAGTTTAGCAAACTGCTGGTTTCAGCCACTCACCCACCTCTCCAGTGCTTTGTGCTGATTTGCTTTTAGCGAGTGCAAAGTTACGCACTTTTTTCATATATCCAAAATTTTTCGCAACTTTTCTTCAAAAAAACATCATTTTTTTCTCCACCCTCGATTTATCGCCCCTTCATTACACATTATTATACGCCCAAAATCCTTCCTTCTCAGAAAAAAAGTGTAATTTTGCTTTTCGTTAGTAATCGTCAAAATATAGAAATGGCAAAAGCAAAGAAGAAACAAAAGATGTCGGCGCCTAAGAAGGTGCTGATCGCTGTGGCCGCGCTGGTGGCGCTGATGGGTGTGGCAACCATCCCGTTTGTGACCGCCACTGCCGAGGCCGACACGTTCATCTATATCCCCAAAGGCTCTACGATGGAGGCGCTGAGCGATTCGCTGAAGCAGAACACTGGCGAGGCGTTTGCATCGCGTGTAACCACGCTGCTGCGCCTGAGCGGCATGAATGTAGAGGCGCGTCATGGCGCGTTCCAGATCAAGGCGGGCGAGTCGGCGCTCAAGGCAGCCTACACGCTGCGCCGCGGCGAACCATCGGAATTGAAGTTCACCTTCAACAATGTGCGCACCCTCGACGAGTGGGCACGCCGTGCCGCCGCCAAGTTCCAGCCCAGCAAGGAAGATTTCCTCAAGGCGCTCAAGGATCCTGAATTGTGCAAGAAATTCGACCACACGCCCTCCAACATAGGTTGCATCCTGCTCGCCGACAGTTATAAATTCTACTGGGACGTTACGCCAGAGAAACTGCTGAAGAATTTCTACAACTACTATCAGCAATTCTGGACCGACGAACGCACCGCCAAGGCAAAGGCGATGGGCCTCACGCCCGACGACGTGGTGATTGTGGCATCGATTGTGGAAGAAGAGACCGCTAAGCGCGACGAGCGCGGAAAGGTTGGGCGCCTCTACATCAACCGCCTGCAGAAGAAGATGCGCCTGCAGGCCGACCCCACGGTGAAATTCGCTATCGGCGACTTCAGCATCAAGCGCATCACCCTGAAGATGTGTGCCTACGAATCGCCCTACAACACCTACCGCGTGGCTGGACTCCCCCCAGGCCCTATCCGTCTGCCCGAAAAGCAGACCATCGACGCCATTCTCGACAGCAAGCCTCACGACTACATCTACATGTGTGCCAAGAGCGACTTCTCGGGCTACCACGCTTTCGCGGTCGACCTTGCCGAGCACAACGAGAATGCCCGCCGCTATCAAGCCGAACTCAACAAACGTAATATCAAATAATCAGTAAGGACTTAGTACTATGGCAAATGAAGGTGATTTGAAAGTATTGGCGCAATTCGACAACGAAATTGAGGCCAGCATCGTGAAAGGGATGCTCGAAGCCAACGGTATCAATGCCGGTGTGCTGGGCGACAACACGGCCAGCACGCTGCTGCGCGGCCTCGACAAGGGGCTGTGGCGCGTGGTGGTGAAGCCGGAGGATTTCGACGCTGCCGACGCTCTGCTCAACACGCCCATCGAAGAAGTGGACGATGACGACGACGATGAGCAGTAACGCCGCCCTCGCCATTCGCCTCGCCACCGAAGCCGACGCGCCTGCCATCTGGGAGATTCTGCGGGGCGAGATTGAGGTGATGCGCCTCGCCGGCCGCGACCAGTGGCAGCGCGGCTACCCCAATCCCGAAACCATTGCGGCCGACATCGCCAAACGCCAGGGATGGGTGCTGCTGCGCGAAGGTGCAGTGGTGGGCTATTGCGCCCTTATCACCACGGGCGATGCGCAATACGACCACATTTGGAACGGCGCATGGCTCACTCGCTCCACCAGCCGCGACTGCCGCTACGCTGTGGTGCACCGCATAGGCGTCGACGCCAGCCTCACGGGCCAAGGCCTCGCCACCGCCTTTCTGCGACTGCTCCTCGGCGAAGCCAAGCGCATGGGCTGCGAAAGCATGCGCATCGACACCAATCACGACAACGCCCAGATGCTACACATCCTGCCCAAAATAGGTTTCACGCGCTGTGGCATGGTGATGGTGAAAGACGGCGAACGCCACGCATTTGAAATGCTTTTATAGGAAAAAAATCAGTTCTTTTTTTTAAAAAAAATATTATCATTTCGTCAATTAACAATGCTAAACTCAAAAAATCAACTCACCCTGGTGCCCACTGAAGGCTTGACCAACAGGATGCGCACCATGGCTTCGGCCATCGCTTTCTGCCAGGAGCAGGGCATGAGCCTTTCCATCATCTGGCAAAAGCACAAGGAGTGCTACTGCCATTTTACCGACCTGTTCCAGCCCTTGTCGCCAAGCGGCGTGAAGGGGTTTCGGTTCAGGGAAAAGCGGTGGTTTGATTTGTTCTACTATCTGCGTCCGCGTCGCCGCTACCTTTATTTGGCGAAGTTGATGCACTGGTTTAAGAGCGATGTGTGTATGCATTTCACCCAACTCAACCACATCGCCGAGCATTACCAAGGCGCAGCCCTGGGCCAGCATATGGCGAGCCTGCTGAAGGGGAAGAAGGCACTGCTGTTTTCCTGCTTCCGCATGTGCGATTATCCCGACGCGCTCAATGCCGCTCTATTCAAGCCCACCGAGGAGATTGAGCAGCGCATTCGCCAGCGCCTGGCGCCCATTAAGCACGCTTTCATAGGCGTGCATATTCGCCGCACCGACCACTACCTGTCGAAAACCTACAGCACTATCGACACGTTTGTGGACGAAATGAAGAAGGCCGAACAGATGCATCAAGGCGCTCATTTCTATCTCGCTACCGACGACGACGAGGTGAAGCAGCGCATGCAGCAGGAGTTCCCTGGCCGCGTTCATTATGCAGAATCCACCGCCAGCCGCACTTCGGTTGAAGGCATGAAGGAGGCTGTGGTCGATTTGTTTGCCCTAGCAAGGGCCGACTATTTCATCGGTTCCTTTGCCAGTTCTTTTTCCAGAATGGTGCTGGCGCTCAACGGTGCAAAAGGCGTGATCGCAAAATCGCCCGATGCCCCGCGCGACTGGCAGTCATGACGATTTAAAAAAAACATTGAAGTAACGAATGAAGAAAACAGTACTCACCCTGGTGCCCACTGAGGGCTTGGCCAACAGGATGCGCGCCTGGGCTTCGGCCATCGCGTTCACTGAGCGTCATGGCATGGCGCTCAATGTGGTGTGGCGCAAGTGCAGCAACAACAACTGCCTCTTTTCCGACCTCTTCAAGCCGCTCTCCGAGGCTGTGGCGCCTCACGTGCGCCTTGTGGATGGCGGAGCGGCGGCACAGTGGCTCTACGACCAGCCCATGAAGCGCAATCTGCACCTGCCGCGGCTGTGGCATGCGCTGAAATATGGCGTGCGCATCTACTTTCACCACATGCGCAGCATCGCCCAGCAATACGAAGGCGCCGCCCGCGAGCAGCACGTGCTCAATCTGGTGGGCGAGGGTGATGCGCTCGTGTTTTCTTGCTATCCGCTCTGCGACTACCCCGACGCGCTCAATGCCAGTGTGTTTCGTCCCACCGATGAGATAGAGGCCCGCATCCAGCAGCGTGCCGCCGATTTTGCCCCCTCCATGATAGGGGTGCACATTCGCCGCACCGACAATGCCATGGCCATCAAGAGCAGCCCCATCTCGCTCTTTGAGCACCACATGCGCCAGGCACTGGAGCAATACCCAGGCGCCCATTTCTACCTCGCCACCGACGACGAGCGCGTAAAGCGCCACATGGAGCACGCCTTCCCCGGCAAAATCCACACCTCCCCCGCCCCGGCCGACCGCACCTCGGCAGAAGGCATGAAAGAAGCCGCGGTAGAAATGTTCACCCTCGCCCGCTGCAATCACTTCATAGGCTCCTACTACAGTTCCTTCTCCGACATGGTCCTAGCCCTAAACGGAGCAAAAGGCCTCATAGCAAAAACTGACTAACCTCCCACCCACCCGCGAAATTGAGAAGATTGAAAAAGGCTCTCCCAACACCGCAAGTCCTCTCAAAAAACCACGTTACTAACGTCACAATCGTCACTACCGTTACGCACGTATCCCCGGCCTCTCCCCAAAAACTCGGGTGGAAAATGTGCTCGAACGCACGAAAACTCGGGTGGAAAATG
>JAUNCU010000024.1:3160-22065 GCA_030526455.1 Bacteroidales bacterium | reverse complement strand
AAAAGCACAAAGGGAAGCGCCTTCATCTGGGCGCTCCCCTCTGTTTCTTGGGAGTTATTAGTTTACTTTAGTTGCGTGCTGGTTAGATGGCTTGAGTGATGTCCCACACGAAGGCTCGGAGGCCGAGTTTGGGCGTTTTCACGTCTTCGCCGTGGAGGTAGTCGAGCACGCGCTGCACGCGGTCGTCTTCCACCATCACCATCATGGCTGAGCACATTGATGGCCATGCGTGGGTGCCGTAGTGAGGCTCGCCGTCTTTACTGCCGCGGCCGAACACTTGGTCCCATGCCGTGAAGCCACGGCAACCCATCTGGTTGAGGGTTTCGACGATGCGCTCGTAATAAGCCTGGTCGAATGCTATAAATATTGCTTTCATAAGAGGTTATGCTTGAGTTTTAGTTTTTGACATTTCCAAAGCCTTGCGGTGCTTGCGACGCTGACGACGCACACCTGTGAAGGCGAAGATGGTGTAGAGTGTGGGCACGAAGAGCAGGGTGAGGATGGTAGAGAATGTGAGACCACCAATCACGGCCACACCCATTGGGCGCCACATTTCGGCACCTTCACCAGTACCCACCGCCATTGGCACCATACCGAGGACAGTGGTGAGCGAGGTCATGATCACAGGGCGCATACGGCTCTTACCTGCGTTCAACACCGAACGGCTGATGCTGAGACCACGCTCGCGGTTGAGGGTGATGTAGTCGATGAGCACGATACCGTTCTTCACCACAATACCGATAAGCATGATACCACCAATCATCGACATCACGTTGAGGTTGGTGCCGGTGATGAAGAAGATGAGGATTACACCCGAGAAGGCGAACATGATCGAGGTCATGATGATGCCTGGATAGGTGAACGACTCAAACTGCGATGCCATCACGATGTATACGAGGATGATGATGAGCACAGCGAGCATACCGAGGTCGCGGAACGAATCCTGCTGGTCTTCAAACGAACCACTGAGGTTCACCTGCACACCGGCTGGAATTTCGAGTTTGTCGAGTTCGGGCTGCACGTCGGCGATAATGTCGCTCATTGGGCGGTCTTGTACCACGGCCGAAACGGTGATGATACGTTCGCGGTCCTTACGCTCGATGGTAGGTGGGTTGAAGCGTTCTACCACAGTACCCACTTCCTTGAGGCGCACGCCCTGGCCGCGAGCGTTGAAGAGCAGAATGTTTTCAATGTCTTCAATCGACTGACGGTGGTCGGGGTCGTACATCACCTTGATGTCGTATTCGTTACCGTCTTCGCGGAAGTAAGATGCAGTGGTACCGTTGATGCGGTTACGCAGTGCATTGGCGGCGGTGCTGAGGTTCAAGCCGTAGATGGCGAGTTTGTCGCGGTCGAAGTCAACCTGATATTCAGGCTGATAACTGTCGCGGCTGATGCGAATGTCGGCGCAACCTTCAATCTTGGAGAGGAGGCGCTTCATGCGCTGAGCCACACTGTCGGTCTTCTCGAGGTCGTAACCATAGATTTCGTAGTCGAGGGTCGACTGACCACTCATGCTACCGCCACGGTTACCACCCACGTCCACCTGATACTTGGCCAATTCGGGATAGTTGTCGAGGTCCTTACGCATGAGGCCGGCGATTTCCACGATGCCACGTTCGCGCTCGGTGGGCGAAGTGAGTTTGATGTTCATGGAAATGATGTGCGAACCGTTGGTCTGCATCGAAGCGAAGGCGTTGTCGGTGCTCGCCTGGCCCACGGTGTAGTTAAACTTTTCGATTTCAGGATACTTCTTCTTCCAGTCTTCATACACGCGCAGGGTGAGTTCCTTCGCCACGTCAACGCGAGTACCGATAGGCAACTCAAGCGTTACGCCGAGGCGGCCGTTATCGCTCACGGGGAAGAATTCCGAACCGATAAACTTCGAAAGTTGCATAGTGGCCACGAAGATGATGAGCACGGCGGCAGTGGTGATCCAGCGGTGCTTCACCACCTTGGCGAGCAGGTCGTGGAAGAGGTCGTCGAGGCGGTCGAGACCACGCTCGATGGGACCGTAGAACTTGGTGAAGATTTTGCCCTTCACGGGGTTGAGGCGCAGCAACTGGCTACAGAGCATAGGAGTGAGCGAGAGCGCAGCGGCTGTAGAGATGACCATCATGATGGTAACCATCCAACCAAGTTGACGGAAGAGCACACCGGTCATACCCGTTACGAGGGTCAATGGGAAGAACACGGCAATCAGTGTGAGTGTAGAAGCCACTACCGAGATAGCCACCTCATTGGTGCCGTGCACGGCAGCCTGCTTAGGATCGGAACCACGCTCGATGTGGGTGGTCACGTTTTCAAGCACCACGATGGCGTCGTCCACCACCATACCGATGGAGATTGACAGCGCCGAGAGCGACACGATGTTGAGTGTGTTGCCCGTAGCGAGCAGATAGATGAACGAGGCAATCAGTGAGATAGGGATAGTGAGTGCGATGATGACGGTAGCGCGCCAGCGACCGAGGAAGAGGAACACCACGATTACCACGAAGAGCAACGCATAGAGCACGGTTTCCACAAGTGAGTCGATGGTGTTGCGAATGTTGTCGCTGGTGTCGACGATGTAGTCGAGTTTCACGTCGGAAGGCAGTGTCTTCTGAATGTCGGGGAGAATCTTCTTGATCTTATTGGAGATTTCCACCGAGTTGGCACCACTCTGCTTCTGCACAATGATCATCGCACCCTTCTTGCCATTGTTGAAGGTTTCCTGCGAGCGTTCTTCCACCGAGTCGTCGATGCGGGCCACGTCGCTGAGGCGCACCACAGCGCCGTCTTTTGTGCCCACCACGAGGTTGCGCATTTCAGTTGGATCCTTGAATTCACCCTGCACACGCAGTGAATAGGTGTCGGAACCGATGTCGAACGTACCGCCTGGGATGTTGCGGTTTTCAGCACCCACGAGCGAGATCACCGATTCGGCGGTGAGGTTGTAGGCCTCCAGACGCACGGGGTCGAGATAGATGTGCACTTCACGCTTGGGCGCACCCGAGATAGATACGGTACCCACACCGTCGACACGTGCCAGAGGGTTGGCCACGGTTTCGTCGAGGATCTTGTAGAGACCCGGCATACTCTCTTCGGCCTCAGCCGAGAGGAGCACGATAGGAATCATGTCGGTGCTGAACTTGAAGATGATGGGCGTGTTGGCATCGTCGGGGAGATAGTTCGACACCATGTCGAGTTTGTCGCGCACGTTGTTGGTGAGCACGTCGATGTCGTAGCCGTATTCAAATTCGAGGGTGATGATTGAGATGTTTTCCTTCGAGTTGCTAGTGATGTGCTTGAGGTGCTCCACCGAGTTGAGAGAGTTCTCAAGCGGGCGAGTCACGTTTTGCTCAATATCCTGCGAACTCGCACCCTGATACGATGTCATTACCATGATGGTATTGGTATCGATATCGGGATAGAGGTCGATAGGCAGTTTTTGCAGCGAGAACAGACCGATGATGAGCACAGCCACAAACACGAGGATTGTGGTTACCGGTTTCTTTACTGCACTTGAATATAAACTCATATATCTTTCTTATGTTATAAAGTTCAGGATTGCGTGATTACTTCTTGGCGATGTCAACCTTGCAGCCGTTGGTGAGGCGGGTGTGGCCCTTGGTCACTACGCGCATGCCTGGAGTGAGACCTCCCTTGATTTCGTAGCGGTTGCCCATGTGGCGGCCGGTTTCCACTTCGCGGAACTTCACGGTGCCGTTGTCTTCGAGGGTGTAGACGTAGCGCACGCCCGAACCGATTTGCTTCTGCACGGCGCGGTCGCTAACCACGATGCTGGTGTTGCGGCCAAAGTTGAACTGCACGCGGGCAAACATGCCGCTGTGCACCTTGTCGCCACGGTTTTCGATGGTCACTTCCACTTGGAAGGTGCGGGTGTTCACGTCCACTGTGGGGTGAATGAGGCTCACATGGCCGCTGAATGATTCGCCTGGGTAGGTGTCGAAACTCACGCCCACTGGCATGCCTTGCTTCACGTTGGCCATTTCGCTTTCGTTCACAGCCACCACCACTTTAAGTGGGTTTTGTTGCTCGATCACGAGGATGGGTTGGCCCGATGGAAGGTCGCCAGCCTGGAAGTTGCGCTGTGTAACCACACCGCTGATGGGGCTGGTGAGCACGGTGTTTTCGCTCATGGTGCTGAGCGAGCGGCGGCTGCTTTCGATAGCGCGCACCTGGGCATCGTAAGAGGCCTGGAGTTGGTCAACGGTCTGCTGAGTGCCACCACCGATGGTCACGAGTTGCTTAGCACGCTCGAGATCGCGCTTGGCGTTGGCCAGTTGAATGCGCTGCTGGTCGATAGCGGCGCTCTGGGTGGCGATGTTCACGTCGTCGAGAATGACGAGTGTCTGGCCTGCTGCCACGTGGCTACCCACGTCCACGAGCAGACGCTTGATGCGGCAACCGCTGTTCGACATGATGTTGTTGGTCTTGTAAGCCTCCACGGTAGCAGTGTATTCGCTGAGTTGGTCCACTGTTTCGTTGTTGGCAGTTTCCACTTCCACCAAAGGCAGGTCTTCCTTTTCGGCCTTAGCCGACGATTCGCCTTCGCTCTTAGAGCAAGAAGCGAGCATCGACGCTGCAATGGCAAATACCATCAAAAAATTGAAATTCTTTTTCATACTGTAATATTGCGTTTGTGTTATTTACTTGTGTATTTATAGATAGGAGCGTTGCCGAGCACGAGTTCGAGGTCGCTTTCAGCCACGAGGTAGTTGTAGATGCTCTGGTAGTAACTCAGGCGAGCGGCCATGAGGGCGTCTTCGGTGTCGCGCAGTTGGATGAAAGTGCCCGAACCGATTTTGAACGATTCCTGCATGATGTCGTGTGCCTTTTCGGCTTGCTTCACGCCCCTGGTGTTGGCTTCCACCTGCTTCATGCTCTTGGTGAGGTTGTCGAGTTCGTTCTGCACCTGGATGTTGAGCGAGCGGGTGAGGTTTTCGCGCTGCCACTTCATTTCGCGCACGGCGATTTCGGCCTGCTTCTGCTTGTAGATGCGGCGTCCGCCCTGGTAGAGTGGGAGCGAAACCGAGATGCCTACCGACGACGAACCGTTCCACTGGAAGTTGGTCAATGGGTTGCCGTTGCTCATCGAAGAATAAGCGAGGTTGGCGCTGGCGGCCACGGTAGGCAGCCAAGCAGCCTTCTGCACTTCGAGCGACTGGCGCAGCAGGTCGGTCTGCAGGTCGAGTTGCTTCACGCTGGTGTTGTTCACGAGCGAGGTGTCGCGCTGCATGGCACGGCCATACATGGTGGCCTTGAAGGTGTCGAGGCTTTCAGCGGGAGTGAAATCCACCTTGGCGTCCATGGCCATGAGCAGTTTGAGTTGGAGTTTGATTTTGTTGATGGAGTTTTCGGCATCGATGATCGATGGCTCGAGATTGGTCACGGCCACGTTGGCGCGGAGCATATCGTATTCCGAAGCCACGCCCAGTTCGTATTTCTTGGCGTAGATGTCGGCGTTCATCTTCGAGGTTTCATAGTTGGCCATGAGCACATTCTTTGAGTCTTCGGCCAGCAGGAGCGCATAGTAGGCGTTCTTCACCTGGTTCACGAGCGAGAGTTTTGAGGCACGCGCTGTTTCGAGGCTTTGAAGAATCTGGATGTCGCTCAACTTGATTGACTTCCACAGTTGAGGCACATACACGGGGATAGTGGCCGAGAGGCTTGCCGAATAGGAGTTGTCGCGGCCCATCTTGATGGCTGCCACGCCCTCGCCGGTGTCCATATACATGGTCTGCTTCATGAGGGTGCGGCTGTACTGGCCAGCGAAACTCACTTCGGGCAGGAGTTGGCCCCATGCCTCACGCTTTGAATAGTCAACACGGGCAATTTCCATGCTGTCGATTTTCACCGTGGGGTTTTCGTTGAGCGCAAGGCGAATGCAGTCGTCGAGCGACAGATTGAGCGCTGCGTGCGCTTTTCCCAGGAAAGTGGCCACGCCCACCATCAGGGCTGCCACGAAAAGGGTTTTCTTGTTCATAACGTAATATTCGTATCTTATTGTTTAGTATTATTCTTTTGGAGATAGGCATCGATGAGTTCGAGTCCTTTGGCCGATGCCACGCCACGCAGGAAGTTGATGAACGCACCGTCGAGCACGTCGATTTTGGTGAATCCGTATTCGGCAATCTGCTTGTTGCGGTGAATGGTGTGGGTGCTCATGAAAAAGAGAAACGACGCCACCTGGGTGTTGATGCTCTTCTCCACCAGGCCTTGCTCCTGCGCTTCGCTCAGCACCGATGCCAGCCCCATCACGTGCTTGTGCTCGCTTTCTTTCGTGAGCGAGCAGTGCAGGTCGGGGTACAGGCGCTTCATGTCGTCGGGAAACGACATGATGGTGGTGGAGAGTTTTTTTCTCACCGAATAGAACACGGAGAACAGGGCATCGAAGCAGTTGTCGGCCGTCTCAAAGATGGCTCTGAATTCTTCCTCGTCCTCGGCGTGGTCGGCGATGAGGCACTCTTTGATGAGCGACTTCTTGTCGGGGAACTGCTCATAGAGGGTGCGCTTGGAGATGCCACAACTGTGCGCCACCATGTCCATCGTCATGGCTGCGGGACCAATTGAGAAGAGCAACTGTGAAGATTCCTGTAAAATGCGTTGTTTTAAATCCATATCAAGATTTTAATTTTTCCTTCGTTAGGGCATACCCGTTTTTTCAGTATTTTAACGATAATAATACATTATATTAAACCTAAAACGCACAAGGCCCCTAAAAACCGAGTGCAAAGTTAGCAGAAAACTTTCAAAACCGAAATAGTTTTCATAGTTTTTACCACAATTGTTCCGATTTTTACCACTATTAAAAAATGTAGTGCTGCGATGATTTGAATTGTTGGAAAATTTTCAATACCTTTGTGATGACATTGACAGTGAAATGCTGATAACTAAACTACCTCTTATGAAACGATTATTATCATTTTTGGCCATTGTACTGGCCATGTGGAGTGCCTGCTACGCTGTGCCGGCGAAACCAGGCTTCAGCCAGTACCGCCAGAGCGACGGGACGATGGTGAGCATCGAGACCGTAGGCGACGAGTTCTACCACGCGTTTGTGACCCTCGACGGCATGAGCGTGGAGCGCAACCAGCAAGGCGACTGGGTGTATGCCACCACCGAAGAAGTGACGCAAATCATTGCCCACGACCCTGCCCTGCGCGGCGCTCAGGAAGCGGCGTTCGTGAAAGCCGAGAAGGAGGCGCTGCAGGCTACCGCTCGCATGGACGAAAGCACTCGTCACCTCATTCGCAAGGTGAACGGAGCACGCAAAGCCGGCAACGTGGGCTACAAGGGGAAAAAGCGTATCCCCATTCTGCTGGTGGACTACACCGACGTGAAGATGAAGCACTCGGCCGAAGAGTTTAAGGCCCACTACTCAAGCGGCCCTAACAGTGCCTACCAATATTTCTACGACCAATCTAACGGTAAGTTCCAGCCTCAATTCGACGTCTGGGGCGTGTTCACGCTGAGCAACAATCGTGCCTACTACGGCGCCCACGGCAAAAACAACCAAGGCTCTACGGTGACCGACGTGCGCCTGGGCGAAATGGTGGCTGAATCCATCACCATGGCCGAAGAAAAAACCGATATCAACTGGAAAGACTACGACAACGACAACGACGGCGAATGCGACGTGGTGATCGTGGTGTATGCCGGCGTGGGCGAAGCACAGGCTTCTACCACCCACCCCGAAGCCATCTGGCCTTGCCAGTGGAATCTCTACTCGGCCAACTACTTCGGCGACGGTCCTGGCTACCGCTTCTACGACAACACACTCGTGGACGCCTTTGCCGTGTTCAACGAACTCAACGGCAACAGCGACGCTGGCACGAAACTCGACGGTGTGGGCACCTTCGTGCATGAATTCTCTCACGCGCTCGGTCTGCCCGACTTCTACGAAACCACCTACAACTACGGCTACTACGGCATGGGCTACTGGAGCCTGATGTGTGCCGGCAGTTACAACAACAATAGCGACACACCCGTGGGCTACAGCGCCTACGAGAAGAATTTCTTCGGATGGATCGACCTCATCGAGCCTGAGGGCAACACGAAGTACACCCTCACGGCAATGAACCAGGGCGACATCGCTACCGATCAGGCTGTGATCATCGAGAGCGACCTGAATCCCAATGAGTTCTACATCCTCGAAAACCGTCGCAAGCAGGGTTGGGACGCCTACATTGCCGACGAAGGTTTGCTCATCTCTCACGTGACCTACGTGCCCAGCCGATGGATGGCCAACACGGTGAACAACGAGCAGGTGCAACTGATGACCATCGCCCCAGCCGACAACAAGCTGAGCCGTGCCAACGAAACCGGCGACCTCTGGGGCAATGGCAAGAGCGATTTCACCGACAGCAGCACGCCAGCGGCGAAACTGTTTATGACCGAATCGGGCAGCGTGACTGGCAAAGCCGGCTATCTGGGCAAACCCGTGACCGAAATCACACGCAACGACGATGGCACAGTTTCGTTCTGGTATATGAAAGGCAAGGAGAGCCGAGCACCTGAAATGCTGCCAGTGGACAGCACCAGCATCGACCTCACCGAGTTTAAGGCTGAGTGGACCTACCCCGGTGAAGAAGCACTCGTGGAAAGTTACACGCTGCAAGTGGAAGAGGGCAAACCAGTGGAATTGCTTGAAGAAGCCGATTTCAACCAATTCCTGTCGATTTCCGATGGCACAAGGGTGAGCATCTACACCGACCGCGACAAGTATCTGCCCGCAGGATGGGATGCCGACAGCCCGCTCTACCTCTACTACGGACGCCTCGTGGTGGGCAACTCTGTCAACACCAAGACTTACGACCTCAGCAAATACGACGACGTGACCATCGTACTCACAGGCCGTTGCTACTCCTATGGCAACGCATCTAACTTCTGCGTATTCGTGGGCGATGAAATCAGTTCGGATGTGTACACCTATTCCGCCATCTACGACAACACGGTGAAGATAAAACTGCCTTGCAAAGATCTCTCGCAAGCAGCGATCACCATTTTGGGCGAGAAATACCCCTGCTTCTCTAAAATCAGAATCTACGGTGGCGATGCCACAGCGCCACAGAAGGCGAAGGCTTTGGCTCCCGTGGAAACTGGCGGCGACACCACCCGCACCATCACTGGCATCACCAGCAAGAGTTATGTGGTGAAGAACCTGCAGGCAGGCGACTCATTTGCCTACAAGGTGAAGGCCGTGTTCACCGACGGAAGAGAGTCGGAGTGGTCAAACACCCAGTTTGTACAACTCGCGGCACGCAAGGGCACCCCTGGCGATGTGAATGAAGACGGCAACGTGGATGTGACCGACGCCACTGTGTGCATCAACCATATCCTGGGCATCGAAACCACGCCATTCAACGCCGCCAACGCCGACCTCGACGGCAATGGCGAAATTGACGTGACCGACGTGACCATGCTCATCTTGAAAGTACTCGTAGGCGCATAACCGCCCACGCAGAAATACCCCCATACATTCCCCTTAGGATTTGAGCCTCCAATCGCTCTCCTAAGGGGATTTTTTTGCCGAAACGGAGTGAAAAATTAGCAAAAAGTTGTATCTTTGCGGCAAAGCCGCATTTCAAAACAAGAAACAATGAGCAAATTCAGATATCCTGTAGACACCGACCTGTTTGCTGAAATTCGTCAGCAAGGCAAAGTATACGTCGACAAGACTGGGCTGATGTGTGACATCATCAGCAAATACAAATACGTGTTCCTGGCGCGGCCTCGCCGCTTCGGAAAGTCGCTGCTGTGCAACACCCTGAAGGCATATTTCCAAGGACAGAAGGAATTGTTTGAGGGACTGAAGGTGGCTGAATTGGAAACGGAGTGGAAAAAGTATCCAGTGCTGCATTTCGACATGAGCGAGATGCGTAACTGTACCGACATCAAAGATATGCGCGATGTGCTCTCGGCTATGCTTGAATATTACGAAACGGCATATGGCACCCAAAAGCGCATTGATGATTTTGGCAAGCGATTCAGTCAACTCATCCGCCACATATATGAATCATTGGGTACACAAGTTGTCATCATTTTCGATGAATACGACACCCCTCTAATGCGCAATCTCTATAACAAGGAAATGCTGGAAGAATTGCGTTCCTTGCTACGTGGCTTCTACCAGACCGTGAAACTTGACGGTGCCTATCTGCGTTTCGTTTTCATCACCGGCGTCACGAAATTCTCACAAGTCAGCATCTTCTCAGAACTGAACAATCTGATGCAGATTTCGATGGAGGATGAATACTCCGGCATCTGTGGTATTACCCAACGAGAACTCGACACCGTGCTTCGTCCATGCGTGGAAGAATATGCCGAAGCGCTGAAGATTACCACCGAGGAGGCCTATGCCTTACTCAAGAAGAACTATGACGGCTATCACTTCTCACCCAACAGCGAGGACGTTTACGCCCCCTTCAGTCTTTTGCGCGCGCTGGATGGTAAATCCACCCGACACTACTGGTTTGAAACGGGAACGATGACTGCGCTGATTGAGCATCTGAAGCACTACCCCATCATCAACGCCCTGCAGTTTGATGGCGTGGTGGTGAACGATGACGAATTCAATATATCGTGCGAATCCTCGCCCACCCCCGTGCCGCTGCTGTATCAAAGCGGCTACCTCACCATCGACAGTTATAATGCTCTGCTGGACTGCTACACCCTTCATTTCCCGAATCTTGAAGTAAGACAAGGCATGATTCGCGGACTTATGCCGCTGGTTCTTAATCGCAATTTGAGCGAGAACAACAGTCTGACACGAAGAATGGCTGCCGCCATTTTTGAAAGCAATCTGCCAGCGGCCCTTCAGGCCCTGCGTGCCTACATCGCCAAAATTCCCTACGACATCATCACACGCAAGGACTGGGACGAAAGCGAAAGCCGCGAAGGTTTCTACAAGATGCTATTCTACATGGTGTTCTCGCTGCTCAACAGCATCGTCGATACCGAGGTGAAAAGCATTCTGGGCCGTGCCGATGTGGTGATTCAAACAAAAACTCACATCTTCGTGCTGGAACTAAAAGTCGATGACACAGTAGATAACGCCCTAGCCCAAATCGACGACAAAGGCTACGCCATCCCCTACGAAGCCGATGGCCGCGAGGTGATAAAATGCGGCGTAAGCATCTCCTCCGAAGCCCGAAACATCACCCACTGGCGCATCACCGACGCCACTGGCGCAATCCTCAACGAAGAAAAATTCTAAAACACAAGCGACTATGAGCAAATTCAGATATCCCGTAGACACCGACCAGTTTGCTGAAATTCGTCAGCAAGGCAAAGTATACGTCGACAAGACTGGGCTGATGTGTGACATCATCAGTAAATACAAATACGTGTTCCTGGCGCGGCCTCGCCGCTTCGGAAAGTCGTTGCTGTGCAACACGCTGAAGGCTTATTTCCAAGGGCAAAAGGAATTGTTTGAAGGACTCAAGGTGGCTGAACTGGAAACGGAGTGGAAAAAGTATCCCGTGCTCCACTTCGATATGAGCGAGATGCGTAACTGTACCGACATCAAAGATATGCGCGATGTGCTCTCGGCTATGCTTGAATATTACGAAACGGCATATGGCACCCAAAAGCGCATTGATGATTTTGGCAAGCGATTCAGTCAACTCATCCGCCACATATATGAATCATTGGGTACACAAGTTGTCATCATTTTCGATGAATACGACACCCCTCTAATGCGCAATCTCTATAACAAGGAAATGCTGGAAGAATTGCGTTCCTTGCTACGTGGCTTCTACCAGACCGTGAAACTTGACGGTGCCTATCTGCGTTTCGTTTTCATCACTGGTGTGACCAAATTTTCGCAGGTCAGCATTTTCTCTGAGTTGAACAATCTGAAGCAGATATCGATGCTTGATGAATACTCAGGCATCTGCGGCGTCACCCAGAAGGAACTGGACTCCGTGCTCCGTCCTTGCGTAGAAGAATACGCCGAGGCTATCGGGATCACTACCGATGAGGCTTATGCGCTGCTCAAAAAGAACTACGATGGATATCACTTCTCGCCAAACAGTGAGGACGTATATGCGCCTTTCAGTCTGCTCAATGCGCTGAATGATAAACTCACCCGACACTACTGGTTTGAAACGGGCACGATGACTGCGCTGATTGAGCATCTGAAGCACTACCCCATCATCAACGCGCTGCAGTTTGATGGCGTGGAACTTGGTGGCGAGGATTTCAACATGGGTTGCGAGGATGCTACCACGCCCATACCGCTGCTCTACCAGAGCGGTTACCTTACCATCGACACTTACGACCCTCTACTTCGCTCCTACACCCTCCACTACCCCAATCTTGAGGTGCGCGAGGGCATGATTCGTGGACTGATGCCGCTGGTGCTGAATCGTACCAACATCGAGAGCAACAACATGCTGCGCCAGATAGCGAGAGGCATCTACGAAGGCGACCTCTCCAAATCACTCGTAGCCCTGCGTGCCTACATCGCCAAAATTCCCTACGACATCATCACACGCAAGGACTGGGACGAAAGCGAAAGCCGCGAAGGGTTCTACAAAATGCTCTTCTACATGGTATTCTCCCTGCTCAACAGCATCGTCGATACCGAAGTAAAAAGCATCCTAGGCCGCGCCGATGTGGTGATCCAAACCAAAACCCACGTTTTCGTATTGGAATTGAAGGTCGATGACACAGTAGAAAACGCCCTCGCTCAAATCGAAGACAAAGGCTACGCCATCCCCTACGAAGCCGATGGCCGCAAGGTGATAAAATGCGGCGTAAGCATCTCCTCCGAGGCTCGCAACATCACCCACTGGCGCATCACCGACGCCGCAGGCAACACCCTCAACGAAGAAAAATTCTAAGCCCCGGCCATCTTCTCACTTCACCCGCAATTTCACACCTCGAAATACCCCCACCATTGCACCCCGCCCATGACCGTGGCGGGGTGCAATTTGTTAATTAGTAGTAACTTTTTAGACAGAATCCGCCATTTGTCATTTTTTTTTGATAAATTTGTAAATTGCAACAAAATCATCAATAACAACTACTTTAACTACGATAAAAATGAAAAAAACATTGATTGCACTTTGTGCATCGGTCTTTGCTGTTAGCAGCATGATGGCAGTGCCTGTGAAGCCAGGTAAGCCCATTGTGCACACCCAGAGCGATGGCACAACGATTGAAGTGAGTATGAGAGGTGATGAATTTCACCACAGTTTCGTAACTGCCGACGGCATCACCGTGGCTCAGGCCGAAAACGGCGATTTCTACTACAGCAACGCGGCTGGCATCACCGAGCGTCTGGCTCACAGTGCTGCCCTTCGCTCTGCCGACGAGAAAACTTGGGTGGCTTCGCAAGCCAGCAACATGACGCTCTCCAGCAAGGCTCGCGCTAATGCGAAACGCAAGGCTGTGGCACAAAAGGCGCCTCAGGTTCCTGGCATGGGCAGCCCAAAGATTCCCATCCTGCTCATCCAGTACTCCGACAAGAAAATGAGCAACACGAAGGAGGCGTTCGAACGCATGTATTCTACCGACTCAAAGAGTGTGAAGCAATACTTCGTCGATCAGTCGAGAGGTAAATTCTCTCCACAATACGACCTCTACGGCATCTACACCCTCGCCAGCACCCGTGCTACCTATGGTGGCAACGACCGCTACGGCGACGACAAGGGCGTGGCTCGCATGGTGGCTGAAGCATGTCAAAAGGCTGAAGCCGACGGCATCAACTGGAAAGACTACGACAACGACGGCGACGGACAGTGCGACGTGGTGATCGTGGTTTACGCTGGTGTGGGCGAGGCTCAGGCTTATGGCGTGGTGCCCAATGCAGTGTGGCCTTGCCAGTGGGAACTGAGCGATGCAGCACAATTTGGCGACGGTCCTGGCGCACTCACCTACGATGGTGTGAAGATCGATAAGTTTGCCGTGTTCAACGAAACCCGCGGTTCTAACGACAACGCCACCAAACTCGACGGTATCGGCACCTTCTGCCACGAGTTCTCTCACTGCCTCGGTCTGCCCGACTTCTACGACACTCAATACTCTGGCAAATACTTCGGTATGGGCGACTGGAGTCTGCTCGACGGCGGTTGCTACAACGACGACGGCGACACTCCTTGCGCTTTCACTGCCTACGAAAAGAACTTCATGAACTGGATGGAACTCAGCACTCCCGTTGCCAACACCCAGTACACCCTCGACGCCACCACTGCCAGCGACGCTAAGGCCTACAAAGTGGTGAACGACCGCGACCCTAACGAGTATTACATCCTCGAAAACCGCCAACTCGAAGGTTGGGACGCGGCACTGCCTAGCCACGGTCTGCAAGTGACCCACGTTACTTTCAGCCAGAGCGCTTGGGACCAGAATGTGGTGAACAACTACGCGCTGCAACGCATGACGCTCATTCCAGCCGACGGCCAACTGAAGATGAACACCTCTACCGGCGCTGCCGACCCCACCAACATGAAGGGCGACCTCTATCCTTACAACGGCAACAACGCACTCACCGACGAGTCGTCGCCCGCCGCTAAGGTGAACACCGGCACCTACATGAGCAAGCCTATCACCGAAATCACCGAAGCAAATGGCAAGGTAAGTTTCTGGTTCATGAAGGAAGCCATGCCTAAGACCAACCCAGTGCTCACCGAAGCCACCGACGTTGCTGCCGACGCTTTCACTGCCCACTGGACTGCTGGCGAAAACGCTAAGAGTTACACCCTCTTCGTGAAAAACGCCGACATCGTGAACCCATCGGAACTGCTCCTTGAAAGCAACTTCAAGGCTGGCCTGCCCGAAGGTTGGAGCAAGAGCAGCAGCGGCACCTACGAAGACGCCGACTACTTCCGCCTCGGCACCAACAAAGCCAACGGCACTGTGACCAGCCCTGCAGTTGACATCACCGACCAGAACGGCACCGCTACAGTGAAGATTACTGCACTGCCTTACGCCACCGACGACCCTGTAGTGATGCGCGTTTCATTGCTCGACGCCTCTGGCCAGTCGCAAAGCCAAACCGACGTAACGCTCGAAAGCGCTGAGAAAGAATACGCCGTGGTGCTCAACGGCGGCGGCACTGGCAGCAAAGTCAAAATTGAAAACACCACCATGAAGAAGCGCGTGATGATGGCTAATGTGAAAATCTACTCAGGCGACGCCTCTGAGGCCGCCGACGCTCGCCGCAAGGCTGAAGAATCGGGCGACGCCAACACTCGCACCATCACCGGCATCACCGACACCCTCTACACCGTCACTGGCCTCACCCCTGGCGCTAACTACACCTACAAGGTGAAAGCCATTTTCCTCGACGACACCGAAGGCGCATGGAGCGAAGCCAAGACCGTGAAACTCAACGCTGCCGGCATCAAGGGCGACGTGAACGGCGACGGCAATGTAGACGTGGGCGACGTGACCGCTCTGGTCAACAAGATTCTCGGTGCGGCTGAATACAGCGATGCCGTATGCGACATCAATGAAGACGGCGAAGTGAACGTGAGCGACGTCACCTCGCTCATCGCCATCATCCTGCAGTTGTAATCATTCTGTAATGAAGACACACTGCAAGATAAGCGATGTGACGGCGTTTCTCCGACGCCTCGAAATGAACAACGACCGCGCATGGTTTAAGGAGCACAAAGAGGAATTCGATGTGCTCCGCAATGCGTGGGAAGCCGATATCCAGCGCCTCATCACGCTCCAGAGCGAGTGGGATGAGGGTGCTCGGGGGCTTCACTTGAAGAACAGCGTGTATCGCATCTACCGCGACACGCGATTCAGCAAAGACAAAACGCCCTACAAGAATTACTTCTCTGCCGTGATAGGCAAAGGCGGCCGACACACCAAAATCTCGTGCAACTATGTGCATTTCCAGCCCGGCAAACTCATGATAGGCGGTGGCATCTGGTGGCCCGAGAAACCCGTGCTCGACGAGTTGCGTAGCCTCATCGACGCCGAAGGCGAGGAATTCCTCAAAATCGTGAACAATCCCGCCATCAGCGATTTCTACCACTGGGACTGCGACACGCTCAAGCGCATGCCCAAGGGCTACGACGAGAGCAACCCCATGGCTGAATTCCTGAAAATGAAGGAATACATCATGATGGCAACGCTCGACGAAGCCTACTTCGACTGCGACGACTGGGTGGCACGCGTGGCCGACGATTTGCGCCGGCTCCAGCCTATGCACGACTTCCTCAACTACGTTTTCGACCTCGATTAAGAAAAAAATGCGTAACTTTGTAGGCTCAAATCTTGAAGAATATAACTTAATGAACAAAACATTCACTAAATACTGCGCCGTGATGCTGATGACTCTGCTGGCCATGGGCATGCAAGCGAAAAAGAAGGAAAAGAGAGTGGTGGAACCATCCTACGCATGGACCATGAGCGATCCGCTGGGGCTTCAATATCCCGCGGGCATCGACACGCTCTACGAAAACTATCACGCCAATGCCATCCCTTCGCTGCGCAGCCGCGCATTTGCCACCACTGGCAACTACGGCAATGCCGGGCAAGACCAGATATTCTTCGACCGCAAGCCCACAAGCGAATTTTTCCATGCCGACGCGCTGAGCACCTGGCTCCCATCGGTGGAGAATCACCGCTTCTACAACACGCGCATTCCCATGACGCTGCTCTCCCACACCACCGGTGGCGACAAATACAGCAACCAAGACCGCACCACCGCCGAATTCAGCGGCAATGTGAACAAGCGGCTTGCCGTGGGCGCATGGCTCGACTACATCTATAGTAAGGGCAGTTACGAGAATCAGGCACAGAAGAATTTCATGTGGAAGGGGTTTGCATCCTACATGGGCGACCGCTACGAAATGCAGGCGGTGTTCATGAATTTCAACCACACCAACAAGGAAAACGGCGGTATCGTGGACGACCGCTACATCACCGACCCGGCCGAGGTGCAGGGTGGCGAAACGAAGGTGAACCCTAAAGACATCCTCACCCGCCTCACCGCAGCACAGTCGGGGCTGAGCGGACACCAACTGGTGATGAACCACCGCTACAAGGTGGGCTACTACAAATACCAGCGCGACCCCGAAACCGACACCATCGTGGGACGCACCTACATTCCCGTGACGAGTTTCATATGGAATTTCGACTACAAAATCAACGCCCACAGTTTCCTCAACGAATCGGCGAGCCAGGCTAAGGAATTCTTCCCCCACACCTATCTCTCGGCTACGAAGACCGATGAATTCAACCGATTCTGGCACTTGCGCAACACCCTGGGCGTGTCGCTGCTCGAGGGTTTCAACAAATACGCTAAATTCGGCTTTGCCGTTTATGCCCAGCACGAAATCAGGCGCTACACCCAGGTAGCCGACTCCATCTCGGGCAAGGGCACGCTGCCTGAAGGCCTCGACCCGCTGCCTTGCACCATCGAGCACCGCAAAACGGAGAACCTGCTCTACGTGGGCGGTCAACTCACCAAGCAGCGCGGCTCCATCCTCACCTATGATGCCTCAGCGAAATTCGGCGTCGTGGGTCCTGTGGCTGGCGACATCGAAGCCAGCGGCGACGTGGCCACCCGCTTCCATCTGCTGAAAGACACCGTCACCATTCGTGGCTACGGCTATTTCAAGAACCTGGAGGCACCCTATCTGCTGAAGCGATTCGTGAGCAACCACTACGCGTGGAGCAACGATTTCTCGAAGGAAACCCGATTCCGCGTGGGCGGCGAACTCAACATCCCCTTCTCGGGCACCAACGTGAACGTGGGCTATGAAACGCTCAAGAATTACCTCTACTTCGGTGAAGACGGCACCCCACAGCAGTGCGGTTCGCCCGTGCATGTGCTCAGCGCCACGCTCAAGCAGCACCTGCGCCTCGGCATCCTCACTTGGGACAACGAACTCACCTACCAGACCAGCAGCAACGAGCAAGTGCTCCCGCTTCCAAAATTCGCCATCTACAGCAACCTCTTCATCAAATTCGCCATCGCAAAGGTGCTGAAGGTGCAACTCGGCATGGACGCCAACTACTACACCAGTTACTACGCCCCAGCCTACAACCCCGCGCTCATGAACTTCCACAACCAGCACGAGGTGAAATGCGGCAACTTCGTCTTCGCCAACGTATATGCCAACTTCCGCATGAAGCAAGCTCGCTTCTACGTCACCTACACCCATGCCAACAAGGGCCTCTTCGGCGGCGACAACTACTTCGCCACCCCCCACTACCCCCTCAACCCAGCCCGCTTCCAAATAGGCGTAAGTGTAAATTTCGTGAATTAAAAGAAATTACCCCCATTATAAAAAATATCCCCGCTTCTGAGGCGGGGATATTTTTATATAAAGTCTCCTGATAATAAATCTCGTTACTAACGTTACGATCGTTACAATCGTTACTAACGTTATCGTTTTGAATCACCTAGGGTTAATGCTTCGCGACCCTTTGCAACCTGTGGTACTGTAGTTGCTGCAACTCCAGAATGCATTGCCTTGGTTGGCACCTCGCTTTGCGAAGCGCTTTATCATGGGAGCGCCGCAAATAGGACACTGAGGGGCTCCTTCTTTCACACTTTGCTGGCGCTGCGCATTGATGCGCTCCTTCGTCATGTTTTCTGCAAAGCCACCTTTATCCTTAAATGAATTCAATGCACTCTCAAGATAACGTGTTATCATGCTGTTGATGCGCGAGCAAAGTATAAGCAGCGCATTAGCAGCCATATTCAAGTCGCTACTCTCAATCCAAGGATCAAAGCGCTCCTTCTGCTTGAGCACATGGAGCATCATGTCGTGCATGAGGTCATCGCCATAATGTGCCCTATCAGGCTTTATCGCTCTCACAGCAAGACTCTCAGCATCGGAGATTCGCCAGGCCACTTGTTTGTTGGCCATCAAAATGAACGAAAAATCGTTGCTCAATTCATTGATGCTTGCCCGCGCCACATCCAC
>JAUNCU010000024.1:0-3150 GCA_030526455.1 Bacteroidales bacterium | reverse complement strand
AACCGATGTTTGGTGACGCGACACGCCTTCCGCAATATTAGCCTGACAAGAGCGGGCTGCTTGCGTCATTTGGTCAAACAAACGCCCACAGGGGTCGTTGTTCTGATTTAGAAAGCGACGGCAAAAACTGTATGTGGAAAGTTGGACAATACTTGCCAGCACCCACATATCCATATACATGTAACCTGCCGTTGTGCCAATATTCACAGCCATGAGTCAGCAATAGTTTTTCACTCTTCCACCAGGCTCATGCCTTTTTTGAGGGCTTCTTCGTTCATGGGGAGGAGGTTCCAGTGGCGTTCTGGGAGGGTTTTCTTCAGGCCTTTGAGCACGTTATCTACGCTCACCACGGGCTTGATTTTCAGATAGGCGCCCAGCACGATCATGTTGAATGCCTTGCCGTTCTTCATTTCAAATGAAGCCTCCATCGCGTTGATGCGATACACCTTGATGTCGGTGCGGGTGGGAGGATTGTGGATGCCGTAACTGTCGTAGATGAGCACGCCACCCGGCTTCACCTGGCTCTCGAAGCGATCGAGGCTCTGCTGATTGAGCACTATGGCAGTGTCGTAGGCGTTGAGGATGGGCGAACTGATGCGGTCGTCGCTCAGAATCACGGTCACGTTGGCGGTGCCGCCGCGCTGTTCTGGGCCGTAAGAAGGCATCCAAGTGATTTCTTTATCGTCCATCAGTCCTGAGTAAGCCAAAATCTTACCCATCGAAAGGACACCTTGTCCGCCGAAACCGGCAATAATCATTTCTTCTTTCATCGCTTATTCCTCCTTCTTTGCTTCGTCGACATTCTTCATGTCGCCCAATGGATATTTCTTGAACATGTTCTCTTCCATCCACACGTTGGCCTTCTCGGGTGTCATCTTCCAGCCCGAGCAGCAGGTGCTCACGATTTCCACCACCGAGGTGCCCTTGCCGGCCATGCTGTTTTCGAATGCCTTGCGAATGGCGGCTTTTGCCTTGCGCACGGCTGCGGGGGTGTGCACGCTCTGGCGAGTCACGTAGCAGGTGCCGTCGAGTTGCGCCAGCAGTGGTGTGATCGACAGTGGATAGCCGTTGAGGTCCACGCGGCGGCCATAGGGGCAAGTTGCCGTCTTCTGGCCCAGGAGTGTGGTGGGCGCCATCTGTCCGCCAGTCATGCCGTAGATGGCATTGTTGATAAAGATGATGGCGATGTTCTCGCCACGGTTGCAGGCGTGAATTGATTCGCAGGTGCCGATAGCGGCAAAGTCGCCGTCGCCCTGGTAGGTGAACACCAGTTTGTCGGGCATGAGGCGCTTCACGGCAGTAGCCATTGCGGTAGCGCGGCCATGGGCGGCTTCGAGCCAGTCGATATCCACATAGTTGTAAGCAAACACGGCACAGCCCACTGGCGAAACGCCGATGGCATATTCTGCCGCGCCCATATCTTCGATGATTTCAGCCACCAACTTGTGCACCACGCCATGGCTGCAGCCTGGGCAGTAGTGCATATTGTTATCGTTGAGCAGCGCAGGCTTTTTGTAAACCTGGTTCTGTGGTTGGATAATATCTTTCAGTTCCATAGCCATTACTTCTTAATGTTGAATTTCTCTTTGAGCGCGTTGAGCACCTCTTCGGGCGTGGGCACATTGCCACCGAGGCGGCCGAAGTGCTCTACAGGCTTGCTGCACTCAATTGCTAATTTCACGTCTTCGATCATCTGTCCTGCGGCGAGTTCCACTGTGAGCAAGCCCTTGGCGCCCTCGGCAGCCTTCTTGATTTGCTCGGCTGGGAAAGGCCACAGCGTGATGGGGCGAGCCAAGCCCACCTTGATGCCCTGCTCGCGCGCCAGTTCCATCGTCTTCATGGCGATGCGCGCCTGGCTGCCGAACGCCACGATCAGGTAGTCGCAGTCGTCGGTGTTCACCAGTTCGCAGCGGGTTTCGTTTTCGGTGATTTTCTTATAGGTGTCGATGAGTCGATGGTTGATTTCCTCCATCTTGTCGTCGTCGAGTTCGAGCGAGGTGATGATGTTTTTGGGTCGCATACCCTTGCGGCCGAGCACCGCCCATGGGCATTGCTGGCGTATTTCGTCTTCGGTGCGGCGTGGACGCTGAGGTGGCAGCACCACCTTCTCCATGAGTTGGCCAATCAAGCCGTCGGCGAGGATAATCGACACGCAGCGATACTTGAACGCCAAGTCCCAACCGAGGCCCACGAAGTCGGCCATTTCCTGCACACTGCTAGGGGCGAGCACAATCAAGTGATAGTCGCCGTGGCCACCGCCCTTGGTAGCCTGGAAATAGTCGGCCTGCGAGGGATGGATGGTGCCCAGGCCTGGGCCGCCACGCATCACATTCACCAGCAGCGCGGGCACTTCACACGCCGCCATAAACGACACGCCCTCCTGCATGAGGCTGAAGCCCGGGCTGGAGGTCGACGTCATCACTGCCTTGCCACAAGAGGCGCCGGCATATACCATATTGATTGCAGCCACTTCACTCTCGGCCTGAAGCACCACCATGCCAGTGGTTTCCCAAGGCATCTCGGCCTCAAGACACTCAAGCACTTCCGACTGCGGAGTAATAGGATAGCCAAAGTAGCCGTCGGCGCCATAGCGAATGGCTGCCATAGCCAAGGCCTCATTACCCTTCATCAATTTCACTTCTTCATTCATAATGGATATGTAGTTCGTTAATGTTTTGATTCAGTTATTTCTCTACCACGCGATACACCTCGATGCAGGCATCAGGACACACCAGAGCGCAACTCTGACAGCCTATGCACTTCTCTGCAGCGGCCATGTAGGCGAAATGGTAGCCACGATTGTTTACTTCTTTCTGCTGGAGGCTGAGCACATCGAGCGGACAAGCCACCACGCAAAGGTTGCAGCCCTTACAGCGCTCAGTGTTCACCACCACTGCTCCGTGAATTTTTGCCATAGATATTGTGTTATTTAAAATTATTGCAATTAGTTCTCACAAATATACAAAATATTCTTCTTTATTCAATTCCACTTTCAAAACTTTTTCCTCACATTAAGATTATTTAAACCACAACTTGCACAATCACCCCACAAAGTGTGTAAAAAAAGACTAATAGACTAAAAGACCTCAGTGGATTTTTCATGGGAATTAAAACTGTAGAAATTAAAAATAATGTGCTGAGAAGTGGCAC
>JAUNCU010000249.1 GCA_030526455.1 Bacteroidales bacterium | reverse complement strand
CTCGGCGGTTGCTGGGCTTCACGATGCCCACGAGGGCGCGGTTGCTCACCTCGGTGAACACGCCCTTTTGCGGAATCACCTGTGCCACGATGTCGACCGACTGTTTTCCTATCAGCGAGTGGATGAAATCCTGCAGCAAGCGGCGGTTGCGCTCGTCCTTGGGGCGCAGTGGGAAGGCGCCTATGTTCACCCTGTCGATGCTCTGGTAGAATTTCGACACTTCCACGTCGGCGGGTTCGCCGTCGCCCGGGAAGAGGATGTAGCCGCCTATCACCTCCTTCTTCAGCACATTGGAGCCGTAGGCTTGGTAGTAGATGGCGTCGCGGTAGCGGTGCATCTGGTTGATGGCGTCTTCGGGCGGCACGTCCACATTGTTGCTACGGCCGTCGATGCGGTATTTAGCGTCGAAGAGGTAGGTCATCTTCATGCCCTTCTCAAGGTCGTTTTTGGTGAGTTGCAGCACGATGTCGGGTTTTTGCGCCACTGTGGGCACCACCAGGTGCTGAATCGAGAGCGTATCGTTTTCCTTGTCGGTGTGCTTGGGGTTGTAGATGAGTTCGGCCAGTTCCACGCCATCGTGCTTGAAGAGGATGCGAGAGTGTTCGCCCTTGCCCAGTTCCCACGTGAAGATGCCGTTCATCTCCATGCGGTTGCGGTGGTCCATCTCCACATCTTCCCAGCGGCCGTCGGCCATCAACTGCTCCTTCACGATGTGGCTCACTTCGATGAAGCACCATATTTCGTAGAGTGTGGCGATGTCTTTCGTCTGCAGGCGGTAGATGCCATCGTGAAGCGAATAGGCGCGGCGCAGCAGGTTCCACGTGCGGTACACCTGTGCGTAGCCCGTGGCTTTCTGCAGCACGAGGCTCTCCTGGTGAAAACCCTTAAAGCGTCCCACGGTGCGGAAGAAGGGGTTGTGCAGCAGTTGCTTGAGCGCCGCCTGTGTGGTATCCATCTCCTCCTGCATGCGTTCGCTCACATTTTTCAGCGCCTCGATGCTCTTTTTCAGTTTGCCGTATTTCTCGCTCACTTCCTTCAAGGCGTGCTTCAGGAAGCGGTTCTCAAGGGTGTCGTTGCTCAGCGTGGGCACTTCTATGTGGTAGAGGTGTCCCGGCTCACGGCGGTGCTCGGCGAGTTCGTTTTCCATGCAGGCAGGCACCCGCTTCAGTTTATCGGCGCGCTGGTAGGCGCTCATGCTGTGCAGGCGGTGGCGCGGGCGGTCGATGATGCTGCGCACGGCCCTGATGAATTTCTCCTGCTCGCCAGCGAAGATGCTCCACCACACGATTTCGGGGCGGTCGCCCTGAGGGTCGACGCTGAAGCCGTGGAAGGTGCGGCGCATGTAGTCGATGGTGAGCATGCGGTATTCGCGCTCTATGTCGTCGATAATCTGTCGCCAGTGCTCGTGGTAGTTGAGTTTGGTGCTCAGCACCTCGAAGCCGAAGGAGAAACTGCGCCGCTCGCCGCCCATCACGTAGGCGATGCTGATTTCGCTGCGGCCTATGTCGTTGCCGTAGTTGAGGAAGCCCGTGAGGATGCCGCGGCGAAACGAAAAACTCTCGTTCTCGCTCTTGAGCATCGACCCGAATTCGGCTTTCGTCACCCCTGGCTTGAAGTCGACCCATATCGGGTAGTCGGCGTTGTCGAAAAACACCGCCTGTGCTTTCTCGCCGTGCTGTAGCGCCACGGCATCGTCGCCGCTGAGCAGCGTCACACTCTCCACGCCCTCGCTCCAGGTGTAGGCCGACGTGAGGTGTGCCTCGCCCACATTGGTCGAGGCTTTGCGCCAGATGCCTTCGAATTTGCCACACTCGATGGTCATCTCAAAGTCGCGGTGCTTGATGCTCAGCAGTTCCATATCGCGCGCTGTGGTTTAACTCCAGAAACTGGTGTAGCCCGATTTCAGGCGTTTTTTCATCTCGTCGAGTTTGGCAAGGGAGATCGATGCGTAAGCCTCCTTATCATCTGTTGCGTCGAAGAGGCCTTCGTCCACTTCCTTGAGTCCCTGCTCAATGGCTTTTTCCACCTCGCCGAGGAAACCAGTGCTCACCTTGGTTTCGTCGCCTTCTATGCGTGAGAGTATCTTCATGCTGGTGATTTCGTCGAGGGCGCGTGCGGTCACGAAGGGGTGCTCGGCTTCGCTGGCAGCCCACGCGAGGTTGTTCACCACGTAGAGGAGAAATTCGTTGCGGGTGCGGTAGCCTATCTTGAATGGGGTCTTGTCGAGCACGGCGTTCACGCCTTCAAGGTAGGTGATGGCCTTGTCGCACACGCCGCTGTAGTCGCCATACACGTCCACACCTTCCACGGCACTGCCCACGATGTCGGCCGCCTCTATCTTGCCTATGCTGTCGTGGCGCCTGTCGAGGCCGCCACGCAGGTCCACTTCGTTCATCTCAATGGTCATGGCGCGGTCGAGCACCTTGCGCGAGAAGGAGAACGTGGTTTCGTCCATGTTCACCGTGCCCACCACTATCAGGTTTTGAGGCAGGCTGATGCCTTCGGCGAGGAATTGCTCGCGCAGCGCTTCGTCGTCGCCGGTGAGTTCGCTGGTGAGCACTCTGAACCAGTCGTCGGGGCTCTTTTTGATGATGGGGTCGGTCACCACCACGCCGTCTTTGTTTTTGCGGCTCTCCACCACGCTGAGGTATTCGGCGAAGTATTGCTCCACGGGGGCGAGGTTCATCTCGTCGAGGCACAGGAAGTAGGGCACATCGGGCTCGCTCCAAGCCTTGGCGACAAACTTGAGGAAGTCGCCCGCAATAAACTCGGGCTTACCACTCACACGGCTCACGTAGCCTATCAACTCCGACGAGTCGTGCCAGTTGGGCTTCACCTGCACCATCTCAAAGTTGCGGGGCTTGTGCTCCTCATATTCCGCACTGCCCTCTTCCCAACAAGCACGAGCCAACTCACGCACAATCCTGCTCTTACCACTACCAGAAATACCAGCCAACAACAAAAACGGCTTCGACTTGATAGCAGTGATATAAGGACGATAGTCGGGGGAGATGCCAGTGCAAGGCGTGATAGAAGCAGATGAAGCGTCTAGAGTCGAGGGAATTCCTGGCAGATGCATTTCTTCAGGATGCTTTTCGAAATACTCGTACATCGCCAAAGCCTGATTCAACTCTTGATTTCTGAACTTCTTATTTTCTTCAGGAAAATCTTTTTCTGGATAGAGAATGGCCAAACTTTTTAAGATATCAGGTGTTTTCCAACCATTCTTCTTCAATTGACTTCCATATGTCACAACAAATATGGCATTCCCT
>JAUNCU010000023.1 GCA_030526455.1 Bacteroidales bacterium | reverse complement strand
CTTTTATTAGGGGTAACGACTTTTTACAGTCAACCAAAATCAGGAAAATACAAATAGCCTTCGCCTGGCGCGGACGCGATGTATCGCGTCCCTACCACATTCTGCGTTTTGACACACCCTCCACTAATTCGCCCCCCAGCCTGTCCGAAAACTCAAAAATGCGGCAAGATTATAGCGAAAAACACCAGGCGACCACCAGCCGCCGTCGGAGACGGCTTATTATGGTTAACTCCATGCAAGTGAGTGAATTGCGCAGCAATTCGCGAGCGCGGCTTGGAGATAAGAAACAGCAAAGAAAAAGAGCCTCGGAGAGGGTCGGTTATGGTAACAACAAAAGTTCTCAAAACACCACCCCCGCTTATTTTCCCTTCACAACACGCTATACCTCAACACATTAAACACCATTTGCCAAATAAGCCTAAAAAAATAGGCTTATTTGGCAAATGTGATATTTCGCTTCCCGCTTGGGTTGGGGAAGGTATTTTACTCGGGGTCGTCGAGGCGGAAGATGGTGAAGTTCACCTTGCCGTAGACGCGGTGCTGGTAGAAGTGTGGCAGATGGCTGAAGTCGTAGGCCTTGCTGTGTTCGATCACGAAGATGGTGTCGGCTTTGAGCATCTGCGAGTTGAGCACGCGTTCGGGGATGGTGGCGAAGTCGGGCAAATCGTAAGGCGGATCGGCAAAGATGATGTCGAATTTCGTGCCGCAGGTGTCAATGAATTTCAGCGCGTCGCCCTTCACCTGGGTGAGGTTATCGTCTTTGAGTTGTTCCTTCACCTTGCGAATGAAGTTATACTGCGTGGCTGCCTTTTCCACGCTGGTGACGTGGGCGCAGCCGCGCGAGAGGAATTCAAAACTCATGGCACCCGTACCCGAGAAGAGGTCGAGGGCGGTGAGGCCGTCGAAGTCCACCCAGTTGCCGAGCACGTTGAAGATGTTTTCGCGCGCCATGTCGGTAGTGGGTCGCGCGGTGATATTGTTGGGCACCTGAAAGCGTCGGCGTCCGTATTTTCCACTGATTATTCGCATAAGGCAAGAAGAATGAGAGATAGAGGCGCCTTCACCGCGTCTTGCCCGATGCGCAGTGCGGCGGCGGGGAAGATGGAAGGCATCACATAGTTGATATATTTTCTGAGCGTGGGGATGGTGGCGTCGCGAAGCGCCTTGCTACCGGTCACGAAAAGTTCGTTTTTGGTGGCATCGAGCCCGAAGTTTTGCCATGCATTGAGCGTGTAGTAGATGGCGTCGGCGGTCACGGTGCAGGGGAAAGAATTGGCCATCACCAACTCGCGGTCGCGAATGATGAGGATATCGATACCCTCCTCTCGCAGATTCAGATGCAGGCATGCCCCAGTGCGACGCTCGTCCTGGAGTTTGAAATGCTCCATCAGCGGATAGAGGTGGTGCACGATGGGTGGCATATTGAAGGTGCGGCGCAGAAATCCCAGCACCCCTTTAGGCACCTCGTAGCCAATGTTCACCCCGCAGCGAGGCAGTGTGCACAGGGCAAAATCACCCTCCGCGTCGGCATACATGGCTTCGAAAGCATCCTGCGCGTCGAGTTCGTCGCTAAATTCCGCGGGCAGAATCATGAAATGCTGCGACTGCACCAGCACGCGCACCTGCCTGTAATCGTTGAGCAGCACAGGATTGTCGTAGATGGCGTTTTCCACCGCCTTCAGGTAACTGCCGCCGCTCAGGTCGAGAGGCAGCGAGCCCGATATCAGCGAATTTTCCTCGTCGATATCAAAGAGGGTGTATTGCACCTCCTTAGGTGCAAGCGCCAGTTGCAGCGTCCAGTATTCAGGGCGCTGAATGTCGATATGTGCTGTAGTGCTCGAAAGATTACTCATATTGCAAAATTAGCAAAATTATCCCTTTCGGCAAAATTTCCCTCACAGCAGAGGCTCAAATAATGGCGCCTACTCCGATTTCACCAAATCGATTACCGCCACACATGCCACTGCCATGCTGCTGCATATCATGGTGGCGAAGAGGAGCACGTCGCGCACGGTGATCACGCTCATGTCGTGGGTGCTGTTGTACCACATCCAGCATCCTATCACGCCGGCGAGCACTATGGCATAGAGCACCACCTTCATCCACCTGCTGGAGCGGCGCTTTTCGGGAAGGCGATTGAGCACGCGCGGGGTGAACCACTCGTTTTCACTCTCTTGATGGCTGCCCTTCTTAAGCAGTTCAGCCAATTCCATATCGTCTTTATTGCGTTTCATCGTCGTGTAATGTTTTTTATTTGTTTAGTGCCTCGATTCTATGGCTTGACGCATTTTCTCTTTGGCACGGAAGATTGATGATTTCACGGTGCCCTCGGGCAGACTCGTGATGGAAGCGATTTTCTTCAGCGGCAGATCGTCGATGTAGAAGAGCGTAATCACCGTTCGCTCTACGGGATTGAGTGCTTTCATTGCCACTTGCACGTCCATTTGCGCTTCGGTGCAGTCGGCAGCCGCGGTCGATGCGCCCTGCATGCTCTCGGCTATGTAGTCCACGTGCTCTTCGTGGTGGCGGCGTTTCTCGCTGTAGAATTCGTTGTAGGCTATGCGATAGAGCCAGGTGCCAAACCCGGAGAGGCCCTTAAACTGGCGAATGCCAGTGTAGGCCTTGATGAAGGTTTCCTGCGCCAGGTCGTCGGTGAGGTTCTCGTCGCCCATGGTCAGGTTCATCAAGAACCGTCGCAATCGGGGCTGATAAGCCTCAACGAGCCGGCCGAATGCGCGCCTGTTGTCGCCAAGCGCGCATTGTGAAACCAGTTTTATTTCTTCGAGTTTGCTAAGCATCGGTTATGCTCTAATCGTGAATGCAGTATTATTAGTGTGGGGGATTACTTTTGTTCGTCGTCGGGCTGAGTGAACACGGGTGGCTGTTCGCCGCCTGCTGGTGTTTCGGCCTGAGGCTGCTGTGGTGCCTGGGGTGCCTGTGGCTGTTGAGGCATGCGAGCCTGCTGCTCCATGTGCCACTGCCAGTAGGCCTTGTCTTGCTGCAGTTCCTTGTGGGCGATAATCACCTTGCCCACACCCAGGAATGCGATCATCATCATGATCCACGACACGGGTGCTGCACCGCAGAAGAGGAAGAAGAGTGCCATACTCAATCCCACGGCTATGAGTTTGAAGCCGGGCTTATAGGCTTGATAATTGTTGCGGTAGAACATAGGCTGACCAGGCTGAGCCATGTATTGAGATGCTTGAGGTTGCTGTGGCTGTTGTGGAGCCTGAGGCTGCTGAGGAGCGGCACCAAAAGGTGGCTGCTGTGGCGCGGGGCCATAGGGTGGCTGCACTGGTGGCTGCTGAGGCATCTCACGGCGCCATGCGTCGGGATGCTGTGGTGCTGGCTTTGAAGGCACGGCTCCGCCCAGCGATGGTGGCAGCGGATAGTCGTTCTCGATGGCCTTCTCAATGGCGCGGTATTTTGCGCGGCGGTTGAGGTAGTAGAACAGCAGGCTCAGGAACACGATGCCCAGAATGCTGGCAAAAAGGAAGAGGGAAGCCTTCTCAGCCACATTTGCCCACTTGAAGGCGATGTCGCGAGTGGCGCTGGCAATTTCCTGGTTGAGCGCATTGGGGTTGATTGAGTCGCTGTCGTCGCTGTCCCACAGCGTGTCGTTGAGCACGTCGTAGACGGCACTTTTCACGCCTTTGTCGGTCACTTGCAGCGTGTCGCCGTCGATCACGATGGTGGTGGTGTCGCCCGAGCGTTTCACTTCAGGCTTCTTGGCTTGCAGCGGCGCTATGGCTAAGCATGCAAGCACCATGATGATTAAAATCTTTTTCATATTTGAGCGAATGTTAAATTATTTACTGTTGCGATTGCCGCTCTTCGGGGCGGTTTTCATGTGTTAGACGACAAAGGTAGCGCAAAAGGTTGCAACGAAAGTGAAAAAAATCGCATTTTTTTGAAATTTGTTTTATCTTTGTAGTGAAAAACCGCTGATTATAACGGCCCTAACGACACCTTTTAATACGCTCACCTATATGCTTAAGCATGTGATTTATATGGCGATGGCGCTCTTTTTGGCCATCCCATCGCTCGCCCAAGAGGCGCAAAAGCGCGAATGGCGCACCGTGTGGCTCACCACCAACCACTGCATCGACTGGCCCTCTACCCGTGGCACGGGTGCGGCGGTGGAGGCGAAGCAGAAGAAGGAGATGACCGACTATCTCGACGGCTTCGTGGCCACCAACATGAATTCGGTGTGCTTCCAGGCGCGCCCCAAGGCCGATGCGTTCTACCGCTCGAGTTACGAGCCATGGTCGGTGTTCCTTACCGGCACGCGTGGCTTGGCGCCGAGTTACGACCCGCTCGCCTTCGTGGTGGAGGAATGCCATAAGCGCGGGCTGGAGTGTAATGTGTGGATCAATCCCTATCGCTTCAGCACCAGTGGCGGCGGCGACTGCACCACGGCTTTCGACAAGCAGGTGAAGGCCGACAGCCTCCTTATCTATCAGGGCGACTATGTGGTGTACAATCCCTGACTGCCCGCCGTGCGCCAGCGCCTGGTGAACATCATGAAGGAAATCATTGAGAATTACGATATCGACGGCATCATCTTCGACGACTATTTCTACCCCAGCGGCATGCCATCGGACAGCACCGCGCAGGACTATCGCCTGTGGAAGGAGTCGGGTTCCACGCTCGACATCAAGGACTGGCGCCGCGAGCAGGTGAACACCATGGTGCGCGACATCTGGAACATGGTGCAAGCCACCAAGCCTTACGTGAAATTCTCCGTCGGCCCTGCGGGCGTGGCTGGCTCGAAAAGCACCTCGGCTTCGAAATATGGCGTGGTGCCCTGCCCCTCGACCAACGACTGGCAGTACAACGGCATTTTCTCCGACCCGCTGGCGTGGCTGAAGGAGCAGACCATCGACTTCATCTCGCCCCAACTCTACCGCAAAACCACCGACAATGCAACCCCCTTCGGTCCCATGACCGAGTGGTGGAGTTACATCGCCGAGCACTTTGGCCGCCATCACTATGCGAGCCACAGTGTTTCGTTTCTCGCCGAGAGCAACACCGAGGCCGACTGGGAGGAACTCTGCCAGCAAATCGCCTTCAGCCGCCAGTATAACCGCCAGAATGCGCCGGGCGTGAATTTCTTCTCGGCGCGCTACATCAATGGCCCGCAGGTGAGTGGCTTTGGCGACTACGTGCGCCGAAAGATGTTTACCCACAAGTCGTTGCCACCCGCCTTGCCTTGGCACGAGTGTCCCGATCTGGGCGCTCCGCAGCAGGTGGCGCTCAATGGCAGCACCCTCTCGTGGAAGGCGGTGGAGAAACACCTGGTGCACTACGCCGTGTATGCCATCCCCACGCTCTACACGCCCGAGCAAGCGCAAAGCGAGAAATTCGACGGCATCAAGAGCGACTTCCTGCTCGGCGTCACCTATTCGCCCCAGTTCGTCATCGACGATGCCCACCGCCGTGGCTACTACTATGCCGTGTGCATTGTGGATGGCTGGAACAATGAATACGCCCCTGCTTATTACAATGTGCCTTCGGGCTACGCCGAAAAGGTGACACCGCTCTCGCCTGTTGACGAAGTGGCACCATCGTGGACGCCCACGCTGCGCTGGAGCAAGGCTTCGGCCGCTGCCACCTATCATGTGCAAGTGGCCACTGATGAGGCATTCTCCGCACCGCTCTTCAACCGCCGCGGCATCGTGGCCGATAGCATAGCAGTGGACCTCGCATCACAGCCGTCGGCCATCCCACTCTTCTGGCGCGTGGCCGCTATCCAGGATGGCAAATTCGACACATGGAGCGACGTGGCCCGCTTCACCACGCCTCAGCGCCCCGTCACCGATGCGGTGCAACTGATAGCCCCTGCCGATGGTGCTTCGTTTGTTACCGATTTCAATTTCCAGTTCACCCCGGTCACCGCCGATGCTTTCGTGCTGCAGGTGGCTGCTTCGCCCAAGTTTGAGAATGCGATGGAAATCCGCAATTTCACCTATGCCAATAATGCGCTCACCGCCGCCTTCGACGTGAGCACTCTGGGCAAGGGTACCTTCTACTGGCGCGTGAAAACCAGCCGCGCCGGCCACGACGACGGCTTCTCCGAAGTGCGCCACTTCACCGTGGATGCTGTGCCCACGGGGAAATATGAGCCTGGCTATGTGGTGAAGCGCGATGTCGACACCTATGCCACCGTGGGCGACCTCACGCTCTCCAATCTGTGGGTGCGCTCTATCAAGAGCGAATATGGCAATATCACCTTCGAGGGCGACGGCCAGCACAATCGCGGTTTTACCGTGCTGGGCGACACGCTCTATGTGGCGGGACGCGACGCGGCTTCGTCGTCCTCTCCCGCCTATCTCGGCCTCTACGTGGCTGCCACGGGCGAGCATATCAAGGACCTTCGCCTCAGCAATGCCGCCACCGTGGCCTATTATCCCTGTAATGATGTGATGACCGACGACGCTGGCCATATCGTGATCAGCAATCTCACCACCAATGTAGCCACCACCTCGCTGCGCCTTTTCAGCGTGAACACCACCACGGGCGACGTGACGAAGGTGGCCGACCTCTACTACGAGCAACTGGGCAAACTCCGCATCGACCATTGCGACGTAGTTGGCGACGTGGCTTCGGGCAATTTCACCGTCTTTGCCGCCGCCAGCGGGGGCAATGTGATTGTGCGGTGGATTATCGAGGATGGCGAGGAAGCGGAGAGCGAGGCGCTGTATATCAGCGAGTATTCACCCGCGTCGGCAGCCAACTGGGGCACTGCGCCCCGCGTGTGGGCCGAGAGCCCCGATATGGTGTGGGTGAAAGGCAGCAGCACCTATTTCGCGCGCTACAGTTTCATCTCGGGCAACATGGAAGGCTCCATCCAGGCGGGCAAGGGGCTCCTCCCCGTGGGTAAGGCGGCCAATGGCGGCTGCGGCTTCACCTTCGCAGGCAAGCACTACCTCTTCTATCCCTACGCCGACCACGCCACCTCCTATCGCTACCTGCTCGCCCAAGGCGACACCTACGACGCCTGCGACCAGTTCGCCCCACTGTGGACATTCCCAGCGCAAGGCCTCGGCAACGTGAAAAACTCGGGATGCGTGGCAGCCTGCGCCACCCAGCCAGGGGATGAAGGCCAGCACCGCCTCTACATCTACGCCCCCGGCAACGGCATAGCAGCCTACACCCTCACCCAGCAGCAACGAGGCGACGTGAACGCCGACGGTAAAATCGACGTGAGCGATGCCACCGCCCTCATCAATGCGATTTTAGGCACCGCCCACTATCCCACCACCGCCTGCGACCTCAACGCCGACGGCGAAGTAAACGTGAGCGATGTCACCACCCTAGTAAATAAAATCCTGAAATAAAAGCCACTGTTCTCGAAAGCAAAACTTTCGAGAACAGTGGCCTGCGCCCACAGCAAAAGCGCGCCCCCAAAAAGGGCCTGCGCGCCCAGCAAAGGCACGCGCCACTGTTCCGGCGGCTGTGTCGCCGTAGAAAGCCCCCACCACCCCCCTGCGCTACTTCTCCCCAGCAAGCACCTCGGCCATCCTGTTAAGTTCCAGGCATTGCGCGCGGGTGATGGCACGTTTCTCTATATGGTAATCCCAAGGGCTAATTTGCAACAGCAGCCCCTTTGCGCAGGCGTCGAAACTGGCCCCGGAAGGCTTGTATAATTTCGGAAACCCATTCTCTCGCAGCAAAATAATGCGATAGCCACGGTTGAGGGCTTCTCGCAGAATCACCTTCTCCTTCGGCGAAATCGCGGCGCTCACCAGCACGCCCCCGCGTTCGCCACAGGCAAGCCACATCTCTCGCCTGCTGGCAATCTCCTCCTCAGAATAGCGACGATGAACGATCACCGCCACCTTATCGGGGATATCGAGCAGAAAGCGATTGCCCACCATTTGGCATTTCTTGCCTGCAACGTCCACCTCCTGCAGCAAGGTGAACAACTGCGGGTTTTTCCTTTTCATGAGCAGGCGTCGAGGATTATCGTCGAGGTATGCTTTCCAGCCATCGAGTTGGCCATCATTCATCAGAATCTTGTCGTTATACCCATTTTCAAACAATCCTTTTCGCGGAGGATTTGTCATGTTGAACATGGTCCAATACGCATTGTTGCACCCCGTTTTGAAGCCAATAACCACCTTGCCTAGATGCCTGCCTTTTTCCAAGTCGTCCTCCACTCTCACAATCATGTGGATATGGTCGGGCATGAAGCAAATCTTCCACACCTTCACCTTTGGATAGAAGCGCGAAATCTTGGGCACTTCATCGCGAAGGATTTTTTCACCTAAAGCAGAAAGTTCCACGCTTGCTTCATCGCCACATTCTATTAGCCGTCCCAGTAAAGGTCGGCGTCCTTCCACCACAAGCGTCAGCATATAAGTGCCTTTTCGGTAATAATCATGCCAAGGACTCCTACGCTTCATGGAGTGCTGAGTGTCGTGCACCTCCAGGCCTCTTGCTATTGCTTCTTCACGCGTCATTTCTCTGAAAGATTGAATCGTTCACAAATATAGAAGTAATCTTTCGAAAAAGCATGATTTTTCACTTATATATTTCACGCGCAGGAGGGGTGGAATCCAAAAGAGGGCTTCCCCTTGTTGGGGAATAGAAGATTTTTCCCTATCTTTGCAGTATGCTCCTATGATGCAACTAATTTAACCACCTTTTAATACTTTATTTTGTGTGTAATATGATGAAGAAAATCCTTGCCACTGTGATGGTGGCTCTTCTTGCACTACCGCTGTGGGCGCAGGAAGCCCAAAAGCGTGAGATGCGCACGGTGTGGATCGCTACCGTGAGCAACATTGACTGGCCCAAAACCAAGGGCACTACAGCAACAATCATCGCCAAACAAAAAAAGGAACTCACCGACATGCTCGACGGCTTCGTGCGCGCCAACATGAACTCGGTGTGCCTCCAGGTGCGACCCATGGCCGACGCGCTCTACCGCTCCAGTTACGAGCCTTGGTCGAGTTACGTGAGCGGCACTCGCGGCAAGGACCCGGGATGGGATCCTATGGCTTTCGCCGTGGAAGAATGCCATAAGCGCGGCCTCGAGTTCAACGCATGGGTGAACCCCTACCGCTTCAGCAACAGCAGCGGCAACGACTGCACCACCGCCATCGACCAGCAGGTGAAAAACTCGGGCATCCTGATGCAGGTGGGCGAACGCATCGTGTTCAACCCCGCCCTGCAGGAGTCGCGCGACCACTTGCTGAAGGTGTGCAAGGAGATGATTGAAAACTACGATATCGACGGCATCATCTTCGACGACTATTTCTACCCCGGCGGCGGTACGCCTGAAGACAGCAGCGCACCCGACTATGCCCTCTGGCAGCAGAACGGCGGCGGCAAAAGCATAGGCGACTGGCGTCACGACAACGTGAACCAGATGGTGCGCGACATGTGGAACATGGTGCAGGCCACCAAGCCCTATGTGAAGTTCTCTATCGGTCCGGCGGGCGTGTCGGGCAACAAGAGCACCTCGGCCACAACATATGGCGTGGTGCCCGTCGACGACTACTGCCGCGCTAGCGACTGGCAATACAAAACCATCTACAGCGACCCGCTGGCATGGCTCAACGATGGCACCATCGACTACATCTCGCCCCAACTCTACTGGAAAACCGACCACACCACCAACCCCTTCGGTCCGCTCACCGAGTGGTGGAGTTACATCGCCGAGCACTTTGGCCGTCACCACTATGCGAGCCACAATATCTACTTCATGCAGAACACCAACACCAAGGCCGACTGGGACGAAATTCTGCAACAAATTCGCTACAGCCGCCAGTATAATCGCCAGAATGCACCAGGCGTGAATTTCTACTCGGCAAAATACATCAACGGCCCCACTTGCACGGGTTTCGGCGAATACCTGAGCCAGACGCTCTTCACCCGCAAGGCGCTCGAACCCGCCATGCCTTGGCACGCCAAGACCCACTTCGACGCCCCCGCCAACCTCACCTACACCGACGGCACCCTCTCATGGACGGGCGTGGGCAAGTCGCTGGTGCGCTACTCGGTGTATGCCGTGCCACAGGGCGTAACGCTTGAAGAGGCACAAAGCCAGCAATTCGACGGCATCAAGAGCGACTATCTGGTGGACGTGACCTACACCCCAAGTTTCACCCTCGACGCCTCGTTGCGCGACGGCTACTGGTATGCCGTGTGCGTGGTCGACGGTTGGAACAATGAGTTTGCTCCTTCCTACTACAACCTCGCCACCGATCCTGCCGACCAAGTGACACTCATCGCGCCCATCGGCGGCGCCACTGCCACTTGGAACCAGCAATTCACCTGGACCGCTGCCGAGAATGCAAAATACAATATCCAACTCGCCACCGACGCCGCTTTCAGCAATGTGGTGATGGAACAGAAGGGCATCACCGCCACTGGCGTGACCCTCGACCTTGGCGACCTCACTTCGGGTGCCACCATCTACTGGCGCGTGGCCACCGTGCAGCCCAACCGCATCAACACATGGAGCGAGGCTGCATCGTTCAAGGTGCCCACACGCACTCCCGCACAGGCTGTGACGCTGGTGAGCCCAGCCGATGGCGCTTCGATGGAAGCCGACTTTGCCTTCCAGTTCACCCCCGCCGATGCCGACAGTTACCGCCTCGAGGTGGCACGCACTGCCGACTTCGCTCAAGTGGCCTACGAAACCACAAAATTCACCACCGCGGGCGCCAACCTGAAGGCCGACTTCGCCATTTCACTTCTGGGCAAAGGCACCTACTACTGGCGCGTGATCTCCCAGAGCCGCTACCACACCGATGGCGCTTCGGAGGTTCGCACTTTCACCATCACCAAGATTCCTGTGGGCGAATACGAGCCTGGCTACATGATGAAGAAAGACATCGATGCCGACTCCTACGACGCCACCAAGGGCATGCGCCTCACCAACCTGTGGGTGCGCTCGGTGATGGAGGAATATGGCAACATCGAATTTGAAAACGCTGGCCAACTCAACCGCGGCTTCGCTGTGATTGGCAACACCATCTACGTTTCGGGCCGCGAAAGCGCTTCGTCGTCGTCGCCCGCCTACCTCTACCTCTACAGCGCCGAAACAGGCGAACGCATCAAGCGCCTCGACCTGGGCAGCGCCGCTTCGGTAGCCTATTATCCCTGCAACGACGTGATGACCGACGCCGCCGGCAACCTCATCATCAGCAACCTCACCCTCAACGTGGGCACCACTCCTCTGGTACTCCACAGCGTGGACGTGAACACTGGCGCCGTGACCCAGGTGGCTTCGCTCACCTTCTCGGGCCTGACCGAATACCGCATCGACCACTGCGCTGTGGCAGGCGATGTGAAGAGCGGCAATTTCAGCGTGTTTGCAGCGCCTCGCTACGGCACCAAGATTCTGCGCTGGCAGTTCCGCGGTGGCGCCCTCGCTTCGCAGCAGTCGGTGACCGTGAAGGGCTACGCGCCTAGCACCGCCACCAATCTGGGCATCGCGCCACAACTCTTCGCAGCCGACGAAAACACGGTGTACGTGAACGGTAGCGGCATGTATTTCACTCGCTACAACTTCACCACCGGTGCCGTGGATGGCGCATTCGTTGACGGTGCACCCATCGCTCCCGCTGGCAAGCAAGCCAATGGCGGCTGTGCCTTCGCCTTCGATGGCGCCAACTATATGCTCTACCCAAGCCACGACTTCAACACCAGCCATAAGTTCAACCTCGTGCAGAACGCCACCGACACCGAATTTGGCGGCTTCGACATGATGTGGAATTTCCCAGCCCAGGGCCTTGGCAGCGTGAACAGTTCCACCTGGAGCGCACAGTGCACCGCTGTGGCAAAATCGGCCACCGAACTCATGCTCTACCTCTACGTGCCTGGCAACGGCATGGCGGCCTACAGCATGAGCAAAATCGCCTTGCGAGGCGACGTGAACCGCGACGGTGAAGTAAACGTGACCGACGTCACCACCCTCATCAACATGGTGCTCGGCGACCTCCCCATCGACATGGAAGTGGCCGACGTCGACGGCAACGGCAAGGTGGACGTGAGCGACGTGACTGCCCTCGTCAATATCGTGTTGGAAATTGGAAATTAGAGATTAGAAATGAGAGATTAGATAGATTTTTAGCAGATAGTGTTTGCCCCATTACGGCCCTTTTTCGCATTGCGCGAGGGTGGTAATGGGGCATTCTTTTGGTAGATTAGCAAAAAAAACTTATCTTTGCACCTATACTACTCAATACTGTTAACTATTTGATTATTTAACATACTATTTCTATATCATTATTATGTCAACCAGACTCATCACTCTCCTGATGGCGGCTGTGTGTGCTTTGACAGGGATGTCGGCAACCTACACTGCGCCAAAACGCGAATTCCGTTCGGCTTGGATAGCCACAGTATGGGCACTCGACTGGCCACGCGATGCCAATGGCAATGCCGCCAACAACACCAACGCCTCGGTGCAGAAAGCCCAGATGATTCGCATGCTCGACTCGCTGAAAAACAACAATTTCAACAATGTGTGCTTCCAGGTGCGCTCTATGTGCGACGCCATGTATCAGTCGAGTTACGAGCCATGGTCGAGTTACCTCACCGGCACCCGCGGCAACGCCCCCAGTTACGACCCGCTCGCCTTCGTGGTGGAAGAATGCCATAAGCGCGGCATGGAGTGTCATGCCTGGGTGAATCCCTACCGCTATTCCACTGGCTCGTCATGGAACACCTCGCTCGACGCTGAGCCCAAGAACCACACGCTCTCCTACAGCACCACCACCATCCTCGACCCAGCCCAGCAGTGGACCATCGACCGCATCACCAATGTGTGCCGCGAGATTATCAGCAATTATGATGTCGACGGTCTGGTGTTCGACGACTATTTCTACCCCAACGGCATCCCCACCACCAGTGCCGCTGGCGACTATAACGAATGGAAAAACTCCGGCACTTCGCTCACGATGGCCGACTGGCGTCGCGACAATGTGAACCGCATGGTGAAGGCCGTCTACGACATGATTCAGGCCACCAAGCCATACGTGCGCTTTGGCATCTCGCCCGCCGGCGTGGCTTGCACCGACAGCAATGTGGCAAGCAAATACGGCGTCACAACCTGCCCCTCGGGATCGAGCGACTGGCAATACGACGGCATCTTCTCCGACCCGCTGGCATGGATCACCAGCGGCACCATCGACTACATCTCGCCACAGGTGTACTGGAAGATTGGCGCCACTGCCAATTATGCCACCATCACCCCTTGGTGGGAAAAGGTGGCCGCGCAATTCAACCGCCACGCCTATATCTCTTCGAGCATCTCTAGCCTGGGCAGTTCGAGCACGGCGTCGGACTACGCCGAATACGCCAACCAGGTGCAACTCAACCGCGACAAGACCACCGACCGCAATTTCGGCGCTATCTTCTACTCCTGCAAATACCTCTACGCGGTGAATAGCAATTCGCTCTCCGCCTACTTGAAGCGCACCGTGTTCTCTAAGCCTGCCCTCGTGCCCGCCCTCACCTGGAAATCGGGCAACAACCCCGGCAAGGTGACCAACGTGAAATACAACAACGGCACCCTCTCGTGGACGGGCTACAGCGGCGTGCGCTACTCGGTGTACGCCTTCCCCGCATCGATGTCGACCGCCGACTTCGCTTGGCAGGGCGACTACCTGCTCGACATGAGTTACGCCACCTCTTTCACCATCCCTGCCGCCTACCGTGGCGAGCAGTGGCAATATGCCGTGTGCGTGCTCGACCGCGTGGGTTTTGAATACGAGCCCGCCTTCTCCAACGAAACGCCCATCCTCGGTGATGCCGACCCCGTTGCGCTCGTGAGCCCCGCCAGCGGTGCCCAACTCGAAGGCGACGCCATCAGTTTCGTCTTCGCGCCCGTCACTGCCGACGGCTACAAACTCCAAGTGGCCACCGCCTCCAATTTCTCTAACATCCTCTTCGAAACCACCTCGTTCACCGCATCGGGCGCCAATCTCGCGGCTTCTTGCCCCGTAGCGTTGCTGGGCAAAGGCACCTTCTACTGGCGCGTGATCACCAACCGTGCCGACTACCGCAGCGCCACTTCCGAAGTGCGCAACTTTGAAGTCACCAAGGCGCCTATTGGCACTTTTGAAGAAGGCTATGTGATGAAGCAAGACATCGACGCCAGCACTTATGCCGACATGAATGGCATGCGCCTCACCAACCTCTGGGTGCGCTCGGTGAATAGCAACTACGGCAACATGAGTTTTGAGTCGAACGGTGCCTTCAACCGAGGCTTCACCGTGGCCGATGGCAACATCTACGTGACAGGCCGCAGCGCCAACAATTCTTCGGCCACCGCCTATCTCGACGTGTACAGCGCCGAAACGGGCGAACGCCTCCAGCGCCTCAACCTGGGCAGCGAAGCCAGTGTGGGCTACTATCCTTGCAACGATGTGATGACCGACGCCGCCGGCAATGTAATTATCTCTAATCTTTCCATCAACATCAACTCCAGCACTCCGCTCCGTCTCTTCAAGGTGAACACCACCAACGGCGCACTCACAGCACTCCCCGCCCTCACCTACACCACCTCCAACACCTTCCGCGTAGACCACTGCGCAGTGTATGGCGACGTAACTTCGGGCACTTACTATGTGTTCGCAGCCCAGAGTTCGGGCAATCTCGTGGTGCGCTGGACCATCAAAAACGGCGCCGTTTCGGCCACCGACGTAGCCACGCTGAAGAGTTTCGCCCCAGCGTCGGCATCGAGCATAGGCATCGCGGCGCGCATCGTTCCCGTTTCGGAAAATGTGGTGTACGTGAAAGGCAGTTACATCTACCCCACTCGCTACAACTTCGCCACTGGAGCCATCGACAGCAAAATCACCAATGAAGACCTGATACCGGCCGGCCTCAACGCCAACGGTTTCGCCCAATTCACCCTCGGTGGAAAGAACTACATCCTCTACCCCAACGGCGACCACAACAGTTACTTCAACTACATCCTCGCCCAGAATGCCAATGGCGATGCCCTCGACCAGTTCAACCCCATGTGGATACTGCCCAAGCAAGGCCTCGGCAGCGTGTATAGCCAAACTTGGGGCGCTCCATGCCTGGCAGTGAAAAATGCCACCGCCACCGAAGCCTTCCTCTACCTCTACGCTCCAGGCAACGGCCTCGCAGCCTACCGCCTCAGCAGCACCGTAGTCAAGGGCGATGTGGACCGCAACGGCAACGTCGACATCTCCGACGTAACCCTCCTCGTCAACATGGTGCTCGGCAGCACCCCAGTCGACATGGAAGTAGCCGACCTCGACGGCAACGGCAGCATCGACGTAAGCGACGTAACAGCCCTCATCAACCTCATCCTCGGCTAAATACATCCAAGGATAATAACCCCAAAAAAATGGGCTACTTTTAGATCAAAGGGACGGTTCCTTCTATCTAAAAGTAGCCCATAAATGTTTATAAATCAACAGCCTCTCTCCTTGCGCGGCGGCTTGGCTGCTAGAACGAATACTTGTAGGCTGTGCCTATGGTGTGGCGCGTGGGTGTGGCGGCGAAGTCGTTGAGCATGTAGTAGAGTTGCACACTGTTGTGCTTGTCGATGCTGAAGCCAGTGCCCGCCTTGTAGCGCCCCTCGGTGTAAGTCCACGAGTTGAAACTTTCAGCACTCACGAAAGGCGAAAACCGCGAGTCGGGAATCTTGTAGGTGAGCGTGAGCATCGAGCGCAGCGCATTGTGCCCCTTGCCGTTCACCACCATTTCGCGAGGCTCGCCAGTTTCGTCGTAGTTGCACGGAATGCTTTTCTCGGGACGATAGGTGTATTGCCACACTTCGCGCACCGCAATCGCCACGTTATCGATTTGATAAGAAGCCGCGAGTTTCACATTAAAGCGGTGGCGAATGCCGAAGTAGGCCGGAGCGCTGTATCGTCCCAGTTGGTCTTCACCGCTCTTGCCGCGGTTGTGGTCGTAGAGCAGCATGTAACTGCCCGTGACGGTGAAGTGCTTAATGGGCTTGTAGTCGCCCCTGATTTCCCACACCCATCGGTCGGTGTTGGAGGCGTTGTCCTTGGTGCGGTATTCGCCCCAAAGGGCAGCCGCAAATTTTGGTGAAAACTTCTTCTCCACAGCCACGCTGGTCCAGGTGCCGAAATCATCGGCGAGGCACAGGCAAGGCGCCATAGCCGCCACGCCAGCCAGCATCATTTTTCTAACGAATATCCTTACTTTCATATTGATTATATGCAATTTAGTAGTAATTCCAAGCAGCGCTATCCAGGCAGCGCCCGAGCCTTTGGGAGTTCAAAGTTCGCCAAAATCCCCGACATAGGCAAATTTTCGCCACCGCCACAAAACGGAGAAAAAAACGCACAAAAGTGAGAAAAACGAAAAATTATGCGTAAGTTTGTAGTTTAGTTACATCATCATTGAAAAATCGCAATAATTATGAACTATAATTTCAAGGAAAAACAAGCCATCATCTCTGTAGTTATGGCTATGGCACAGGCCGATGGCATCATCGACCCCAACGAACTCGCCTACTTCGAACAACTCCAGGAACTGCTGCGCATCACCCCCGCCGAACTGCGCAGCGTCACCGCCACCGTCGACAACGACTTCTCCCTGCTTGGACTCATCGTGCTCTCGCAGATGGATGAGCAGAAGAAGGCCGACGTGAAGAAGATGCTCCTGCAAATGATGACCAGCGACAGCGACCTCAACGAGAAGGAACTCACGCTCTTCAACTTCATTTGCCGCGTAACCGGCATGGACAACGCCCCCGACAGCATAGAAGGCAACAGCGACCTCGACTACGACCCTGCACGCATCATCGACTCAAAAGCCGCAAAAGCCCTAGCCAGCGCCGAAAAACGCCTCCTCGGAGAAGGCAAAAACTGATAAACTACCCACATGGCTATGAAACAAATTCTGCTTTCTCTCGTCCTGGCGGTGGCTTCGCTCACTGCCTTTTGCCAGCAATATATCACCGATTCGCTGATGGTGAACGGGCAAATGCGCACCTACACCATGTTCCTGCCCGAGGGGCTCCAGAAGGATGCACCGCTGGTGGTGTGCATGCACGGCTACAGCAAGAAGGTGCCCAAGCCTTCGCGTTTCGACATCGATCCCGTGGCAGCGCGCGAGAAATTTGCCGTGTGCTACATCCACGGTCTGCCCGACAGCACCGGCCGCTACGGCTACTACGTGGGCTATCCGTCACAGGCCACGATGCAGAAACACGAAACCAGCGACATCTGCACCATCACCCGCGCCGTGCAGGAACGTTTCCACCTGAGCAAGGTGAACGCCTTTGCCACCGGCATGAGCAATGGCGGCGACGTGTGCTACCTCATGGCCTATGAAGGCCAAACCACCTTCCGCGCACTCGCTCCCGTGGCAGGCATCACCATGAACTGGATCTACCAGAAATATCAGGCACCCCACCCCGTCTCCATCTACGAAATCCACGGCACCGCCGACAAAACCTCGAGTTACTATGGCGACATGGAGAACAAGGGCGGATGGGGCGCATACCTGCCGCTCGACATCTCCATCGGCTACTGGGTGGCACGCAACCGCTGCACCACCATCGAGCCCACCGACACCATCGCGGGCAAGAACCCCGCCAACGGCCACTACATCGTGCGCCACCGCTACACCGGCGGCATCGGCGGCACCGAAGTGTGGGTCGACGAAGTGGTAGGCGCCCCCCACAGTTGGCACGCCAAAGACATGGACACCGGCGAAGCCATCTGGGCCTTCTTCCGCCGCTTCCTCAAGAAAGAATAAGCAAAGCATTAGCAAGGTATTTTTCGTGAAAGGGGACGGTTCTCTTTCACGAAAAAAAATATTAAACCGCTGATTATCAAGCATAAGTTATTACAAAATTAGCAAAAGGTGACAGTCCCCTTTTGCTAATTTTGTTTACAAACCCATGTTTTTTGAGCCCGCAGGGCGATGGTTTATTTAGGTTTTTTGGTTTATTTTCTAAGTGAAGAGACGAAGGATGAGGCGCCCCCGCCAGCATAAAGCCACAGCGGCTCTGCCAAAAATCCAATCTGCAATTTCTGATTCTTGAGTAAATATTGTATCTTTGTAGGTTGAACAATTATTGGCAATTATGAAGCATCTTATTTACATACTTTTTGCGGCCGCTGTGGTGTGCACTGCTTCTTGCAGCAAGCCGAAGTCGGCCAACAGTATTCAGGCGCAAGCGCAGGCTGTGGATGCCGTGGAGCGCCTGGTGGCAGCCGACTCTGCCGACACAATGGCGATGCACAACGAGATTCTCAAGGCCGAAGCCATTCGCAGCCAGTATCAGCAAGGGGGCGACAGTATCGCTGCCGAAGATTTCGACAACACATTCCGCGAAACGCTCCTCCAGAAGTCGCCACGATTGGCAAAAATCCTCTTAACGAAAAAAGAATAATCACGATATAACAATATGCTTACACTCAACGAATACCGCACAATGGCCAACGAAGAAATCGCTGCCATTGCTTATCCAAAATCTCCTAAAGGACTCTACGAACCCATCACCTACACCATGGACCTGGGCGGCAAACGCCTGCGCCCAGCGCTGGTGCTGATGGCTTGCGACGCCTTCGGTGGCGATCCTAAAAAGGCACTCAAGGCTGCCGTGGGTCTCGAACTCTTCCACAATTTCACCCTCCTTCACGACGACGTGATGGACAAGGCCGACGTGCGCCGTGGCAAGCCCACCGTGCACCGCTGCTGGAACGAGAACACCGCCATCCTCAGCGGCGACGCCATGCTCACGATGGCTTCGCAATATGTGGCTCAAGTGGATGCAGCCGTGCTTCCCGCCGTGATGGAACTCTTCAACCGCACCGCCATGGAGGTGTATGAGGGCCAGCAATACGATATGGACTTCGAGGTGCGCGTCAATGTGACCATCGACGAATACATCGAGATGATTCGCCTGAAGACCTCGGTGCTGCTGGGCTGCGCCTGCAAGATGGGCGCCCTTATCGCCGGCGCTCCAGCAGAGAAGGCACAGGCGCTCTACGAAGCCGGCGTGTGCCTCGGTCTCGCTTTCCAACTGCAGGACGACGTGCTCGACGTGTGGGGCGATGAGGCCACCTTCGGCAAGGCCATAGGCGGCGACATCATGAACAATAAGAAGACCTTCCTCCTCATCAGCGCCATCCAGAACGCTAATGAGGACGACGAGATAGAACTGCGCCGCTGGCTCACCGATGCCTACGCGCTGCGCACCGAGAAGGTGCCCGCCATCACTGCCCTCTACGAGCGAATGGGGCTGCGCGAAGCGGCTGAGAAAGCCATTCGCCACTACAACGACCTGGCGCTCGAGGCACTGAAAAAAGCCGAACTCACCGAAGAGGCTCACCAGAGTTTTGTGAAATTCATTGAAGGCTTGATGGGCCGCAAGAAATAATGATCGACAGCCATAGCCACATCTACTGCGACGCCTTCGACGACGACCGCGAGGAAATGCTCGTGCGTGCCCGTGAGGCTGGCGTGACCCACATCGTGATGCCCAACGAAAACCTGGCTAGCCTCAGCCGCCTGAAGGCGGTGCACGAGGCGCACCCCGATTTCGTGTCGATGACCATAGGCCTTCACCCCGAAGAGATAGCCGACGACTTCCGCGCCCAACTCGATGCCATGCACCAGATTCTCGCCGAGGGCAGCACGCCCTTTGTGGCGGTGGGCGAAATAGGCATCGACCTCTACTGGGAGCAAGACCGCCGCGAGGAGCAACTCGAGGCGCTCGACACCCAGTTGCACTGGTGCAAGGAATTCGGCCTGCCCTTCATCATCCACTGCCGCGAAGGCGTGGAAGAATGCCTCCAGGTGATGGACAACTTCGGCGAAGCGCTACCGCAAGGCGTGTTTCACAGTTTCACCGGCACGGCGGCCGATATCGAAGCCATTCGCCAGCGCGGCGACTTCTACTTCGGCGTGAACGGCATCGTCACCTTCAAGAAGAGCGACATCAAGCACCTGCTGCCCGTGATAGGCACCGACCGACTGCTGCTCGAAACCGACTCGCCCTACCTTGCCCCCGTGCCCAAGCGCGGCAAGCGCAACGAGAGCGCCTTCACTGCCCACGTGCTCGATTTCGTGGCCAGCGAAATGGGGATCGACACCGCCACACTCGACCAGATCACCACCCGCAACGCAAAACTACTTTTCAACATTCAATAAACTGCATGAAACGACTTATCGCATACTCCCTGCTGCTGTGCATCGCCCTCACGGCGTGCGCCCAGCGATTGCCTCAAAACACGCTCCCGCCCAAGCGCGAATTGCGCTCGGCATGGGTGTCGACGGTGTGGGGCATCGACTGGCCCAAGGCAGGCACATCGGCCGCCAGCCAGAAGGCCGAACTCACGCGCATGCTCGACTCGCTGCGCAACAGCAATTTCAACGCCATCAATCTGCAAGTGCGCTCTATGAGCGACGCCTTCTACCGCTCCAGTTATGAACCTTGGTCGAGTTACCTCACCGGCAAGCGCGGCAAAGACCCCGGCTACGATCCGCTGGCGTTTGCCGTGAGCGAGTGCCATAAGCGCGGCATGGAACTCCACGCCTGGATCAACCCCTACCGCTTCGCCATCACCACAATGTGGAACACCGAGCGCGACCAGGAAGCCCGACAGCACTTGCTCAAATGGGGCAAATTCTACATCCTCGACCCCGCCCAGCAATGGACCATCGACCGCATCGTGAACGTGTGTCGCGAGGTGGTGACAAAATACGACGTCGACGGCATCCTCTACGACGACTACTTCTACCCCGAAGGCATCTCGTCGACCGTGGCCGCCCCCGACTACAAGACTTGGCAAAACTCAGGCACCTCGCTGAGCCTCGCCGACTGGCGTCGCGACAATGTGAACCGCATGGTGAAGGCTGTGTATGAAATGATTCAGAAGGAAAAGCCCTGGGTGCGCTACGGCATCTCGCCCGCCGGCGTGGCCTGCACCAGCAAGGCGCTGGCCGACAAATATGGCATCGACCCATGCCCCTCGGGCAGCGACTGGCAATACAACGGCATCTTCTCCGACCCCGTGGGATGGCTGCAAGGCAAGATGATCGACTTCATCGCCCCACAGGTGTATTGGAAAATAGGAAACCGACGCGCCGACTTCGGCCTCGTGGCGCCATGGTGGTGCCAGACGGCACGCCACTTCGGTCGCCAGGCGTTCGTGTCGATGGCCATCGACAAACTGGTGTCGACCAGCGAATTCCCCGAATGGGCCACCGAAATGCAACTGCTGCGCAAGCACTGCGCCAAAGACCAGTGCGGCACCATCTTCTGGTCGGTGCGCAACCTCTACAACAAGCCCACCCTCAGCGAGCAACTATGCCACTACCTCAAGCGCACGGTGTATCAGCACCCATCGCTGGTGCCCATCACCCCCTGGCGTAACCACCCCGCCCGCAAAGCACCCGTGATCAACTTCCTCAAGCACGAGGGCACGGTGCTCAAGTGGCAACTCATCCCACGCCTGCGCTACACCGTCTACGCCATCCCCGCCGATGTGGAGCCTTCGCAATTTAAGCAAGATGTGCAATACCTGCTGGGCATGGTCTACAACCCCGACACGCGCGCCGAGGAAGTGACCTACACCATTCCCAAGCACCTGCGCTCGGGCTACCGCTTCGCCGTGTGTCCGCTCGACCGCTTCGGCAACGAATACGCCCCCGCCTTCGTGCAATAGCGCCATCAACTGGATAACAATATCAACTAATCAACTTTTATACCTCACAAAAAAAATGAAAATCAAAAATTTGACTCTGGCAGCACTGCTGCTATTCGCTTTTGCGGTGCAAGCCGCAACCTACAGCGTGCCCAAGCGCGAATTCCGTTCGGCATGGGTGGCTACCGTGTGGGCGCTCGACTGGCCTCGCGACGCTAACGACAACGAAGCCAACAACATGAACGCCGAGGTGCAGAAGGCATCGATGATTCGCATGCTCGACTCGCTGAAGCGCAACAACTTCAACGCCGTCAACTTCCAGGTGCGCTCGATGTGCGACGCCATGTATAAATCAAGTTACGAACCATGGTCGAGTTACCTCACCGGCAAGCGCGGACAGGCACCTAGTTACGACCCGCTGCAATTCGTAATCGACGAATGCCACAAGCGCGGTATGGAATGCCACGCATGGGTGAACCCCTACCGCTGGTCGTCGGGCACCGACTGGAG
>JAUNCU010000022.1:12984-22213 GCA_030526455.1 Bacteroidales bacterium | reverse complement strand
GAAGGCACAATATTCAAGGTGTCTCGCAAATAGGCATTTGCGCATATCGGAAAAAAATACTAAATTTGCATTTTCGGTCGGGGAGGGCGCTCGATAACGGCGCTGTATCCCACACCGAAAATGCATGTATTTTTATACTCAACTACTGTTTAAACATGAAGAAAAAAGTGATGCTTGTTTTTGGCACTCGCCCTGAGGCCATTAAAATGTGCCCTCTGGTGAAGGAGTTTCAGAAACACCCCGAAGAGGTAGAAACCATAGTGTGTGTCACTGGTCAGCATCGTGAAATGCTCGACCAGGTGCTCTCTATCTTCGACGTAGCACCTGATTACGACCTAAACATCATGAAATCGGGCCAAGACCTTTACGATATCACTTCGCGCGTGATTCTCGGTATGCGCGATGTGCTCAAGGAAGCCGCGCCCGACGTAGTGCTCGTGCATGGCGACACCACCACCAGCATGGCAGCAGCCCTTGCCGCGTTCTATCAGCAGATTCCCGTGGGCCACGTGGAAGCGGGTCTTCGCACCCACAACATCTACAGCCCATGGCCTGAAGAGATGAACCGCCAAATCACGGGACGCATCACCACGTTCAACCTTTCGCCCACGCCTCTGAGCCGCCAGAATCTGCTCGATGAGGGAGTGGGAGAGGAGAAGATCATCGTCACGGGCAACACCGTGATCGACGCCCTCCACATGGTGGTGAACCGCATCAACACCGACGTCGTTCTCTCGGCTTCGCTCAGCGATCGCCTGAAGGCCAACGGCTACGACGTGAGTCGCCTCGATGAGGGTGGCCGACGCCTGGTGCTCATCACCGGCCATCGCCGCGAGAATTTCGGCAACGGCTTCAAGAACATCTGCAACGCCATCAAGACGCTCTCCGACGCCTATCCCGAGGTGGATTTCGTGTATCCTATGCACCTCAACCCCAATGTGCGCCGTCCCATCAAGGAGGTGTTTGGCGACAAACTCGATGCTGCGAGCAATCTTTTCTTCATTGAGCCGCTTGAGTATCTCGATTTCGTGTATCTGATGGAGAAATCCACCATCGTGCTCACCGACAGCGGCGGCATCCAGGAGGAGGCGCCAGGTTTGGGAAAACCCGTGCTGGTGATGCGCGATACCACCGAGCGCCCCGAAGCGCTCGAGGCTGGCACCGTGAAACTCGTGGGCACCGACTACGATAAAATCGTGTCGCACATGCGTGCGTTGCTCGACAGCAAGGAGCAATACGATGCCATGAGCAAGGCCACCAACCCTTACGGCGACGGCAAGGCGTGTGGCAGAATTGTGAATCATATTATTTCGGAATTAAATAAATAATCAAAATGAAAGGAAAAATTCTTGTTACTGGCGGTTTGGGCTTCATCGGCTCACACACCACCGTGGAATTGCAGCAGTCGGGCTATGAAGTGGTAATCATCGACAACCTCTCGAATAGCAACATCGGCGTGCTCGACGGCATTGAAAAGATTACCGGTATCCGCCCCGTGTTTGTGGAGGGCGACTGCACCGACATCAACACGCTGCATGAATTGTTTAAGGCTAATCCTGGCATCAACGGCATCATCAACTTTGCCGCTAGCAAGGCAGTGGGAGAGTCGATTGTGAAGCCTATCCTCTACTATCGCAATAACCTCAACATTCTCATCAATCTCCTCGATTTGATGCCCGTCTATGGCGTGAAGGGCTTTGTGTTCTCTTCGTCGTGCACCGTGTATGGCGAACCCGATGCCAACCCCATCACCGAAGATGCGCCCACCAAGAAGGCTACCTCGCCTTATGGCGCCACCAAGCAGATGAGCGAAGACATTATTACCGACGTGGTGAATAGCGGTTCGCCCATCAAGGCCATCTTGCTCCGTTATTTCAATCCTATCGGTGCCCATCCATCGGCAGAAATCGGCGAGTTGCCCAATGGTGTGCCACAAAACTTGGTGCCTTACCTCACACAGACCGCCATCGGCGTGCGCAAGGAGTTGAGCGTGTTTGGCAACGACTACGACACCCCCGACGGTTCGTGCATCCGCGACTTTATCAATGTGGTGGATCTCGCTAAGGCTCACGTCGTTGCACTCGAGCGCATGCTCGGCGACAAGAGCGACGACAAACTTGAGGTATTCAATATCGGTACCGGCGAGGGGCTCTCTGTGCTCCAACTCATCAACGCCTTTGAAACCGCCACTGGCGTGAAGGTTCCCCACAAGATTGTGGGCCGTCGTGATGGCGACATCGTGAAGATTTGGGCCGACCCAAAGAAGGCGAATGAAGTGCTCGGATGGAAGGCTGAAGCCTCTATCGAAGACACCATGCTCAGCGCCTGGAATTGGCAAAAGAAACTCCGCGAACGCGGCGTAATGTAATAAACCCGAAAATATTATTAAAAAAGCGCCGTCCAATTGATTTTGGGCGGCCTTTTTTGTGCGCATTTCGCCAATAATTAGTATATTTGTAAGTTAAATAAAAACAGTTTCGCATTACGTAGAAATTATCAAATTCTAATTATAGCATATATGAGATTCAACATTCAAAGCAAACTTTTACTTTCTCACCTCTCAGCAGTGAGCAAAGTAGTGAATTCCAAGAACAAACTGTCGATTCTCGACAACTTCTTGTTCAACCTTGAAGGCGATAAACTGGTGATTACCGGTAGCGACCAAGAAACCACCCTCACCACCACCGTGCAGGTGCAGAACCCTGAAGGCGCGGGCAAATTCGCAGCCAATGTGAAGAAACTGCTCGACCTGCTCAAGCAACTCCCCGACCTGGCGCTCACCTTCGACGTGAACGATGACAACCTGGAAATCAACATCACTTACCTCCACGGTAAGTTCAACTTCATCGGTGTGAACGGCAACGAGTTCCCCACCAAGGCTCCAAGCGAAGAAGAACCCAAGATGTTCACCCTGCCTTGCAAAACTGTGGTGGAAGGTATTCAGCAAACCATCTTCGCTGTGGGCGTCGACGAAATGCGCCCAGTGATGATGGGTATCTTCTGGGACATCAAGCCCGATGAAATCGTGTTTGTGGCTTCCGACACCCACAAACTCGTGCGTTACCGCAAACTCAACCTCCCCACCAATCTCGAACTCTCGTTCATCCTTCCTTCAAAGCCTGCCGCCATCCTGAGCAGCATCCTCGAGAAGAAGGAGGGCGACGTGAATGTGACCGTCGACAGCAAGAGCGCTACTTTCGAAACCGACGATTACTCACTCACCTGCCGCTTTGTGAACGGACGCTATCCTAACTACAACTCGGTGATTCCCACCGCCAACCAATACAACGTGTCGATCGACCGCGTGCAGTTGCTCAATGCGCTCCGCCGCGTGTCGGTGTTCACCTCTTCGAGCGGTCTCGTGAAACTCGAAATGCGCCCCGACGAGGTGTTCATGTCAACCCAGGATATCGACTACTCAACTTCGGCTGAAGAACGCATCATCTGCGAATACAATGGCGTGGAAATGGCTATCGGTTTCAACGACGAAAACATCATCGACGTGCTCAACAATATCGATGCCGAGAATGTTTCGGTGCAACTGATGGATCCCACTCGCGCTGGCCTCTTCCTGCCAGTGGAGCAGAAAGAAAACGAAGAACTCCTCGTTCTCCTCATGCCTATGATGCTTTAATCTTAACCGGCTAAATTCATCAATGGAACTCAACTTAAAGAAACCGCTCGTGTTTTTCGACCTCGAAACCACTGGGTTGAATATCACTACCGACAAGATTGTGGAAATCTCCTACATCAAGGTGTGCCCCAATGGCACCGAGGAGTCGAAGACGCTGCGCATCAATCCCGGCATGCACATTCCTGAGCAGTCGTCGGCTGTGCATCACATCACCGACGACGATGTGAAGGATTGCCCCACCTTCAAGCAGGTGGCTCGCGAACTGGCTGCCGTCTTTGAGGGTGCTGACGTGGCGGGCTTCAACAGCAACCGCTTCGACATTCCCATGCTGCAGGAGGAATTCCTCAATGCGGGCGTGAACTTTGATTTCTCGAAGCGCCGCTTTGTGGATGTGCAGACCATCTTCCACAAGATGGAGCAGCGCAACCTGGTGGCCGCCTACAAATTCTACTGCGGAAAGGAACTGGAGGACGCGCACTCTGCCGATGCCGACACCCGCGCCACCTACGAGGTGCTCAAGGCGCAACTCGACAAGTATCCCACGCTGCAGAATGAGGTGGAATTCCTTTCTACCTTCTCTTCACAAAACCGCAACGTGGATCTCGCCGGTCGCTTTATCTACGACGATAAAGGTGTGGAAGTCTTTAATTTTGGCAAGTACAAAGGTACTCCGGTGCAGGATGTGCTCCTCAAAGACACCGGCTACTACGGCTGGATGATGAAGGGCGATTTCCCTCAAGACACCAAGAATGTGCTCACCAAAATCTATATGAGAGCCCGCACGGGAAAATGAATTGTTCAATCTAAATGATAGTGCTGTTATGAACACAAGAAGAATCCTGCTCCAAGCCCTGGCTTTTGTGCTGTGCTCGTGCTTCAGCATGCGCGCCCAGGAACTCAACTGCGAGGTGGAAATCAACACCAGCAAGGTGCAGAACGCGAATAAAGAAATCTTTACCACGCTTCAGCAGGCTATTGCCGAGTATATGAACACCACGAAGTGGACCGACGCGCAGTTTGGCAACAATGAGAAGATTCAATGCAAACTGTTTCTCACCGTGAGTTCTTACGACGATGGTGGGGGAAAGGTTTCGGGCGACCTGCAGATTCAGTCGCAACGCCCTGTTTATAACAGTTCCTACACCACCACGGTGATCAATTTCAAAGACACCAAGATTGATTTCACCTACGAGCAGAATGAGCCGCTGGTGTATTCTGAGCAGGATATGCAAAGTAATCTCACTGCCATCCTCAATTTCTATGCCTTCATGATCATAGGCATGGACTTCGACACGTTCTCAATGCGTGGCGGCGACCCTTACTACGAGAAGGCTGCCAATGTGGTGAGAATGGCGCAGAGCAGTGGCGAGAGCGGCTGGAAGGCGTTTGAAGACACCAAAAACCGCAGCGCGGTGCTGAGCGCTTTCACCGACAAAACCACCTCGGGCATCCGTGAGGTGCTCTACAACTACCACCGCCTGGGCCTCGATCAAATGGTGGTGAGTGCCGACAAGGGCCGCCAGGTGATAACGCAGTCGCTCGAGATTCTGAAGAAGATCTACGATGCGGCGCCCATGTCGGTGTGCCTGTCGATGTTTAAGGACGCCAAACTCGACGAACTGGTGAATGTCTATTCTAAGGCCAATCTCACTGAGAAGGCTGCGGTGTATGAAACGCTCTATCCGCTGTGGCCCACCGAGCAGACTCGCTTAGACAAAATCAAGAAAGAAGAGCAAAACAACTAACGATAAGCCCATGCTTACACGATTGTACATATCCAATTATGCTTTGATCGACGAACTGGAAATTCGCTTCGACGACGGCCTCACCATCATCACGGGTGAGACGGGCGCCGGTAAGTCAATCATCCTGGGTGCGCTCTCGCTTATCCTGGGCGAACGTGCCGAGTCGCGCTCGGTGCGGAATCCTGAAAATAAGGTGGTGGTGGAGGCTTCGTTCGACATCGCTGCATATGACCTTGAAAGTTATTTCACCGTCAATGAAATCGACTTCTGGGAGCACGAGTGCATCGTGCGCCGCGAAATCAGTGCCACCGGCCGCTCACGCGCCTTTGTCAACGATTCGCCCGTGAATATCTCTCTGCTGAAGGAACTCACTTCCCGCCTGGTGGATATCCACTCCCAGCACAGCAACATGCTCCTCTCCAAACCGGCTTTCCAACTTTCGGTTCTCGACAGTATTGCTGCCAACAAGGATGCTGCTTCACAATATAATGTGGAATATATATGCTATAAAAACTTACAGAAGCAACTCGCTGAGCAGCAGGAAAATCTGGAAAAGACCAAGGCTGAGGAAGATTATATCCGTTTCCAACTCACGCAGTTTGAGGATTTGAAACTTGCAGAGGATGAGGATGTTGAACTGGAAAACTTGCAGAAGAAGTTGAGCAACGTTTCGGAGATTAAGCAGAATCTCTGGATGATTTCCTCGGTGCTCAACGGCGAGGATAATTCGGTGCTGGGCCAACTCTCTACCATTGCGCAGCGCATTCAGGCCACCGAGCGAAATCTCTCGGAGATTGAAGGCATGAGCGAGCGCGCCCAGGCTGTGATGGTGGAACTGAAGGATATCGCACAGTCGATCGCCTACGTCGACGATTCGCTCGTGGACGACCCTCGCCAACTGGAATATGTGGAATCGAGACTCAATGCCATCTACGAATTGGAGCGTAAGCACAGCGTGTCGACTGTGAATGAGTTGCTCGAGGTGCAGCGCACCTATGAGCAGAAACTCTCGCTCATCAATTGCAGCGAAGACCAGATAGCCGAACTGCAAAAACTCCTCGAAGCGCAGAAGGCGAAAGTGAAGGCCCTGGCTGCCACCCTTACGAAGACCCGTAAAGCGGCGGCGCAAAAGTTTGTGACCGAGTTGAAACCTCTGGCGCAAGCCCTGGGCATGAAGAATCTCGCTTTCGATATCCAATTCTCTGCCACTGATTTCACGCCCAGTGGAGCCGATGCGGTGGAATTCCTCTTTGCCTTCAACAAGAATCAGGCGCTGCTGCCTGTGAAAGATACGGCGTCGGGCGGTGAAATTTCACGTCTGATGCTCTCTATCAAGTCGATTATCGCTCGCTCGATGAATTTGCCCACCATCATTTTCGATGAGGTGGACACTGGCGTCTCGGGCGACGTGGCCAACAAGATAGGGGAGATGATGGGCGATATCGCCACCCGCATTCAAGTGCTGGCCATCACCCACCTGCCTCAAGTGGCCGCTCACGGCTCGCACCACTTGATGGTGTATAAGGCCGACGACGCCAACACTACTCTCACCCACGTGAAGGCGCTCAACGAGCAAGAGCATGTGCTTGAAATTGCGCGTATGCTTAGTGGCAAGGATGTGAACCAGGCCGCTATCGACAATGCAAAATCTTTAATTGAATCAAAAAAATGACAGATAAATCTCAAGTAGTTTTCGGCATTCGTGCCGTGATCGAAGCCATCGAATCGGGCAAGCAAGTGGATAAGGTGATGATGAAGAAGGACCTTAGAGGCGAACTTGCCAGCGAGTTGCTGAGTGTGACTCGTGAATATAATGTGCCCGTGCAGCGTGTGCCCATCGAGCGCATCAACCGCGTTACCCGCAAGAATCACCAGGGCGTGATTGCCTTCATGGCCGCTGTCGACTATTACCACGTCGACGATGTGGTGCCCGCTTTGTTCGACGATGGCATCAATCCTTTCATCGTGGTGCTCGACGGTGTGACCGACGTGAGGAATTTCGGCGCCATTGCCCGCACCTGTGAATGCGCCGGCGTGAATGCCATCGTGATTCCTGAGCGCAACAGTGTGAGTGTGAACGCCGATGCTGTGAAAACTTCGGCTGGCGCGCTCAATTACCTGCCTGTGTGCCGGGAGCGCAATCTCGTGAAGGCGGTGAAATATCTGCGCGACAGCGGTTTCAAGGTGATGGGCGCTTCTGAAAAGACCGACTTAAACTACACGAAAGCCGACTTTACAGGCCCTGTGGCAATTGTGCTGGGCGCTGAAGACACTGGCATCTCTGCCGACGTGCTGAAACTCTGCGACACGCTGGTGGCGATCCCTGAATTTGGCGAAATCAATTCGCTCAACGTGTCGGTGGCTGGCGGTATCATGATCTACGAGGTGGTGCGTCAGCGTCTCGACGATGGGCAAAATGTGAAATCATAACCATTTTCTTGCCCTATTTCTATTCTTTTTGGTAACTTTGCAAAAAATTTTCAATATAGATGATTAATCGTGTCCTTATAAGAGTGAAAGTCGTACAGATGCTGTACGCCTACATGGTTTCGAAAGATGCCATGACTTTAGCGAATGCTAAGAAAGAACTGCAGAAGAGTCTCGACAAGTCGTATGAACTCTACAACGCGCTGCTGCAGTTGATGATCGACCTTACCGATGTTCAGGAATTGCGTCTCGATGAGGCTAAGCATAAGTTCCTGCCCACCGAGGAAGACCTCAACCCCAACATGCGCTTCGTGGAAAATGAGTTTGTGCAGAAACTCCGTGCCGATCTTACCCTGGCCGACTTTGTGGCCGAAAACAAGATCAACTGGCGCGACGACGAACTCTTCATGCGCCTGCTGCTCGACAAGATTCTGCGTTCGGAAGAATATCAGGAATATATGGAGATGCCTAAGACTACGCTCATCAGAGATGGCGAAGTGTGGTATCAACTCATGAAGAAGGTGGTGCTCGTCGACGATAATCTGCTGGAACACCTGCAGTCGATGAGTGTGTTCTTCACCGACGACGACCTTCAGATTATGGGCGAATTTGTGCTCAAGACTATCCGCCGATTTGAAGATGGTGAGGAAGCACCTATTCTGCCTCAGTTCAAGGACGATGAAGACAGCCACTTCGGCGAACAACTGCTGGTGAAGATCGTTGCCGAAATGGAAGAAAACAATGCCTTTATCGACAAGTTTGTGCCCGCCGACAAGTGGGACACTGAACGCATCGCGCTCATGGACCGCCTGGTGATGTGTGCAGCCCTCACCGAGATGCGCAATTTCCCAAGCATCCCAGTGAATGTGTCGCTCAACGAATACATCGAACTCGCGAAAGACTACAGCACCCCTAAGAGTGGCCAGTTTGTGAACGGTATCTTGAACGCCGTGGTGAAGCAACTGCGCGCCGACAAGGTGATCGTGAAATAAGAGAAAACAAATTATTTACATATATATATATTATTAAAATCAGTTTATGATGTTGAATTACATTTTGCTTGAAGCCGCACCCGCTCAAGGCGGTGGCATGGGCAGCATTATCATGATTGTTGCGCTCATCGCAATTTTCTATTTCTTTATGATTCGCCCTCAAAGCAAGAAACAAAAGGAGATGAAGAAGTTTCGTGAAGGTTTGAAGGCTGGCGACAAGGTGATCACTGCCGGTGGTATCCATGGCCGCATTCGCAAAATCGAATCTAACGGAACCGTTATGCTTGAAATCGCTGATGGCGTGAAGATTGTGATCGACGCCACAATGATTTACCCAACCATGCAGGACGCAGTGCAGACTGGTTCTGACGTGAAGAAGGAGGATTAAACGTAACACAAAATTTCTAGGTCGGCAGTTTTGTTTCGGCATC